>UQFC01000082.1 GCA_900540335.1 uncultured Clostridium sp. | reverse complement strand
TCGCGAGCTTCTCCGCCTGCGGCGGGTCGCTTCTGCGACAAAATTCTCTTCCGCCGCATGGCGATCCCCGCGGAGCGTTTTTATGTCATAGGATACAATTTTCTATGACATAAAAAAAGCAGAGCATCACATGCCCTGCTTTCCTGCACCTTTTTATCCCCGGTTAAATCCGTCCGACCACCGGAAGAAGCCGTTCCACAATCAGACCTCCCAAAAGTCCAATAACGCCTCCTGTAATCACACCAGCCACTAAAAGCACCGGCAGATAGGAAAAAACGCCTCCTGTTCCTGTAATCAGAGCCGCTACTGTCAGCTGACCGATATTGTGAAAAATACCGCCCAGAATGCTGACTCCGATTTCACTGAACCACCTGTATTTCTTTGCTGCAATCATCACCGCCAGGCTGAAGATTCCGCCGGCCAGTGCATACATCATACTTCCCGGATTGCTGAAGGTAAATCCCACAAGAACAATCCGGACCAGAGCAACCGCCGCTGTTCCTGCTGCTCCCACTGTATAAAGCCCGACCACATTCACCAGGTTGGCAAGGCCAAGCTTGACTCCCGGAATCGGCACCGGCACCGGTATCATTGCTTCCACATAGCTGAAAATAAACGCCAGGGCAATCAAAAGCCCGTAGAGAGCTACTGCCCGTGCTCCTTTTCTGCTGTCTTTGCTTCTTCTGACCATGTTATTTCACCCTCCGGCCCTTTCCTCTCATTTGACATCCCGCTATATCTGTGATATAGTTTCAGACACCCAGCGCTTCCTGTCCACTGCAAAAAGGCAGGAAGATAAACCGCTGAACTGCTGCAAATGTATTTCTTCACTAGTATATCATTTCACTTACATTTTAGAAAGAGGTTATTTCCCATGAAAAAACACAAAAAAGAACTGATTCTGATTCTTGCAATCCTTGCCGCCGCTGCAGTCGGATTCTTTATAAACTATCAGAACAGCCGACGCCCTGCTGTTTTCGTAGAGGTTTCTGTTGATGGAACTGCCGTTGCCACCTACGATTTAAATGAAAATCTGGACATCACCATCGAGGGCTATCAGGGCGGCACCAACCACCTGATCATTCAGGACGGCACCGCCTGGATCAGCGAGGCCACCTGCCCGGATAAGGTCTGTGTCCATCAGGGACGCATCACCATGAACGGAGAGCTTCTTGTCTGTCTCCCCAACCGGGTGATTGTCACCATTACAGAGTCCCAGCCAGATTAAAGGCTGCCCAGAAAAACAAAACCCCTGCCGGCGTTTTCACGAACCGGTCAGGGGTTTCTTTTTTGCTTTTTACTTTAAATAAGCCTTCAGAACTTCTGCACGATCTGTTTTCTCCCAGGGAAGATCCAGATCTGTTCTTCCGAAATGGCCGTATGCTGCTGTCTGCTTGTAAATCGGGCGTCTCAGATCCAGCATCTTGATAATTCCAGCCGGTCTTAAATCGAAATTCTCGCGAACAACTGCTACCAGCTCTTCATCAGCCAGCTTACCGGTTCCAAAGGTTTCTACACGGATAGAGGTCGGATGAGCTACACCGATAGCGTAGGAAAGCTGAATCTCACACTTATCAGCCAGACCTGCTGCCACAATATTCTTTGCCACATAACGGGCTGCATAAGCTGCAGAACGGTCTACCTTGGTGCAGTCCTTACCAGAAAATGCTCCGCCGCCGTGACGTGCATATCCGCCATAGGTATCTACAATAATCTTCCGTCCGGTCAGGCCGCTGTCTCCCTGAGGTCCGCCAATTACAAAACGTCCAGTGGGGTTGATGAAGAATTTGGTTTCCTCATCTACCATATCTGCCGGCAGCACCTGATCGAAAACGTATTTTTTCACATCTGCGTGAATCTGCTCCTGTGTAACGCTCTCATCGTGCTGGGTGGAAAGAACCACTGCATCCAGGCGGATCGGGTGTCCTTCCTTGTCGTACTCTACCGTAACCTGGGACTTTCCATCCGGACGAAGATAAGGCAGGGTTCCGTCTTTGCGCACCTTGGTCAGCTGACGAACCAGCTTGTGAGCCAGTGCGATCGGATAAGGCATATACTCCTCAGTCTCATTGGTAGCATAGCCGAACATCATACCCTGGTCACCTGCTCCAATAGCATCCAGCTCGCTGTCATCCATCGCATTTTCTCTTGCCTCCAGAGCCTTATTTACGCCCATGGCAATATCGCTGGACTGCTCGTCCAGAGCAACCAGAACGCCGCAGGTATCACAGTCAAAACCGTATTTTGCACGGTCGTAACCGATTTCACGAACGGTCTCACGAACGATAGACTGAATATCTACATATGCATTGGTCGTAATCTCTCCCATAACCATAACCAGACCGGTAGTGGTGCAGGTTTCGCATGCAACGCGGCTCATGGGGTCCTTTTCCATCAACGCATCCAGAATGGCATCGGAAATGGCATCACACATTTTATCCGGATGTCCCTCAGTTACAGATTCAGAAGTAAACAGTATTTTCTCCATTATATCCTCCTTCAATATACTTTCAAAACAAAAGAAAAGTCCGTAGCAATTTTACTGCGGACTTGATTGATCTGAACTATCAAATCCTCTTATTGCTCGATTTCTCGCTCAGGTTGGCACCTTCCTCACGCGCTTTTTCCTGCTGTCTGCCATAAAAATCAGGCTTATGCAAAAAATGCCGTCCGGGGTTGCCGTGACTTCACAGATCCTTTGTATCTCCATCACTCTGAATAAGGGATTACGCACTTTTCAGTTGTTATTCCATTGTTGCACGGTATATACTATCAGATCCGCAGAATGCTGTCAAGAGCAATTTCCGGAAGTTTCTGTTTTCTTTTTCCCCGTCTCCGGTCAGTCTTCCTTCTCCAGCACCAGATTTTCTGCCAGTCTGAACATCACCCTTTCACAGCGGCGGATATCCTCAATCGGAACAAATTCATCCGGCTTATGGGCCATGGAAAGACTTCCCGGACCATAAGACATACAGTTTTCACATCCAAGAATACCTGCAATAACAGCAGTGTCCGTATATCCCGGAAACGGTCCTGTTACCGGCATTCTGCCTGTAACAGAGGAATCCGCCTCCCGTAAAGCTGCCAGAAGGGGAGAATCCTCGTGCTTTTCCACATAAGGACGATCTCCTGTAATTTTCCAGTCTGTCCGGATTCCGGGAACCGCCTTTCGGGCCGCCTCTGCCCCTCGCTTCACAATTTCCTCCGCCGCCTTTGTATCTGTAGGCGGAACGAGGCGCATGTCAATCCACACCTTACAGGTATCCGGGACCACATAAGGACGGTATCCTCCGGTAATCTGGCCGAAGGTGACGGTTGACCATCCCAGATCCTCATGGTGAGGAAGGGCTTCCACCTCCAGTCTGATTTCCCGAATCAGCTCTGCCATACCGGCAATGGCATCCGCTCCCTTCCAGGGCATACTGGCATGAGCTGTACAGCCTGTCACCGTCACTTCAAACCAGGTTCTCCCCTTGTGTGCCACCTGAATCTGCCCGTCTGTCGGCTCTGTATCCAGAACCCAGTCCTGCTTTCTTACCCATCCTGCAGCAATAGCAGCTTCTGAGCCCCGCATAAAATCCTCCTCGTCAACGCTGCCGATGAAAACCAGGCGCCGGCAGGGTTTCCGGCCCTGCGCTATCGCTTCGGCCATTCCTGCAAATGACGACAGCGCACATGCAAGGCCTGATTTCATATCACAGGCCCCTCTGCCGTATAGCAGACCATTTTCCTCCTCTGCTCCGAAGGGATCTCTGGTCCACCCAGCGCCCACTACCACTGTATCCATGTGACAAATCCACACAAGCGCCGGCTCCGCCTCCGGTCCCGGAAGCTCTGCCATAAGATTGAACCTGCCGGGAAGCACCTCCTGTCTCTTCACCGTCACCCCCGGAAGCCCAGAAAGCCGCCGGGAAATAAATTCCCCGACGGCGCTCTCACAGGCTCCCGGATTGGTGCTTTCAATCTGAATCAATTCCTTTGTCAGTATCTCTGCTGAAAATTCCTCTGTCATTTTCCCAATCCCCCTGTATTTTATTGTATTTTACCGAAGTGCTTTTTACCTCAGGTATGTTGATTTCTGCTTTTATCTGCTGTTCAGCTACTGAATCCAGGCTCCATTTGCTCCTACATAGTAGCCGTCCGGAGTTCTTGTGTTGGCTAACATCGCTCCGCTGCTGTTGCAGTAGTACCAGGCATTTCCATCCTGAATCCATCCGGTCCGCATTGCTCCGCTGGTGCGGTCACAGAAGTACCAGGTATTTCCGGACTGAATCCATCCGGTCCGCATATAGCCTGCGCTGTCAAAGCAGTACCATACGCCGCTGATCTGAAGCCATCCGTTTGCAGGATAGGAACCATTGGCATACTGATACCACCAGCCAATCTCATTTCTCATCCATCTGTCAACACCAGAGCCGCCCGGAGTAGAGGTTGTTCCGCCTGTGCCTGTGCCATAATGTCCGGCGCGGATATCCTCCAGCATCTCTTCATCTACATAAATATAATCAGACTCGAACCAGTCACCCTTCTTATTGTCATTTCCTACAGAACGAACCTTAAAGTAAAATTCGCCTTCTCTGGTAATTCTGTCTGCAAAATTGTAATAAGTATTTGTAGTGGTAACTGTTTCTCCTACAGAGCTGTTGCCGCGGTAAAGACGTACCTGATAGCTGTTTCCTCCCTCGGACTTCTCCCATCTTGCTGTCGTGGAATCATCGTTCTCCCACGCAACATCTTCGATATCAAGGCTTCCCTCCAGCTCATCCAGCTTAATGGTTACGATTAAGGTAGAGCTGCTGTCCTCACGGCGGGATTTGATGTACTTGGCATCATCTCCGCGCAGCTTTACTCTGCTGGAGCTCATGGAACCAAAATAGTAATCAGAATCTGCCTCCAGTGTAATGGCAACCTGCGGAACATCCCCGCTGTTCCACTCTCCATTGTCATTGACAATTTCTACATCTTCAATAGAATAATTGGAACCATTGGTAGTAACGCTCACATCACCGCTTTCGTCTCCCACCTGTACATCAGAATCAATCGTCAGCTCAATGCTGGTAATCTTCGTTCTCTCCTCTGCAGCCATAGCCGTTCCTGCAAACACTACAGCCAGGATTCCTGCACTGGTCATCACTTTCATTCCTTTTTTCCATAACATCATACGCTTCTCCTCCTTTTATCACCCTGACGTCTGAATATCACCGTCGTACTCTGACATTTCTTTTATATTATCATAATAAGCGGAATTCGTGTCCAGAATATGTACAGTTCATAACAATTTGCTTACGGAAACCAGAACATTTTTTAACCATTGCCAGCTTTTCCTGTTTTTATTCCATAGAAAGTAATTTCCTGTGAAAATGAAAAAGGGGATATGGAATCATCCATATCCCTGAATTTTCAAATATCTTTCTGCTGCCGCGGCAAATCAGCCGATTTTCAGCCGAAACTTCTGAGCTTCTTTTTCTGAATCCACAACCTGAATCACAGCTCCCAGGGACTGCAGCTTCTCTTCAAAGCACTCATAACCTCTCTGAATATATCCAATCTCATCTACAACTGTATAACCGCTGGCAGAAAGGCCTGCCAGAACAAGAGCCGCACCCGCTCTTAAATCCGGTGATTCTACCTGAGCGCCGGTAAATCCTCTGACGCCTTCAATAATCGCCACGGTTCCTTCTACCTTAATATTTCCGCCCATTCTGGTCAGTTCATCTACATATTTGAATCTGTTTTCAAAAATACTCTCTGTAATTACGCTGGTTCCCTCGGCAAGAGCCAGAGTAACCGTCATCTGAGGCTGCATATCCGTGGGAAATCCCGGATAAGGAAGGGTCTTGATGTTTGTTGAATGCTGACGCGGTTTTCCTACCACACGCACCTCATCATCTCCCTCCAGCACCTCACAGCCAATCTCCACCAGCTTGGCTGTAATCGCCTCCAGATGCTTGGGAATCACATTTTTCACTGTAATATCGCCGCGGGTAATCGCTGCCGCACACATAAAGGTACCTGCCTCAATCTGATCCGGAATAATGGAATACTCCGTACCATGAAGCCGGCGGACACCGCGGATCCGGATAATATCCGTACCTGCCCCTTTGATATTGGCTCCCATGCTGTTTAAGAAGTTCGCCACATCTACTACATGGGGTTCCTTCGCAGCATTCTCAATAATTGTCTGTCCCTCTGCCATAGCTGCCGCCATCATGATATTGATAGTAGCGCCGACAGAAACCACATCCAGATAAATATGGCTTCCCACCAGATCAATGGCATGGGCTACCACAGCGCCTCTCTCGATCTCAATTTTAGCTCCCAGAGCCCGGAATCCCTTTAAATGCTGATCAATCGGTCTGCTGCCGATATTACAGCCGCCGGGGAGAGGCACCTCCGCACTTTTATACTTGCCAAGCAGCGCCCCGATAAAATAATAGGACGCTCTGATTTTCCGGATATACTCATCATCTACAGAAACCTCACGGATTGTGGATGCATTGATCCTGACTCTGTGACGATCCAGACGCTCTACAGATGCCCCGATCTCTTCGATGGCCTCCAGCAGCACATTAATATCACGGACATCCGGCAGATTCTCCACAATCACATCCTCGTCCGTCATAATCGCCGCCGCCAGAATACCAAGGGCAGCATTCTTAGCCCCGCTGATTACTACATCACCAACCAGGGGGTTGCCGCCTTTCATAATATATTGATTCATCCCACACCTCTGCCTAAATCTCTTCCTAAATCACCAAAAACCGAAGCTTTTATCTGTTCTTTATTTATCTCTATCTGTTAAAAATTACAGCTGTTCAGGACGGCCTGACCTTTCCGCCCGACGCTTCGGCGGGGAACACGGAAGCCCTGAACTGCTGTCAAAAATAATCAAATTCTGTCTGTTTTTCATCCACCGGGCCATCTAAGCGCCCAGTGTCCTATAGATTATACCACATAAATCCGATTTGTAAAGAGAAACGAACATTCCAGGACATTACCGGGGCCAAACTGCGCAGATAAAATCATTTCCGCGCCGGCGGAAGAATTCCGTACTGTCGTTCAGTCCCGCCTTGTAGGTTTCCCCGGAAGCCGGATCATATACTGTCACATTATACTGATCAAAACCGCACAGAAGAAGATAGCCGCCATTCTCCGTAAATCCCAGAACCGGCATATTCTGATCAATAAAATAAAGCAGCTGCTGCATACTGCAGCCTCTTGCATCCAGAATCATCAGACCGTCCTCGAGAACACAGCTGTCCGTAAAACTTTCCAGCTGCCGCTCTACCGGAGCAAAGACAGAAGCCGGATCCTTAATATTTTTTACCGGTCCCCGGTTGACCCTGCTCCACAGAATCCTGTGATTGCTGTCTGTGACAACCCCCATTTTTTCATACGCCATCTGCATGGCTTCCGAAAAATCTGTAGTTGTTTTCTGAAGATGACCGCCGCTGTAGGCATAAAACTCCAGACTTTTCACCTGATAATTGGATTTCAGCTCCAATACATCCGACTCACTGTCACGAATCTTTTTGGGAACCGAAATCCGTACATTCCTGGAACTGCGAATTTCCTGAGAGAGCTGTACAAAAGACACCTTTCCCTTATCCGCAGATGCATACCAGCCGATTCCCTCCAGATTTCCCGGTCCCATGGACACGTTGCATACAATCGTATCCGGCTGGGCCTCTGTATAACCGTCTCCTCCTGTTTTGGAAACACGGCTCAGATGAATCCGGCTTTCTTCTACCCGGACCTGGGAAATATAGTATCCGGGCTTTTCATAGCTGGTTTCCTCCTGCATCTGATCATTGATAATCCGAATGCTTTCCATCGGAAGCTCCCGGACACGCCCATTGTCCATCCAGACGTCCTCTTTATTTGCAGTTCCATACACCAGATCGCTTCCTACAAAGCCGAGAACCCGCACATATTTTCCTGATTCTCCCCGGATTTCCCGTTTTTCTCCTGTATTCAGATCCATCAGACTGAGGCTTTCCGAATCATACCGGCTTCCTCCCGCCTGCCATGCAATCCGGCTTCTGTCTGCGCTGACAGCATAGCTGCCCTCCTCAAGGGCATCTGCCACTACAATATTTTCCCGGCTTTTCAAATCAATACCGTAAACGGCGTGATCCACATACAGATACAGCATTCCCTGATCATTCCGGTAAACAAGCTGCTGCAGATCATCCTCCAGCGCTTCATAAGAACCAGTATAAGGAATATAATAAAGCTCCTCCAGCGCATTCTGACCGGAATCATAGTGATAACCGACAATTCCCATGCTTCCTTCATGATTGCCGCGGTTCATGTATCCATACACCAGGAAATCCACATCTCCGCTGTCTTCCACAGACAGAATCGAGATATCATGCTGTCCGTAATAATTGCGGGGATCTGTTACATCGCTGCTTCGGAAGGAAAAGACCTTCGCCCCCTTCTGCTCCTTCTGATCGTAACTCCATAAATCCCTGTTTACCCGGTAAGCCAGAATATTTCCATCCGGACTTTTTTTAACCTCAACCCGCTCATCCCTGGTAATTCCCAGCAAAATCCGCTTTCCTGCGTAATCCGTCTGCTTTCCCTGAAAAATCTGGTTTACCTGCCGGTCATAATCCATCAGATAAATCCGAAGAGAGTTCCACTTCATAGTGAAATTTTCCTCTACCTGATAATACTCCGTATCATCCTCTCCGTTTTTCCGTTCCGCCAGATACGTCAGCTGAACGCAGCTCATAATTCCATCCAGTTCCTTGAGAGTCACCTGGACCTGACTTGCCGGCTGCATATCCAAATCGCCCCAGGTCAGATGGGAAAAGCTGGAACGAATAGAAGCTGTTCCAAAGGAGCTGTTATCCTCCGAAGGACTTGTCTCCAGATACGTAGTCAGCTCCTTTGCCTGAGTATAATCAAAGGTTCTGGCTGAAAAATCTGCAGCCAAATCCAGCATGGCAGAAACTCCCTCATTTTCTGTCCAGAGAATTCTGGTATAATAATGAATCATTCCATGCTGCTCCGTATTTAAATCCAGGCGCAGCAGATATTCCTGCTCCCGATTCAAAAGATTCTGAATGGGAAGCACTGCCCGAATCTCTTCTCCGTTCTGTTCCCACTGTTCCAGGGCAGTGCGCTCTATCAATCGCTCCCGATCCATGGTTCTGATTTCATAGCTGATGCCCGTAACTGCATCTCCGCCCTTTTCAATCAAAACTGTCAGAGCCCGATCCTCCGGCAATACAGTCAGACTGTTTCCTGCTGCCCGGTTATCCACCTCCTGCACATATCCGGCCATGGGATTCGTCTTTCGCCCAAACATCTCCACACTGACTGCCGGAAGAGACGCCTCTCCCATATCTACATATACTACCTGTTCTTTGCCGCTGTCCCTTCCGGACAGAAAAAAATATGCCAGCAAAGCGGCAGCAAAAACTCCAAACAAAATTACTGCTCTTTTTATTACTCGATTCATTCTGTCTCTATCCTTATAATTCCGTACTAATTTTTCCCCGGTTTCCGGTTTTCTTTCACTTTCCCAGCGCTTTTTTTCGCTTTTTTAACCCTTTCCCAGCGCTTTCTTCCGCTTTTCAAACTTCAGGCACACGGAAACTCAAGACATATTTTATCTGGTTTTCCGGCAAACTACAACCAAATCTTTTCTTAAATTTTCAGGATATCCTTGCGCAGGCAGGAAAAATCCTTTATAATAGGTTCTACCACTTCGGACATTCTTATGTCTCATTCCGTTTTCGGAAATTTTCAAATCTGTTTCCCACAGCAAATTTATCATTTATTCCAATTACACATATGGAGGTATCCTTTTATGGCATACGAAGCTTTTTTAGAATGCCTGCTTCAGAACCTGCAGGCTGCCCTTGGCGAAGAATTTCACTTTATTCTCCGTCCCCTTCCCCGCAATAACGGTGTTACGCTGGACGGACTGACGCTCCAGGGCCCCGGTGCTCATCTGGCTCCCACGATTTACCTGAATCCCTACTATCAGAAACTGATCCGCGGTTCCTCCCTGGAATCCATTGTTGAAGAAATTCTTCAGCTTTACCAGACCACACCGCCTCCGGCCTCTCTTACCGCCGAATCTGTCATCAATTTCGAATATTTAAAAGACAAGATCATGTTCCGCATGATTCACAATGCATCCAATCAGGTGCTTCTTTCCGATGTTCCCCATATTCCTTATCTGGATCTTTCCATTATTTTTTTCCTCTCCCTGGAACGCACAGAGACAGGCCAGGTTACCGCCATGATTCACAACAGTCATGCCCGCATGTGGAATGTCACTGCCAAAGATTTGTGGAGACTGGCCAGGGAAAATACTCCGCGGGAATTTCCTGCAGAAATTCAGAGCATGCAGGAGTTGCTGCAGACCATGGCCGGAGATACCTCTCAGGATGCCTGTGACCCGTCTCTTCTCGAGCTTCTCCTTCAGTCCCCCAGCGAAACCATTCCGCTTTATGTCCTCACCAACCAGACCGGTCTGTATGGAGCGGCCTGCATGATTTATCAGGATATATTAAAGGACTTCGCCGCCCGTCTGGAGAAGGATCTCATTGTCCTTCCCTCAAGCGTTCACGAAGTCCTTCTGACACCGGACAGTCCCGATACCTCTTATGAAGATTTAAGCAATATGGTACGAACCATTAACACACAGGAGGTTCCCCTTGAGGATCAGCTGTCCAATCAGGTCTATCTCTACACCCGATCCGATGACCGGCTCCGCATTGTATCCAACAGCTTTCCGCCGGTCGGAGCAGCCGCCCTCTCCTGATTTTCTTTATTTATCCTGGCCCTCCAGTTCCAGCAGCATGGTTTTTACCTGCAGCATCCGATCCCGCAGCACAACAGCTTCCTCAAAGTTCAGCTCTGCTGCAGCCTGATGCATCTTCTTCTGAAGCTCCTTTGCCAGCTTGTTCAGTTCCTTCAGACTCATAGACTCCAGATCCTTCTCCTCCGAAGCCGGATTCCGTTCTGCCGCCTTGGAAATAGCAATCAGATCCCGCACTGCCTTTTTAATCGTAGTCGGTGTAATGCCATGCTCCTCATTATACTTTTGCTGAATCTGGCGTCTTCTGTTGGTCTCCTCAATCGCCACACGCATAGAATCCGTTATGGTGTCTGCATACATGATTACATGGCCTTCCGAGTTTCGGGCAGCCCGTCCGATGGTCTGAATCAGAGATGTTTCTGAGCGGAGAAATCCTTCCTTGTCCGCATCCAGAATCGCCACCAGCGTAATTTCCGGGATATCCAGGCCTTCTCTCAGCAAATTGATTCCCACCAGAACATCAAACACATCCAGACGCATATCACGGATAATCTCAGCCCGCTCCAGGGTATCAATATCCGAATGAAGATACTTTACGCGGATTCCCACATCCCGCATATAATCTGTCAAATCCTCTGCCATCCGCTTGGTCAGAGTCGTAATCAGCACCTTATGATGAGCTGCCACCTCCCGGTGAACCTCAGATACCAGATCATCAATCTGCCCTTCCACCGGCCGCACAGAAATCTCCGGATCCAGAAGTCCTGTAGGACGGATAATCTGCTCTGTCCGCATCAGCTCATGCTCTGCCTCGTAAGGACCAGGGGTAGCAGATACAAACATCATCTGATCAATCTTGCTTTCAAATTCTGTAAAATTCAGCGGCCGGTTATCCAGCGCTGAGGGAAGACGGAACCCGTAATCTACCAGAGTCTGTTTTCTGGAACGGTCTCCCGCATACATGCCCCGTACCTGCGGAAGCGTAATGTGAGACTCATCTACAATAATCAAAAAATCTTCAGGGAAATAATCAATCAGCGTCCACGGCGGTTCTCCCGGCTTTCCAAAGGTCAAATGGCGGGAATAGTTCTCAATGCCGGAACAAAAGCCGGTTTCCCTCATCATTTCCACATCAAAATTCGTCCGTTCCGAAATCCTCTGTGCCTCCAGAAGCTTGTCCTCGCTTTTAAAGTACTTCACCCGCTCCTTCAGCTCTTCCAGAATATTTTCGGTTGCCTGCATCATTTTCTCCCTGGGAACTACATAATGAGATGCCGGAAAGATTGCAATGTGTCCCAGCTGCAGCTTCGGCTCCCCTGTCAGACCGTCAATCTCTGTAATCCGGTCCACTTCATCTCCGAAAAATTCCACCCGATAGGCCTCGCTTCCGGAATATGCCGGAAAAATCTCCACTACATCTCCCCGCACCCGAAAGGTTCCCCGGTGGAAATCCATATCATTGCGGGTATACTGAATATCGATCAGCTTGTCAATCACTTCGTCCCTGTCTTTTATCATACCCGGCCGGAGAGAAATCACCATCTCCTGATAATCAATCGGAGAACCCAGCCCGTATATACAGGATACAGAGGCCACAATAATCACGTCTCTTCTCTCAGAAAGCGCCGCCGTAGCAGAATGACGCAGCTTATCAATCTCGTCATTAATTGCAGAATCCTTCTCAATATATGTGTCCGTAGAAGGGAAATTCTGGGGTTGCATCATCGGTGGAATAGACCA
>UQFC01000081.1 GCA_900540335.1 uncultured Clostridium sp. | reverse complement strand
GTCTATGAGACGGAGTGCTACTTCCCCACCTGGGTAATTCCGAAAGATCATGATGTAACAAAAGCTCTTGAGGAAGCTTACATCAACCTGTATGGCGAGGCACGTATCGGTGCTGAGGAGACTCTGGAAATGAGAACCGCACGTCCGCTGACCGATAAGTGGACCTTCTCCACCAACGGTGTTTCCATTATGGGACGTAACGGCATTCCGTGCATCGGCTTTGGACCGGGCGCTGAGGCTCAGGCACATGCTCCGAACGAGAAGACCTGGAAACAGGATCTGGTAACCTGTGCTGCTGTTTACGCTGCTCTTCCGACCGTATACTGCAAATAATACAGGCACAGCTTTTACAATTAAGCAATACAAGACAAATTCCTGAAAAATAAAAATGATAAATAATATGGAGGTTCCATCATGGACAAAACTTTACAGGGCTATATCGACAAACTGAACAAATTAAACTTCAAGGAAATGTACGAAGGCGATTTCTTCCTGACCTGGGAGAAAACCGATGACGAGCTGGAAGCAGTATGGACTGTTGCTGATGCTCTGCGTTACATGAGAGAAAACAACATCTCTACAAAGGTATTTGAAAGCGGACTGGGCATTTCCTTATTCCGTGACAACTCTACCAGAACCCGCTTCTCCTTCGCTTCTGCCTGCAACCTGCTGGGCCTGGAAGTTCAGGATCTGGATGAAGGAAAATCTCAGATTGCTCACGGCGAGACCGTTCGTGAAACTGCAAACATGATTTCCTTTATGGCTGACGTAATCGGTATCCGTGATGATATGTACATCGGCAAGGGCAACGCATACATGCATGAGGTTGTTGATTCTGTAACCCAGGGCCACAAGGACGGCGTTCTGGAGCAGAAACCGACTCTGGTAAACTTACAGTGTGATATTGACCATCCGACTCAGTGTATGGCTGATATGCTGCACATCATCCATGAGTTCGGCGGCGTTGAGAATCTGAAGGGCAAAAAGCTGGCTATGACCTGGGCTTACTCTCCTTCTTACGGCAAACCGCTGTCTGTTCCGCAGGGTGTAATCGGTCTGATGACCCGTATGGGAATGGAAGTTGTTCTGGCTCATCCGGAAGGCTACGAGGTAATGCCTGAGGTTGAGGAAGTTGCAAGAAAGAACGCTGAGAAGTCCGGCGGTTCCTTCCGCGTATCTCACGACATGGCTGACGCATTCAAGGATGCTGATATCGTATATCCGAAGAGCTGGGCTCCGTTTGCAGCAATGGAAAAGAGAACCAACCTGTATGCAGAGGGCGATTCTGAGGGAATCAAGGCTCTGGAGAAAGAGCTGCTGGCTCAGAACGCAGAGCATAAAGACTGGTGCTGCACCGAGGAACTGATGAAGACCACCAAGGACGGAAAGGCTCTGTATCTGCACTGCCTGCCGGCTGACATCAACGATGTAAGCTGCAAGGATGGTGAGGTTGAGGCTTCTGTATTTGACCGGTACCGCACTCCTCTGTACAAAGAGGCAAGCTACAAGCCGTATGTTATCGCAGCTATGATTTTCTTGGCTAAATTCCAGGATCCGGCAGCTATTCTGAAAAAACTGGAAGAGCGTGGAATTTCCCGTAAATTTGACTAATTGACCAATTTTGATAAATCCTCTTGCGTTTCGGGCCGCCTGTTTTTATGACTGGCGGCCCGGAATAAAATATGGAGAAATTTTTTAAGGAGAATAAAAATGAACAAGAAGAAAAGAATTGTGATAGCGCTGGGCGGAAATGCGCTGGGCAATACTCTTCCGGAGCAGATGACCGCTGTAAAAATCACAGCAAAGGCCATTGTTGATCTGATTGAAGAGGGATGCGAAGTCGTAGTTGCCCACGGAAATGGTCCCCAGGTTGGTATGATTAATAACGCAATGGCTGCTCTTTCCAGAGAAAATCCCAACCAGCCCAATACTCCTCTCTCCGTTTGTGTGGCCATGAGCCAGGCTTATATCGGATATGACCTGCAGAATGCTCTTCGTGAGGAGCTGTTGAACCGCGGCATTACAGATATTCCTGTAGCAACCATGGTAACTCAGATTCGTGTTGATGAGGCGGATCCCGCATTCCAGAATCCGTCTAAGCCTATCGGTCATTTCATGACAAAAGAACAGGCCGCTCATGCAGAAGAAGCCTATGGCTATGTGATGAAGGAGGATGCCGGACGTGGTTACCGCCGTGTCGTTGCATCTCCCAAGCCCGCAGAAATCATTGAGATTGGCGCTATCCGCTCTCTTGTAAATGATGGTCAGCTGGTAATCGCCTGCGGCGGCGGCGGAATTCCTGTAACCTTACAGGGCAATCATTTAAAAGGCGCAAGTGCAGTAATTGATAAGGACTTCGCAAGCTGTCTTTTAGCAAAAGAACTGGATGCAGATTTTCTGATTATCCTGACTGCAGTGGAAAAAGTAGCAATCAATTTCGGAAAGCCGGAAGAAAAATGGCTGGACGAACTGGATACAGCTCAGGCAAAGCAGTATATTTCCGAAGGTCATTTTGCTCCCGGTTCCATGCTTCCCAAAGTAGAGGCAGCTGTAGAATTTGCAGAGTCTAAACAGGGTCGTACTGCTCTTATTACCTTGCTTGAGAAGGCAAAAGATGGTATCCTGGGTAAGACCGGAACTCGAATCCATCAGTAAAATCTCCAAGGAGGGTATAATAAATGAGCGATAAGGCAACGAAAAAACAAGCATCACTTTTTGAACTGGACGGTGTGCCGTCATTTGGAAAGGCATTTCCGCTTTCTTTGCAGCATGTAGTAGCTATGATTGTAGGCTGTGTAACCCCGGCGATTATTATTGCCGGCGTCTCCGGACTTTCTGATTCTGACAGTGTCATTCTGATTCAGTCTGCTCTGGTTGTTGCAGGTCTTTCCACCTTTCTTCAGCTTTTCCCGATTGGGAAAAAAGGCGCTTTTTGTCTGGGCTCCGGACTTCCTGTGATAATGGGTGTCAGCTTTGCCTATCTTCCCAGTATGCAGGCAATCGCAGGTGATTTCGGACTTCCTGCCATTTTCGGCGCACAGATTGTCGGTGGTATTGTAGCAATATTTGTTGGTATCTTTATTAAAAAGATCCGCAAATTCTTCCCTCCGCTGATTGCCGGTACAGTCGTATTTACCATTGGATTATCACTTTATCCAACCGCCATCAACTATATGGCAGGCGGAACTTCAAGTCCAACTTACGGCTCCTGGCAAAACTGGCTGGTTGCAATCTTTACACTAACCGTAGTTACAGTTCTGAACCATTTTGGAAAAGGTATTTTAAAGCTGGCTTCTATTCTGATTGGTATTATTGCAGGATATCTGTTCAGCCTTCCCTTTGGCATGGTTGATTTAAGCAGCGTAGGCACTGCAGGAATGTTCCAGCTTCCTTCTGTGATGCACTTTGGAGTGAAATTTGAGATTTCCTCCTGCGTTGCTATCGGAATTTTATTTGCCATTAACTCCATTCAGGCTATCGGTGACTTTTCAGCCACCACATCCGGCGGTCTGGATCGCCAGCCTACGGATAATGAGCTTCAGGGAGGTATTGTGGGTTATGGAGTCATGAATATTCTGGGCGCTATGTTCGGAGGACTTCCGACTGCTACCTTCAGCCAGAACGTAGGTATTGTAACAACAACACGAGTTGTAAACCGTTTTGTACTGGGCGGCGCAGGCGCTATGATTCTGATTGCAGGTCTTGTTCCCAAGTTTTCTGCATTGCTGACTACCATTCCTCAGTGTGTGCTGGGCGGTGCAACAGTTTCTGTATTCGCATCCATTGCCATGACTGGTATGAAGCTGGTAATGACAGCTCACATGAACTACCGCAATACTTCTATCGTAGGACTGGCAGCTGCTCTTGGTATGGGTGTTTCTCAGGCATCAGCATCTCTGTCTTCCTTCCCCACATGGGTAACAACGATTTTCGGCCGTTCTCCGGTTGTAATCGCTACACTGATTGCTGTTATTATGAACATTGTTCTGCCTGATCCAGACAAGAAAAAAGATTAAGTTTTAGAGTTCCGGACAAAAGAGTCTGAAAAAAATTATAAAAAAGGACTTGTGAAAACGAGATTTCACAGGTCCTTTTTCTTATCTGTATTTTTCCATCTGCGGACATCTTTTTCAGTTCTGTCCGCAGAACTGAAATCTGATTTAGAATTTGAACTGATTATGAACAGTGTGGTATACTTCCAGACCGAACACACCAATTGTGAAAACAACTGCAACTGCTGCCATGGACTTTACGCCTCCCTTGTTTTGATAAGCCTATTATAGCATAGTAAAAAAAAGAGGCAATTCGCAAAGAATACAATCATTTTTTTAGATCTAAAAATTTTTTATGCAATATAAATATAATTTAGTCAACATGAAAAATTTTTAGCTTTTGATACTGTTCCGGTTCGTTAATATTAACAAATTCGCCGTTTAAATCAGAAACATCAAGAGTCCGGTATCCGGCGGCCCTGACAAATCCCATGACAGAACAGTCTCCGCTCATGATTCGCTCCCCTGCCAGAGCTGCCAGTTCTGTAGGATAAACAGCAGCCAGCGGCTCTTTTCTTCCCTTATGGCTGAGAAGCATAATATCCGGCCGTTTTCCGGCAGAGGCTTCCCCTTCTATATATCTTCGGAAGCCGGAAATCAGAGATGTCAGCACAGATACGGTTACAGCCGGCATATCTACAGGAAGAACAAGGGCATAGGGGGCGGAAGCAGCCTGAAAACAGGCCTCAAGTCCGCCTAAGGGGCCAGAAGCCGGGATATGATCCGGAACCAGAATTTCTTCCTGAAAACGCTTTACCCGAAGTCCGCGGTAACCGGATACCAGAAGCTCCCGGATACCAAGAATATGTCCCTTTGTCAGCTGGTAATCTAAAAATGAGGTTTCATTATATTTCAGATCTGCTTTTTCCTCTCCCATCCGGTTGCTGAGACCTCCGGCCAGAACCACCATGGAAAGAGAGTTCACTGCAAAGTAAAAATCAAGAATCCGCCGGGCGATCTCTTCCGGATCCTGAAGAGGCAGAACAGGAACGGATAACGGATCTTTTCCGGTATCAAAAAGTCCGGAAGGGAGATCAGTCAGGATGCCAAAAAGCCCTTCTCTGCAGCTTACCGGCTTTGTAGAAATCCCCTGGCGGACAATTTCCAGCTTGGGGCAGGAGGTGTTTTTCAGTCCCTCTGCAAGGATCAAATCTGCCTCTGGAAACAACTCTCCCATCTGCTGGTAAGACATCTTTTCTTTCCGGATGACCATATATTTTGAATCAGAAAAGATGGCTGTGACCAAAGCTCCGGCTTTCCAGAAAGCATGGGAATCTGTTCCAGGCACATCCGGTTCAAAATCGTGGCCGTCATGCTTGATGGCCGAAACCTTCAGCCCCTGCGTTTGAAGAAGAGGAATCAGCTTCTGAATCAGGGTTGTTTTTCCGGAGTTCTTTACTCCGCAAACAGCCAGAATCAAAGGTTTCTTTTTCATGGCTGCACTTCCTAATCCTCAGGCTTTGGGGCAATGGTTTCCGGTACTGCATCCGGAACCGTTTCCACTGTTTCCGGCTCAGTGGGCTTTTGGACCGCTGTTGTTTCCCTGGGTGATTCTTCTTCCCGGGATGATTCCGGTCTGTCCGCCTGACTGCTTTCGGAAGCTGCGCTGCTCTCCTTTTTGCTCTCGGTTTCACCTTTGCTTTCCTCCGGAGCAACTTCCATGCCGGAACCGGGGACGTAATCATCCGGCATTCCGTCTACGGCAGCTGCGCTGGTTGACTCCGGTGTTTTCGTCTCCTCAGGCTTTAAGACTACTCCGCTGGTATTTCTTCGAATCACAGGGGCATGGCCTTTGTAGGTCTTGGCGTGATCCTCTGTCCGTTCGATTTCTTTTCCATTCTGATAAACGACCTTATAGGTAACCCACCGGCTTCCCCTGGTTCCGGCGCTTTTTACAATTTCCTGTCCCGGCTCCAGGGTTGGATCTTCTTCATATACAGGCGCCGGAAGTTCCATCTCTTCTACCTTTTCCGAATCCAGATCCCAGGTAATGCCCTCTTCCAGAACAGGAAGTCCGTAAATCGAAACAGAGGCCTTCTGGTTGGAATAGCTGGCGCGGATTCCAATGGGGCCTTTGGACGTATTGACAAAGCGAAAATCCGGCTCCTCCCAGCTGATGGTTGCATCCTGTCCGGGGGTTACGTAGTTGGGCTCAAAGGTATGGGAACGGCGAAAGGTGATTTTCATACCGGACTGAAAAACAACTTTATAGAGGGTGCTGGAAATCTGGCAGACGCCTCCGCCCACTTCCTGAACGACTGCGCCGCTGTTGTAGGCTGCAGCCGCCTGATATCCCTTTTCTTCTGTACGCTGGCCGATGACTTTATTGAAGGAAAACTCCTCTCCCGGCTGAATAATGGTGCCGTTAAGGGCCTGAGCAGCCAGACGGACATTGGTATTGCGCTTTGCGTTGCTGGTGGTTTCCGTAGTAAAGGAAGCCAGGGTTTTGTACTTTTCCTTAGCCTCTGCCTTTGTTACCTCTGCAGGAATCTGATTTGTCTCAGCCGGAATGACTGCATCATAATCTCTGTTTTTTACTGCTTCCAGAATATCTGCAGCCAGCTTTTCCTGATTGAGGGCTGTTCCCGGCGCACTTTCTCCAAATACAAAGCTTCCGGTCTGAACGTCAAAGCTTTCCGGTCCGCTGTTTTTGGGCGCAGTATCCCACAGGCCGGCGCAGGCTGAAGCTTCTTTTGCCGCCAGCTCCTCAAGATGCTCCATATCAACCGTATATTCTCCCGGCTGTTCCCGGGTACAGATGGTATCCAGAAGCACTTCTGCCTGAATCTGATACAGATTGGAAACGGGATAGGTATTTTCTCCCAGAGTGACGGACATATTCCAGGGGGTATTCTTTAAAAGGGTTTCCAGCGCCTCCTGACGCTTCATGCCCTTTACGGAAATGCCGTCTACCACGGTTTTTTCTTCAATGACAATATTTTCTGCTGCAATCTCTGTTTCTGCAGCCTGTTTTTTTTGCCGGCTGCCCATATGAACGGCTGCGGCTGCTCCTGCTCCCAAAACAAGCAGAGCGGCTGCCCCCCAGCAAAGGAGAATCCGTTTTCTTCGTCTTCTCTCCCGTTCAAGCCGTTTCATCCGGGCATAGGGATCTCTGGATGAATACGGACGTTCTGAATGCTTCATACTCTGTGTCCTCTCTTTCAATGCTGCTTTTTGCAGAAAAGGGACATGTCCGCAGTACAGACATGTCCTGTTATGAAAATCAGCAATAGTAATTCATATATGTATGATATGAATTATATAAAAGGAACCTTTTTCTGTCAATACAGAATCCCAATCAATACAGAATCCCAATCAATACAGAATCCCAAAAGGAAACGCTGGAAAGGCAGCAAAATCGTGTCTGCCTGACTTTGCACTAGAGTAAGTGGCGGATTGGAATGATAATGACGCGAAGGATACTGTAAATCAGTTTTTTCTGCCATTCCTGGGGAGGAATCCTGTACAGGGAACCGTCTTCAATAGTACCGTCCGGATACATATGGCGGCAGCTTTCCTTCATCTGTCCGAGTTGTTCCCGAAGCTGGGCATTGATTTCGGGACTGTCAATTACCAGCATCAGTTCTGTGTCCAGATAAACACTTCTCATATCAAAATTACAGGAGCCGACAATGCTGATTCGATCGTCTGCCAGAACTGTTTTTGTATGCTGGGCCTGTTTTCCCAGATACTCATAAATATGTACGCCGGTATTCCGGATTTTTTTCTTCTGATTCAGATAGTCTGTGCACCCGAAGGGATTGGTGCCGTTTTCAACGGCATTAATCAGGATTTCTGTGGAAACGCCCGAATCAGTGACTGATTTCAGATCCTGATACATTTTTTTGCTGGAAATAATGTAGGGAGTCTGAACCTGAACGTCGGATGCCCGCTTCATTTCCTCTATCATTCTGTCCCAGATCCATGGTTCCTTGTTTTTCGGTTCAACGGAATTGGTACACAGCTCGATCCTGTTTGTCTCCGTGGTTTCCGACTCCCAGTCCGTAGGCGTGAAGGCTTCCGGATACCGTTTCTTTAACTGCTCATAATGGGCATCCAGATTCCCTCCCTTTCCCGTTTTCCTGAAAAGTTTGCTGTCCGGAAGATTCCATATGCGATCAAAATAATTCTGAAGCTGGCACAGAGACTCTCCTTTTCCGGGAACTGTTTCATAAACAAGAATATCGCGATCCTCGTTGTAAAATTCCTCATAACAGCCAAGAAAACGGTTATCTGTATTTCTTCCTCCCAGGATGTATCCCCAGTCATCAGCAATCAGGTATTTGTCGTGCATCCGGTAGTTGATCTTCCAGGGAGTCAAAAAATTTATGGGATTATAAAAGCGTGCTTCCACATTTTCATGGCAGGCCAGCTGGCGGAAATTGTCGCTGCCGGACAAAAACAGACCGGCATTGATTCCGTCTACCAGGATCTGCACTTTCACACCCCGGTTGGCTGCATTCCAGAGAGCAGCCATCATATCCTGCCCTCCGCTTTCATCCCGGAAGTCGAAGGTTGTCAGTACAAGAGTTTCTTTTGCCTCTTCTACCAGGCGCAGACGCCACAAAAGAGCTTCCAGGTTGGTATCCACACTGCGGGCCCTTTCCTTTTCAAAGCCCCCTTCTTCTGTTTTGGCCGTATAGAATGCCTCTCTTGCCGCTGTATCGGTTGTTTTGTGAAACAGCGGCGGAACCAGCAGGCATACAGCCAGGTAAATCAGATACAAAATAACAGCCAGTCCCACATACTTGATGATTCGTTTTACCATTTACACGCCATCTTCGTTTCCTTTGTATTCGATTTCCGGAATCTGATTTCCGGCATAATCCATATGATAATTCTTTTCGTAAATCAGTTGGGAAACAGGAACAATTTCGTATCCCCGATCTTTCAGATTTACAATAAGCTCCTCCAGCGCCGAGGGCGTGTAGGCAGCTGCCAGATGCATGAGAATAATAGAGCCGCTGCCCAGATTTTTATGGTTCAGAACCCGGTCGAGGATGATCTGGCGTCCTTCATTGCGCCAGTCAATGGAATCCACGCTCCACTGAATGGGAAAATACCCGTTCCCGGTTACTGCATCGATGGCTTCCCTGCTGTAATCCCCATACGGGAACCGGAACAGGCACATATTCTGCCCGGTCAGCTCCAGGGCTTTCTGGTGCGTTCTCTGAATCTGATCATCCATCTGCTCTCTGGTCAGTGCGGGAAAAGAAGGGTGGCTTACACTGTGATTGCCGATTTCATGCCCCCTTCTTACAATCTCCTTTGTGGTTTCAGGATTCTGATCCATCCAGTCGCCTGTGAGAAAAAAGGTGGAGGAAATCTGATGTTTTTCCAGAATATCCATAATCGTTCCTGCAGCTCCGGGATCCGCTCCTGCATCAAAGGAAAGAGCCAGCTGCGGTTTCTCTGTCTTCACACGGAAAATCGGCTCTGCATACTTCCCTACATGGTGACGGGATGTTTCATCCGGAACAAGGAATCTCATGGTTTGTTCCGATGGCTGCCGGGACTGTTCTTCTGCCGCTTCTGTTTCCACAGGGGCCTGTGCCGGTCCCGGCGAGGGGTTTTCCAGGGCCTCCCGGTAAGAACCGGCTGTAATAGTTTTTCCCATAGCAGGAAAAGGAACTGCTGCCAGGGCAAGCAGGGCAGAAAGAATCAGGATCTGATTCCTGTTTTTCATATGCAGATACCTCCGATCGTGGATATGGTTTTAATGATTCCTGACATTTAAATTACCTCTATTGTATCATAGAACCCCCCTGTTTTTCAGATCTGGAAATGATAATATTCTAAATAAAAAATGAAATTTTTATAATCATCCATCTCAAATGTACACTTCCGGATGCACAGAAAAACAGACCTGCTCAAAAGCAGGCCTGTTCGCTGAAAGGTTTTATTATTTGATTACAATTGCCTGAGACAGATGACGGGGAGTATCTGCATTCAGTCCCTTCTTCTCTGCCAGGTAATAGCCCATGGTCTGGCCGATAAAGCCGATCATAGCTGCATTCTGCAGGCTGTCGTAGCCGTAAGGCATATCCAGAGTGTAGTCAACATCCTTGAAGTTCTCGGAAGCGTTATTGCCGATTGCCAGGATGGTTGCACCGTACTCTTTCATCTGAGTCATCAGCTTCACATCTCCGTCAACGGTTTCTTCGTTGCTGAGAAGGATAATCATGGTATTTTCGTCTACCAGGCTCATCGGTCCGTGACGATACTCCAGACTGTAATATGCTTCAGAATTGCTCAGGCTCATTTCTTTCATCTTGTTCATGCACTCGTTGGCAATTCCGTAGTTGATGCCCTGTCCCAGAGTGATAAACAGATTCAGCTCCGGATGCTCTGCAACAATTTTCTTTGCCATCTCATCGCTGAGCTTTAAGAACTCCTCAGACTGAGCAGCGTAGTCTGCCATAGCCTCGATTTTTTCCTTCTTTCCGCCGGCATAGAAAGCCAGAACAACAGACAGATAAATCATGCTGGTAAAGGAACGGGTCATAATTACACTGTCCTCTGCGGTTTCCGGAGAAAGAATCATGTAATCGTTGTATTTGGAGCTGTCAGCATCACAGGTGATTGCCAGGGATTTTACGCCCGGGAAGCTGCGGACTTTATCAATAGCCATGCGAACTTCTGTTGTATAGCTCTTACGGGTAATCGGAAGAACCAGAACCTTTTTGCCGTTTCCAACATAAGTCTCCGGGAAGTAGTACAGCTCAGAGCAGCACATTCCCTTAGCCGGAATCTTGGTGCAGGATGCAAATGCATGAGCAGCAGCCTGTGCCAGATACAGAGAGGTTCCGCAGCCGGTAAAGATCAGCTCGTCATATTCTTCTGCAAATACCTGATCCAGGACTTTATAAATGTCTTCCAGGGTATTGTTGATTGCCTGGAAGGACTGGGGCTGTCCGTAAATCTCTTTGTAGGTAAGTTCACTGTTTTTCATAGTCTTTCATTTCCTTTCTTTTTGTTTTGTATTCTGAATGATAATGCTGAAATTGTTACGGTTCAGGACGGGCATCTTCTTGTCCGTCAAAGCCGGCCAGTTCTCCCGCTGTCCTGAATTGTTACCCGAAATTATTTTACACGTCCCTCAGAGCCGGCAAGACGAATGATCTTTCTTACGTCCTCCTGCAGTTTCTCATTGGCAAACTGAGACAGCTTCCAGGAATGACCCTGATGATTCATGGTCTTTAAGCCCTCTTCGTAATGCTCTACGTATTTGTAGCGGATTTCTGTACCGAAGTTAATCTTTGCAACGCCCAGCTTGATGGCATCCTTAATAATCTCTTCCTTCATTCCGGTGCAGCCGTGAAGAACCAGCGGAATATCTGTGAATTTGCGCACAGCCTCCAGAACCTCCAGATGAATGTCCGGCTCACCCTTGTAGTAGCCATGTGCGTTTCCGATTCCGATTGCAAGGGAATCCGGCTGGCAGAGACTTAAGAACCGGCGAACCTCCTCCGGATCCACAATGTTCTTGTTTTCCATTACAGTTCCCATGTTGTCCAGACGAAGCAGCTCTCCGATCTCTGCCTCTACCGGTACGTCGAAGCATTTTGCAACCTTTAAAACTTCATTGGTCATTGCGGCATTTTCTTCAACCGGTTTTGTGGAGCCGTCAATCATTAAGGAAGTGAAGCCCAGCTTTAATGCTTCCATGCAGATGTCAAATCCGTCACCATGGTCCAGATGAATTGCTACCGGAACAGATACCTTGGATGCACACCACTTGCAGACATTTACAAACCAGTCATGTCCGGAATATGCGCCTGTGCTCACATAATGAGCCAGCATAATCGGGGATCCCAGATCCTCGGCTGCCTTGCAGACAGCCCAGATAATGTCATAGTTTCCGCCCTGGGTGTTGATGGCAGGTACTGCATAGCCATTTGCCGCTGCGTGCTGAAGCATTTCCTTACTTGTTGTAAGCATAATCATTTCCTCCATACATTGTAATATAGTTTTTGTGAAACCTTTATTTTTACACAGATTCCTCTGTGCAAAGAACCTTGGAGCTCCTTTTATACACTCGTATGTACATAGGCCAAAAGGGAATGAGCAATAATTTGCTCACAGGGTACTTTCCCTTTCAATCAATACTGTATCAAAATCAACATCCTCCGGCTGCTGTCCGTTCATCATCTGGGACAGCATATCAATCGTCGTTTTTGCAATCTCATTCTGCTGAAATCCCAGAGTAGAAAGCTTGGGAGAGCAAAGCCGGCTGATGCTGGAATCGTCAAAACCAATGATGCGGATATCCTCCGGAACGCGAAGTCCCATCTGCTGTGCAGTAGTCATGGCGATACAGGCCAGGGTGTCGTTCCGTCCAAAAATACCGTCGGCTGCCGTTCCCTTCTGGAAATGCTGCCGCAGCTCTTCTTCCAGTTCCTCCTGACTCCGGCAGCCGCAGACAATATTGTCCGGTCCCACCGAAAAGCCACTGTCCTTCATCTCGTCCACAAAGCCGCTGAACCTCATATCATCTGCCGGGCTCACATGGCCTCTGGCACTGATTCGATCCACATAGACAATGTTTCTGCAGCCCTTTTCCATAAGGTGGCGGACTGCCTTTCTAGCGCCT
>UQFC01000080.1 GCA_900540335.1 uncultured Clostridium sp. | reverse complement strand
AGACAGCCTCTTCCGCCGCAGTTACAAAATTCCTTCTCCTCGTCACGCACATGAATATGCCCCAATTCACCGCCGAGACCGTGTACGCCTGCAATCACATGGCCATTGATAACCACGCCGCCGCCTACACCGGTTCCCAGAGTCACTGCTACTACGTTAGAACAGCCTTTACCGCCGCCCTGCCACATTTCTCCCAAAGCGGCAACGTTGGCATCATTTGCTGCTTCACAGCGAATCTCTGCTCCCATCAGCTTCTGCATTTCTCTGGCGGGCCAGCAGTCATGCCATCCCAGATTTACACAGACCTCTACACGCCCGTCAGGCATAACCGGTCCCGGAACCCCCATTCCGATACCTTTAAGCCCGTCTGCTGTCAATCCGTGAGCCGCCAGTTTTTCCTTTAATTTTTTTGCTACATCCGGCAGGATATGCTGACCGCTGTCATCCTTTCTGGTAGGAACCTCCCATTTATCGAGAAGTTCCCCCTCCAGGGTAAAGAGTCCGCATTTTACCGTTGTTCCACCAATGTCAATTCCCACACAGCACTGTTTCATTTTCACATCTGCTCCTTTTATTTGGAAGCCTCTTCCACGATGCGCTTCATCTCATCCCACTTTTTCTCCATATCTGCAACCAGCGCAAACTGAGTCCGTGCACGATCCAGATTGTGGTTCGGTCTGTGAATCCGGAAGTAATGATCTCCGTCCAGATAGTCGGTCAGGAAACGGGTACCGCACTCCAGAGTCATCAGCTTCGCACCCCAGGGAAGCATTTCCAGCTCTGTCTTTGTCAGACTTCCTGCGCATCCCTCCAGGAAACCTCTGGTGTAGGCTGCAAACAGGGGAAGGGACAGAGAAACCTTGGTTAAATCAGTCTCATCCTCTTCTGCTGTATTTGCACCAAAACGGATAGAATCGCCGTAGTCAAATACAGAAGCGCCAGGCATGATGGTATCCAGATCAATAACGCACAGAGCCTGTCTTGTCTCATTATCGATCATAATGTTGTTCAGCTTGGTATCATTGTGGGTAACACGGTACGGCATTTCTCCGCTTTTCAGCTTATCCATAACAACAGACATATCTGCTGCGTGAGCCATTACAAAATCAATCTCAGCCTGAACATCCTTAGCACGTCCGCATACGTCTGCTGCCAGAACCTGCTTGAAGGTCTCAAAACGCTTTGGTGTGTTGTGGAAGTCCGGAATGGTCTCTGTCAGATTCTCAACCGGATACTTCTCCAGAAGACGCTGGAAGTGACCGAAAGCCTTTGCGCTCTGATAGAAATCCTCTTCAGTCTCAACAACATCGTAGGTGGTTGCACCGTCAATAAACAGATACATTCTCCACCAGGAACCAATGCTGTCCTCGTAGGCATCCTGACCGTCCAGAGTCTTTACCAGAGTCAGAGTCTCTCTGTCCGGATCTCCGCCATTGGCAATAATCTGCTCTCTAAGGAATCCGGTTACTCCGGAAACGTTCTGGATCAGACCCTTCGGATCCTTAAATACGTTTGTATTCATGCGCTGCCAGATATAGCGGTACTCCTCTTCTCCGTCTTTTGTTACCAGAAGGAAGGTATCATTGATATGTCCGTTTCCATAACGTCTGCACTCCACCGGAGTTCCCTTGAAAGCAAATTTGGACACTGCCTCTTCAATTTTAGCACAGGCGCCTTCTGCGATTTTCTGATAGTCCATTATTTCTCCTCCCACAAACGCTCCGGATACAGACCGGCTTCCTTAAATCCACGGATTGCGTTCATTACTTTTTCTTTGTCTTCTTTGTAGGTTACGCCGTACCAGCTGTCAGCGGAGCTTAACACCTTAACGTCAGCCATTCCTTCTTTTAACATCTCATCTACAACAAAAGGAAGGAAGTACTCGCACTTCAGCGGGTTTACCGGCAGGTTCTTATCCAGGAATGCAGAGAAACGGCCATTTAATTCGCGGAAAATGCTGGGAGTAAAGCCCCACAGGTTCATGGAAACCTCGGTTCCCTGAGGAAGCGGATTCCAGGTTGCTCCATCGTCCTCTGTAAATTCAGCCTGCTCTCCATGTTTTTCAATCTTGGTTCTCTCAACAATATCAGTCAGCATTCTGTTCTCATCAACAGAGCATACGCCTCTGGCAACGTGGCCATTGTCAGTCAGAGTCTTGTACAGATCATAGCTTACCATGGTGTAATGGCAGATATCATCATCTTCCATGCTGCAGAGCTGATCGTAAATGGTCTTGAATGCAGACTTGCCGTAGTAGTCGTCAGCGTTGATTACTGCAAACGGAGCATCGCCGATTTCCTCTGCGCAGCAGAGAATTGCATGACCGGTTCCCCACGGTTTTACACGCTCTTCCGGACAGGTATAGCCTTCCGGCAGCTTGTCCAGCTCCTGATAAACATAGGCAACCTCTGCGTGCTGCTCCATACGTTTTCCAATGTGCTCCTTAAAGTCCTCTTCGATTGCCTTTTTGATAATAAATACAATCTTCTCAAATCCAGCTGCCACTGCATCATAAATGGAAAAATCAATAATCAGATTTCCATACTCATCTACAGGATCAATCTGCTTGAGTCCGCCGTAACGGCTTCCCATTCCTGCTGCCATAATTACCAGAACCGGTTTCTTTTTCATGATAACACCCTTCCTTTATTCTTAAAATTAAACTGCATGTTGCAGTTTTTTTCCAGTTATCCGGCGCAATTGCCGCCTATCGTTCCCATTCCCATAAAAACGGGTCGTTTAATTTCGCCAGATATTCCTTCAGCAGACTGCGGAATTTCAGAATTCTCGGGTCACTGCTGTCCCGGTCAATGATTTCCGGGTTAAGCTGGAAGGGATCCTTCTGATCATCGTAGAGATACTCCTTCTGCTTTTCATCCGGCATATAGCCATTGTAAATTACATATGTATATTCCGGCGTTTTGATTCCACGCCATCCATGAGCCTTATGGGTCAGTCCCAGGGCTGCATAGGCAGAGACACTTTCCGGCATTCCCGGATAGGAACATAAGAACATGTAATCCGGAGCATCTGCACATTCCTCTCCCAGAACCGCATCCTTATGGCTCATTCCTTCACAGGTATCAGGAACGGACAGATCCAGAAGCTCTAACAGGGTAGGCATGTGGTCCGGGCTTGCAAACATTCTGTCGCAGGTGCCGGGATGAATCCGTCCCTTCTGACGGAACAGAAGCGGAATATGGATAGACTCCTCATACCATACGTTTTTACTCATTCTTCCGTGAGAACCAAGCATCTCGCCGTGATCGGCGGAAAGAACCACCAGAGTATTTTCTTCCATTCCGTGTTCCTTCAGATACTGGGTAATCCGTCCAAACTGCTCGTCAATTCCGTATACTGCTGCAAAATACTGACGGGCAATTACCTCCATCTCCGGAGTTCTCTTTTCTGCAGGCACGTTGGGCCTCCAGTTTACAGGCATATCCTTGAATTTCTCATAATAGCGGTCAGGAACCAGCTCATAGGGAAGATGAGGCGGATTGTAGGATACAAACAGTGCAAAAGGCTCATCCTTGTCCTTATGGCTGTCCATATACTCCAGGGCCTTATCTGTCTCATATTCTGCTGACCATTTGCCCGGGCGGATCTGCTCCGGCGTATCCTGCCAGTAATGAGGATTCAGATGATCATCGCAGGCGCCGTAAGACAGCCAGTAATCAAATCCCTGTCTGCGCTCTCCCGGCGGAGTATAAGCATCCCAGTGCTCTGCACCAGATTCCGGATGCTCACAGAAGTTCTGTTCCGATGCGTCCAGATGCCATTTTCCAATATAGGCAGTCTGATATCCGCTGTCTTTTAATACATTGCCAATGCAGGTTTCCTGAGGCTTTAACATCAGTTTTTCTTCCAGGCCGATTTTACAGTTTGTCCACAGTCCGATGGAAAGCGGATATTTTCCCGTCATCAGGCAGCCGCGGTGAGGCGTACAGAGGGGAAAGGTACTGTAGGCACGATCAAACTGCAGGCTTTCCTGAGCAAACTGATCCATATGAGGAGTCTGCACCTGATCCTGATTGACGCAGCCCATGGCATGATACCGCCACTGATCTGCAAACACATAAATTAAATTCGTTTTCATAAGCAACCCTTTCTTTTTCCGATTCAAAACAAGAAAGAAAAAGGTACCCTGACACGGAAGGACTCCATCTCAGGGTACCACAGTTTTCTGGCGTTTGCCGCTTTGCCGGATTACCAGTAAAGCTTCCAGTCAGTAATCATCCTGGTCAGTGCTTCCATATAGAAATAATCTCCCCATGTGTTACACTCATCTACGCCCCTGTTCTTGCAGGTGTTTTCTTTTGAATCTCTTGCATAGGTTCCGTGAAGCAGAATGCCGTTTGACTTGGTAATATCCTTGTTGCCGCACTTCTCATCCAGAGCATACATCATGCGATATGCTGCATCCAGATATTTCTTTGCTTTATCCGGCTCAAGATATTTAGCCATCTCAAAGATACCGCAGCAGGCAATTGCAGCTGCTGAAGAATCTCTCGGCTCATCACTTCCGGTATCAAAATCAAAATCCCAGTAAGGAATCAGATCCTCCGGCAGATGCTCTACAAAGAAATCAGTTACTCTGCAGAACAAATCGATATAGGAGGGATCCTTCAGATAACGATAGCTCAGCGCGATTCCATAAACTCCCCAAGCCTGTCCGCGCGCCCAAGCGGAACCGTTTCGATTACCCTGGTGGGTTACGCCGTAAGTCGGCTCTCCGGTTTCCATATCAATAAAGTGAGTATGATAAGTGGAGTTATCCGGACGGAGAATGCATTTCATAGCTGTCTTAATATGGTTTTCAGCCATTTGTGCATAATGTCCATCACCGGTTACCTCGCTTGCCCAGTACAGAATCGGAAGATTCAGCAGGCAGTCGATAATCATACGGTACTCTTTGGCTTCTCCTACATTTCCCCAGGCCTGTAAGAACTGACCTTTCTCTCTGTAGCGGGATGCCAGATGGTCTGCTGCCATCAGAGCAGCTTCCTTTGCACGCTCATTTCCTGTAAGCTTGTAAGCTGCTACGCAGGAAAGGCTGAACAGAAAGCCCATGTCATGATGGTTTACATCAATCTTGTTGAGAATTCTGTCATGGAAGCTTTCTACCTGTACCTCTGCAGCCTTCCGGAAAGCCTCGTCTCCGGTAAACTCATAGGCCAGCCAGATAACGCCTGTCCAGAAGCCTGTTGTCCATTCTACGTTCTCCGTTGCTTCGTAAAATCCGTCGAAGCTGTTGGAGGACTGGAAATGATCGGTATACTTCGGCAGATTTGCCTTTACGATCTTTACCGCTTCCTCCAGAGCCTTTTTCGCTCCCTCTGCATCCATAACAGGATAGTTCATGATTGACTCAAATGTCTGTGCCATAATAATTCCTTCTCCTTATATTAACCTAAAACTATTGCTGTAAAGCCTTAGCCCTTGATACCGCTGGCAGCAACACCCTCAACGAAGAAGCGCTGGCAGCTTAAGAATACGATTACAACCGGAATCAGGGAGCAAACAGATGCTGCCATGATCCATGCATAGTCGGCGCCGTACTGAGAAATAAACATACGGATACCAAGCTGAACAGTCTTTAACTCCTGAGTCTTTAAATAAATCAACGGACCCATGAAGTCGTTCCACACGTTGGTGAATGTGAAGATGGTCAGGGTAGCCATACCCGGCTTACCTAACGGGAAAATGATTTTGGAGAAAATACCAAACTCATTCAGTCCGTCAATTCTTGCTGCTTCACACAGCTCGTCCGGAATACTGATGTAGAACTGTCTCATCAGGAATACGCCGAATGCGGAGAAAGCCTGCATCAGCATCAGTCCAATATGAGTATCGTTCAGACCCATTTTAGAAACCAGGATGAACTGAGGAACCATGTATACCTGCCACGGAACGGCAATGGTAGTAACGTACATCAGGAACAGGGTGTCTCTTCCCTTGAAGTGACATTTTGTAAAACCGTATGCTGCGAAGCAGCTGGTGCACAGCTGGATTACTGTGGTACACAGAGTCAGCTTTGCAGTATTCTTAAAGAACGTAATCAGCGGAAGCTTTTCCCAGATGATTCTGTAGTTTTCCGGATGCATTGTCTCCGGCCACCAGGTCATAGGAATGGAGAATACGTCTTTATTTAACTTTAATGAAGAAATTACCATCCAATAGAACGGAACCAGCATGAAAAGGGCCAGACTGATCAGAAGGATGTAAAGTATTGTCTTTGTTATTTTTTTCTTGGCTTCCATACCTTTCCCCCCTTATAAATCTTTAGACCACTTCTTCTCACCGCTGAACTGAATCAGAGTGATTACCAGAACAATTGCAAACAGTACAATTGCGCCTGCACTAGCCGGACCAAACTCCCAGCTGGTAAATGCTTTTTCATAGATGAAGTTAACCAGTGTCTTGGTTGCGTTACCAGGACCGCCGCCGGTCATAACGTATACCAGGTCGAATACCTTGAAACACTGAATGGTCAGCATGATTAATACGAAGAAGGTTGTAGGTGTCAGCATGGGAACGGTGATGTATAAAAGCTTCTGGAAACCGTTTGCGCCGTCGATACTTGCAGCCTCATACAGAGAGCTGGAAATACCCTGCAGAGCAGCCAGATATACAATCATGTAATAACCCATGTATTTCCACACACTAACGATGGAAACCGCTACCATAGCCCAGTCTTTATCAACTACCCATCTGGGCGGATTGCTGATGCCGATAAATTTCAGGAACTCGTTAACCGGTCCGAAATCAGGCTGGAACAGCATATTCCATACAGCACCTACCGCTACGATAGAAGCAATATATGGGAAGTAAAATGCAGTTCTGAAAAATGACACGCCTTTGATTTTGTTGTTCAGAAGAACTGCCAGCAAAAGCGCCAGAACCAGCGTGGGAAGAACTGTCATCAGCGCATAGGACAGGGTATGCACCAGTGCACCGCGGAAAACTCTGTCGCCGAAAATTTCAGTAAAGTTCTGCAGTCCTACAAACTGCATCGGTCTCTGTGAACCATCCCAACTCATTACACTCAGAACAAAAGAGAAAATAACCGGAACAAAAACGAAAATGGAATATCCGATCAGGTTCGGCAAAATAAATGCATAACCGGTCATATTGCTCCGCAGAGCTCTCTTCTGTTTGGATGTCAGCTTACTCATATCCATCCTCCTCAGATTTTATCTGTTTAAAAGGCGGGGCTGGTATTTCACCAGCCCGCTCATTTGGTTTATCACCAGCCTTTGATTTCTGCTACTCTTTCCTGAAGCTCTGCAAGACCATCATCTACAGAGTAGGATTCAATCATAATCAGTTCATGTACTTCGTTTAATACAGTACGGATTTCCTCGATCTTCGGATCCAGCGGACGGTCAAAGGAATAATGAGTATATTCCAGAGCCTCTACGTTGCTTTCACCCTCCGGGAAATTCTCAGCTGCTGCAATTGTCTGCAGAGCTTCATCAGACGGAATACCGGTAAATACGCCCTGTTTTGCCAGGATGGTTGCAGCTTCCTCAGAAGAAGCAAACTTTACGAAATCCCATGCCAGATCCTTCTGGTCGGTAAATGCGCTGATAGCGATAGGAGTCAGAGCACCAACGGTGTAACCAGCCTCTGTGTTCTCCGGATGCGGAATAGCTGCGATTCCCCAGTTGAAATCAGTCTCGCCTGCTGCGTGGGACTGCATCATGGTTGCGATGAACCAGGTACCCATCGGCATCATAGCACACTGCTGATTCTTAAATACGGAACTGTAGTGGATGTTTGCAGTCTTTAAGGTTGCATAGTCCTGAATGTAGCCGCCCTTCTGAAGTGCCAGAGCCTCTTCATACCAGTGCTTCATAAAGCTGTAATCCTGCTCAACTACGGTGTGCTCGCCGTCCTGTACTGCCCAGTTGGTAACCAGAGCCTGCCAGGTGTGGTTGTGAGAACCGTATACCTTGCTGCTGCCCTCGCCGCTGGTCATCTTTGCTGCCAGGTCGTAATACTCCTGCCAGGTCATATCGTTGGACGGATACTCAACGCCTGCTGCATCGAACAGATCCTTGTTGTAGTACAGAACGTACCAGTCATTTCTGTAAGGCAGAGCGTAGGAAACGCCGTTGTACTGCAGCTGCTCAGCAGCTCCCTTGTAAACAGACAGGTCCAGGTTGTCCTTCTGAATGAACTCATCAATCGGAAGAAGCTGCTCTTTGTCTGCCATCTGAAGCATGGAACCCATATCCTTTACCCAGATAACGTCGGGATCCGGCTGTGCTGCGGAAAGGCTGATACCCAGAGAGTTGTTGTACTCGTCTGCAGAGGTATCAATAATCTTAATCTCTACATCCGGGTTCTTTTCCTCATAAGCATCGATAACTGCCTGGAACTGAGGAGTAGACTCGTTGTCCCATGTGGTAACAGAAAGAACCTGCTTTCCTTCTGCTGCCTTGTTGTCTCCGGAAGCCTGGCTTCCAGCTGCTGCATTGTTGTCGGCGTCAGATTTGCCGCCGCCGCAGGCTGTCATAGCACCGCATGCCATGACTGCTGCCATTGTCATTACGACTACCTGTTTCTTTTTCATGATAACCCTCCATTTTTTCGGCGGATGCGCTCCGCCGTTGTTAAGATAAGTGTAACAGGAACAGGTCCTTTTCTGAATCAACAATTTTCGGATTTTGATTTCTTTTTTTTAGACATGTTTTTTCTTTCTTTTCAAAAAACATATACAATTTTCCTATTCTGTTACTTTTATTATATTTTATGTACATTTTGCATTGAAATGGTTATTTTTTTTGTGTATAATAACATAGGAATTGCAAAAGAAAGGATGATTATGAACAAAAAAACACCTCGAACTTTTCAAAAAAAACTGATTTTTTTTAATTTTCTGACCATTATCTGTATCGCCTCTGCCATCAGCTTTTACACCTATTTTTCTTATAAAAATGATGTCATTGCCAACGAAACAGAAAACTCCGTCAGCAGACTTCATTCTCTTTCCGCCCGTCTGGACATTGCATGTACAGAGATGATCAATATCGTTCAGAACTGTGCCGGCAGAAAAACACTGTTTCTCAATTCAACCCGAAGTACCTATGCACATTCCGACGAGATTCAGTTATATTCAGCCAATGTCTTAAAAGATCTCTGCGCGGTTTCCGGATACAACCAGTATATAAATAAGATCATTGTATATGAAAAAGACGCTGTCTGTCTTCAGGCCGGAACCTCTTACGGAAGTCTTCAGGATCCGGAAGCTCTGATGAAAACCCCATGGTTTGATGATCTCCTTACCAGAGATCTTCAGGCCTATGAGCTGACTCTTCAGGATAATATTTTCTTTTCCTTTACAGGACGGGATCCGAAGATTTTTCCCCTCCTGCGTCCCTGGGAGCATGTTTCCGCAGAGGATCCCAGAGATGCCTGGGTTTACCTGGCCATCTCCCCCATGCTGTTTGAGCAGTCTCTGTCATTTATGCCTCAGGATAAAAGCATTGCGATTCTGACAGCAGACTATACGCCAATCAGCTCCATGAATATAGAAGAAGGTCTTCTCGACTCCGCCAAACTGATTCTGGCAGAACATCCGGCGCTTTCCGGAACTGCTATTGCCCATATCAATGGAAAAGACAGTGTCATTGCCTGGGAGAGACAGCCTATCAGCGGACTCGTTTTCTGCGAAGTCCTTCCGATTCGCGATATGCCTCTGGACAAGCAGGTGCTTTACACCACGATTTTCCTGATTTTTATGTCAGCTATGGCAATCGGACTTGCCCTTTCTCTGCTGTTTTCCAAAAACCTGACACGCCCCATTGATCGGCTCACCAGACATATCAAGGTGATTTCCACCGGTGAATTCACCAGAAATCCGGAAATCGAGACAAACGATGAATTCGGTCTGATCGGAAAACAGATCAACGAAATGTCCTCCAGGATTTCCGAACTGATGGACAGCAGAATTCAGGACGAAAAAGAAAAGATGAACATGGAAATCAAGATCCTCCAGGCTCAGATTAACCCTCATTTCCTGTACAACACTCTGGATTCCATCAAATGGATTGCCACCATGCAGCACAATACAGGCATTGTAAAGGTCGTTTCCGCCCTCTCCTCTCTTCTGAAAAACATGGCAAAGGGCTTTAATGAAAAAGTAACCATCCGTCAGGAGCTTGATTTTTTGGAAAATTATATTACAATTGAGAAGATCCGTTACATTGAATTATTTGATGTGGAGATTAACGTAGAGGATCCGGAGCTTTACAACGCACGCATTGTCAAGCTGACTTTGCAGCCTCTTGTAGAGAACAGCATCTTCTCCGGAATCGAGCCCAGCGGAAAGCAGGGTCTGATTCAGATTCACATCTATGCAGAGGATCAGGTGCTGTATATCAGCATCCGCGACAACGGAATCGGTATTTCCGAAGAAAACATCCGCCGTCTTCTGACAGACACAGGCAGAGTCACAAAACATTACATGAGCGGAATCGGACTTCCCAACGTTGACCGGAGAATCAAACTGGTTTACGGCGAAGAATACGGACTGAAAATGGAAAGTGAAGTCGGACGTTATACCTGTGTCACCGTCTCTCTGCCTCTGGAATTCAGTGACGAAATGCAGGAAATATAATAGAAAATTAACGGGGAGCTATTTATGTATAGAATTGTATTGATTGATGATGAACCTTTAGTTTTAGCAGGAATTGCTTCTCTGATCCCATGGGAGGAATACGACTGTACCATTGTGGGAAAGGCAACCAACGGCAACAGAGCCATGGAGCTGATTCTGGATCTGAATCCCGATATTGTGATTACAGACATCCGGATGCCTGTGATGAACGGTCTGGAGCTGATTGAAGCCTGCCAGAAGCAGGGCTGCGAATTTGCCTTTCTCCTTCTGACCAACCTGGAGGATTTCCAGCTGGCCCAGCAGGCAGTACGCCTGGGCGCTACGGATTACCTGGTCAAGCTGGATCTTCAGCCTCAGGCTCTGATTGATGCCCTGGAGCGTGCAAAGGCCAGCTGTGACCTGATTAAAAGCCACCACAAAAAGGAGCTGTACTCTTTCCTGTTAAAGGACAGCCAGGCCCAGGTGGAGCGTTCCTATTTTACTCAGCTTCTGAATCCTCAGAAAGAAGAGTTTCCTGTCAACAGTGAAATCGAGAAGAATTATCCCGTTGTCTATATGATTCTGTTCCAGATGATGCCGGAGCAGATCCAGTTTGGACAGACAGACGCTTATGATTTCCAGTTTATCCGCAGTCAGCTTCTGGATATTATTTCCGGGATCTCCTCCCGGTATTTTGCCCGCTGCACCACACTTCCCCAGGAAAAGGACACTCTTGCTCTTGCCGTGTGTCCCAAGCCGGAAAATGACAGCGAAAAGGCCCTTTCTGATTTCTGCAGCAAGATCAACGTGGCGCTCAGCACCTATTTTGCTCTGACTGCCCAGTTTGGCATCAGCAGAAGAAAGGAACAGCTCTCTGAGCTTGCAGAGGCCTTTCTGGAGTCGAAAAAGGCCCTTGACGACTGCTATTACGAGTCGGATCGCTCCATCTCCTTCTACCGGCCGCAGACAGGAGAGCGCCATCGCTCCGGCAATCGGGAATTCAATATCAACTTCCTGAAAAAAGCCATGTCCGATGCTGTGCTTCACAACGAAAGCAGCGAGCTTCAGCAGATTTTTGATGAGCTTTCTGCCCTGTTCCGTCAGTATAAGCCCGGAAAAACCCAGGCTGTCAGCGCCTGCATCAATATCTACTGCTACTTTCACGAACTGTTCCAGGAGGAAAGCACGGACACAGAGGACTTCCCCTATATCAGTGATATTACGGAACAGCTGGCTCAGCTGGGCAGTCTTGACGATATTCTCCTGTGGCTGTACAGCTTCTGCGAGAAAATGTGCAGCCTTCTGGTGGAGCGAAAAGAAAACCGTTCCGACAAGCTTGTTTATCTGGCAAAACGGTATATCAACGAACATTATACCGAGAAGCTGACCCTGTCTGACATTGCCGATCACCTGCGGATCAGTTCCGGCCACCTGAGCACCACCTTCAGCCGGTATATGAATCTGACCATCTCTGATTATATTGCCCAGGTGAAAATCGAGCATGCCAAGGAGCTGATTGATTCTGGACAGTATCTGATTTATGAGATCGCCGGACAGCTGGGCTTTGATAATGCCTATTACTTCAGCAAGGTTTTCAAAAAAGTAACCGGCATGTCTCCCAGAGACTATGACAGTCTTCACAAATAACGCAGATAACAAAAATGCAGGATCTCCGGCAAAAAACCGGTTTCCTGCATTTTTTATATTTTAAATATCGCATTTCCTGCTGCTTTTCCATGGACTGCATAAGGATCTACTGCTCTGTATAAATGGAATATCCATTGCGTCCGCGTTTTTTCACATCATAAAGCGCCTTATCCGCTCTCTCATACAGTTCCCGGAAGGTCGCCCCTTCCTCTGCCACTGCAATACCGATGGATGCACTTACCTCAACACGTTTGCTGTTCTTTTCGTAAGGTTTTCTCAGAATCCTGTTCAGCTTCTCTGCACATGTAATAATTGCATTGATGTCTGCCGCATCCTGGATGAAAACCATAAATTCATCTCCGCCCACTCTTCCGGACAAATCGCCGCTCCGGATTGCAGATTTTAAATTCTGAGCCGTTTCCTGAAGAACCTGATCTCCCGTAATATGTCCGAGAATATCATTTACATCTTTAAAATAATCCAGATCCAGCAAAAACAGAGCTGACATCATCTCTCTCGGCTTTTGCAGTTCTTCCTCTACGGATTTGATAAAGGTTTCCCGGTTATAAAGTCCGGTCAGAACATCATATTTTGTTTTCTGACTCACAGCCTCCAGCTCCTGGCTTTTCTTTATCTGCTCCGTATAATCTTCCAGATATCCAATGACGCTGTCAGAATTGACTGTAACCAGGTGGATTCTTGCCCAGGCCATTCCCATTCCTATATCCATGTGAACTACCCATTGTCTAAAGCCAATGGGCTTCCTGCTTCATCGACCTCGTA
>UQFC01000079.1 GCA_900540335.1 uncultured Clostridium sp. | reverse complement strand
CTTGTGCCTGTTCTCCTTTACAGAAGTCCCATCATAGACGGAACGCCCAGAGACAGAGCAGGAATATAGGTAACAGCCAGAAGCAGCAGGAGAAGAACAGCAAAGTAGGGAAGCAGAGTTTTTGTAACCTCCTCGATGCTGATCTTGCTGATTCCGCAGCCTACGAACAGTACGGAACCTACCGGCGGAGTGATGTTGCCCATGCACATGTTAAAGATCAGCATAACGCCGAACTGAATGTTGGACATGCCCAGGCTTTCTGCGATAGGCAGGAAGATGGGGGTGAAAATCAGGATAGCCGGTGTAATATCCATAAACATACCTACAATCAGCAGGATAATGTTCATCAAAAGAAGAATCACATATTTGTTTGTGGATACAGACATAATAGCTGAGCTGATTGCCGCCGGAATTCCGGAGTATGCCATAACAAAGGACATGGCGGAGGAAGCGGAAATCAGAAACAGGATAATGCCGCTGGTGCAGGCGCTGCTGACCAGAATTTTCATAAAGGACTGTACAGTCAGGCTCTTGTAGCAGACAGACAGGATCAGGCAGTACAGCACGCAGATGCCTGCGCCCTCTGTTGCAGTGAAGATACCGCCTACAATACCGCCGATTACAATAACAATCAGCAGCAGGCTGGGAAGAGCCTCCAAAGTAACTTTAAGAGCTTCTGAAGCAGATGCCCTTCCGGATACCGGGTAGTTGTGCTTTTTTGCATACAGGAAAGCAACAACCATAGAACCAAGACCCATGAGAATACCGGGAATATATCCGGCCATAAACAGGGTGGAAATGGATACGCCGCCTGCTACGGTAGAATATACGATAAATGCGCTGGTCGGCGGAATCAGAAGTCCTGTGGGGGCAGATGCAATATTGACAGCGGTGGCAAATGCCGGATCATAGCCCTCGTCCTTCTGGATAGGGTAAATGCAGCCGCCCATAGCGGAAGCTGCGGCAACAGAGGAACCGGACAGAGCGCCGAAAAGCATGTTTCCCACAATATTGGCCTGAGCCAGGGAGCCGGGGATCCAGCCAACGAAAAGCTTTGCAAAGTTTACAAGGCGTCTGGCGATACCGCCGTTATTCATAATGTTGCCGGCCAGAATAAACAGAGGAATGGCCAGCAGGGAAAAGCTTTCCACACCGCTGTTCATTTTCTGCATGGTAATAAAGGTGATCTGATCCCAGGACAGGGAAGAGATTGCGGCAACAATGGAAGAAATTACAATACTTACGGAAATAGGGCAGCTTGCAAACAAAAGCAGTGCAAAGACTGCAAACAGGATAATGGCAGTTACTCCGATACTCATGCTTCATTCCCTCCTTCAATGGTAATTCCGGTAATATCCTCGTACAGATTGATAATCTGTGCGGCAATCATAAACAGGCCGGAGACAGGGGCCATGGCATAAACCAGACTTCTGGGAATACCCAGCAGAGCGGAATATACCTTTTCAGCGCTCAGAGCCAGTTTAAAGCCGCCGATGGTAATAACAAACAGTGCAAACAGAAGAATCAGCAGATCCACAAGAGTCATAAGAATCCGCCGGCCTGCAGGATTTAAGCTGTCGCGAATCAGCACCAGGCACATATGCTGTCGGGTAAAAAACGCGTAGGCTGCGCCGATAAATCCGGTCCAGATCAGGAAGTAGCGCACCAGCTCTTCTGTAAAAGCAGCCGGACTGTTCAGGACGTATCTGGTAAATACCTGATACAGAACCAGGAGCGTCATGGCAGACAGAAGGACAGTGGCAATACCGGCAAGAAGCTTTATCATGAATTTTTTTACAGCAGTTAACAGTTCTTTCATGGAAATCCTCCCCCTTTATTCAACGGAATTGATAATATCGATCAGGTTCTGAACACCCGGATACTCCTGGCAGTATTCATTTAGCATACCGCTTGTTGCATTTCGGAAAGCGTCTTTATCCACATCATTGACAAATTCCACGTTCATCTGAGCGGATGCTTCCTGAATCGCTTCCTCAATAGCTGCATCCCAGGCGATTTTGTGGCTTTCTGTGGATGCGTAGGCTGCATCCAGGATGACCTGCTGATCCTCGGGACTGATGGAAGCCCATGTTTTGGCGCTCATAACCAGAACGTCAGGAATCATGGCGTGCTGATCCGTAGAATACACCTTGCAGATTTCGCCGTGCTTTCCGGTAGTCAGAGCAGTTTCGTTGTTCTCGGTTCCGTCAATAATTCCTGTCTGGAGAGAGGTATAAACATCTCCATAGGACATGGCAACAGGAATGCCGCCCAGAGCCTTTAACATATCCGTCTGGGATTTCATATCCTGAACACGGATTTTTAATCCCTTCAAATCCTCCGGAGTCCGGATTGCCTTATTGATAGTATAAAAAGAACGGGCGCCTGAGGTGTAGTAGGTCAGAGTAACAAAGCCGTCATCGGCAGTGGACAGGAAAAAGTCGTGCATGGGCTGGGAATCCATCACATGATAGAAATTTTCCGTATCATCAAAAATATAGGGAAGGCCAAAGGTATGATAAGCCTCGTTGTAGGTAGCCAGACCGGGAGCGGATACCTTGGTCATGGAAATAACGCCGGCCATAAGCTGCTCCATATTTTCATTTTCAGATCCCAGCTGGCCGTTGGGAAGAATCCGGATCTGGATTCTTCCGTCTGTGCCTTCTTCCACCTTTTCTGCAAATTCGGTCATGGCAATATGTACGGTGTGGGTTTCGCTCAGGCCGTGAGCCAGAGTCAGAACCATGGGATTTTCTGCGGTTGCCTGGGCGCTTGTGGCGGCTCCGCCGGAGGCGCAGCCTGTGAGGGAAGCTGCTGCAAGGCTCAGTGTCAGTGCAAATGCTGCTAATTTTTTCATAAAACAAATACCCCCTTACATTCCAATTAAATCAAACTGTTCAAAGGAAACCAGAAGACGGTAATCCTTTTTCGGGTTTTTATATTTGATCTGAACGGATTTCAGCCGCTGGCTGTAGTACCATCCGCATTCTGCCTCTTCAAATTTTCTTCTGTGAAGGAAATGAGGAAGCTCTTTGCCGTCAAGAGTTACCCAGTAGGGCGCTTTTTCCCGGTGAATCATGTCAATGGCTATGGTTTCCACAGCTGTCTCATAATGTCCTTCCGGGGTAAAGTCCAGACAGGTTTTTTCTCCGGTTTTCATGGAAATATGAGTTCTCAGACAGCCGCCCTTTTCGTAATCCATGGAAACACCGTCATCCTCATAAAGATCAAATTCGCCGTCCTTATCTGCTGCGCAGAGAATGGTCAGACCGGTGGCCTGCTGAGTGGCAAGATTGGTCATGGGATTCGCTGCCATGGGCAGGATGGCTCCGCTTTTTACAAACAGAGGAATGCTGCTTAAGGTAACGGGGATTTCGATAGTCTGTCCGCCTTCATAGGGGGTTCTGGTATAAAAGTCGTAAAAGGTATTGCCCTCCGGAAGATAGATGCTTCTGGAAGCCGCACCCTTTTCTACTACGTTTGCAACCAGAAGGGAATCTCCCAGCATAAAATCAACGCCCTCATCATAGCATTTCGGATCATTCTGGAATGCGCTGCACATGGCTTCCATAATGGGAAGTCCGATTCTGTGGGCCCGGTCTGTCAGGGAATACAGATAGGGGCTTAACTGATAACGGAATTCAATGGCGCGGCGGATCTCATCCTTATAATCGCTGTACATCCAGGGCTCTGTTACGGTGTTGTCCGTATTGGTAGAGTGGATGGAGAAGCGGGGCTGGAAAATTCCGTTCTGAACCCAGCGCAGGAAGAGCTCGCCTTCCGGAGCCGGACCGTAAAATCCGCCGATGTCGCAGCCCTGACTGGCTACGCCGGACAGACCCATGCCGAGAATGGTGGCAATGTTGTATTTCAGGGAATCCCAGCAGGTCAGGTTGTCGCCTGCCCAGGTCTGGGCATACCGCTGGATTCCGCAGTGGCCGGAACGGCATACAATATAAGGTCTGGTATTTTCAAAGGTCTCGTGAATGGCTTCGTCTGTAACGTGGCACATAATATTGGACATAACGGATTTCAGCTGTCCGATGGTGCCTCCCTTGCCTTCAAAATCGCAGCGGCAGTCCTTATCTACCATACTGTCATATTCACAGTTGTCATTCCAGATAGAGCAGGTTCCGTAATCCAGCACATTCTCCTTCAGCAGAGCCTTCCAGTCTTCGCGGGCAGATTCTCTGGTAAAATCTACAAACACACCCTGTCCGCCCCACCAGGTTCCTACGCCCGGTTCTTCGCTGGTGCTGGACTTGACAAACATGTTTTTCTTCTTCATTTCTTCCAGCATGGGGTGAATCAGAAGAATGCCGGGTTTTACGTTGGGGGTTACGGTAACGCCCCGGACCTTCATCTGATGGAAGAACTCTTTCGGATCCTTAAATCTTTTTTTATTCCAGGTAAATACACAGCGTTTTACGCCTTTGTCCGTTTCTACAGTACAGTAACCGGAGGAAAGCTGGAAACCGTCTACGGGAATGCCCTCTTCTCTGGTTGTATCAATAAATTCTGTGATAGCGTCATCACAGTCTTTTTCCAGTTCCGGGTAGTACATGGAGGAACCAAGATAACCCAGGGCATAGCGGGGGAGCAGAGCGGATTTTCCGGTCAGATCGGTATAGCGTTCCACAACCTGGCGGACAGAGGGACCGGCGATTAAAAAGAGATCAATGTCACCGCCGTCTGTACGGTAACGGCTGTGCATTTTCCAGTAATTGCTTTTTTCACGTCCCATGTCAAAATCACATTCACAGGTATTGTGGTAAAAATAGCCGACAGCCTTTCTGGTATCCCGGTTCAGTTTAATATAAAAGGGAATGTGCTTGTAAAGGGAGTCGGTTTCCTTCGGGTTGTAGCCCATGGCGTCCTTGGGACTCATGCCCATGAATTTCTGGGCTTTATTGAAGTCGCCGCTTTTTTCGCCAAATCCATAGAAGCAGTCCTGGGGGGTGATTTCGCTGGTATGAATGCGGCGGCGGTTGGAGTCCTCCTGGTAGGCCAGATCCACAATATCGGCATGAAGCAGAGTATTGTCCTGATCGTATACGCAGATGCGGAAGGGGGATTTTTCGATGACTACGGTCAGCTCTTTTCCGCGGATGACTGCTTTTTCCTCTCCGTCCTCCAGAATCGCGTCAGCAGGCTGAATCCGTTTTCTGTAATTTTTCAGAAAACCATCCATACGATCTTCCCATGCAGTCATAACGAGACTGTAGGATTCTTCTGCAAAATCTCCGTCAAAACCGGCCCGGATCCGCAGAATGGAATCTGTCAGAAACAGAAGGCGGATTTCCACACAGTTGGTTGCAATGGAAAAGCCGGAGCCCTGTTTTGTTACGGCAAATGCAGTAGTGCAAACTTTCATTTTGTAAACCTCCTTGGTAAATCTCTTGAAGTCGATGTGCCTGTATTATAAAAAATTGAAAGAGTCAAAACTAGACAGATTTTGCGTAGAATAGTATAATATTTTACATATCTTGCTTTTCGTGTTGACAGAAATTACAAAATTTAACAGTATTTTTATGGGGATTAGAAAGAACTGCTGAGGAGAAAGAGCTATGATTGATCAGGCGGGAATTATGATGGCGCAGGGGGCGGAGATTGCCTGTGAGCGGATTGCGGGGGTCAATGACAATATGACTCAGCCGCATTATCACAATTATTATGAGCTGTATTATCTGGAAAAAGGAGAGCGGTACCAGCGTCTTCAGGATGAGCTTTATGTGCTTCAGCCGGGGGAGCTGATGCTGTTTTCTCCCTACATTATGCATTATTCTTACGGAAAAAAGGATATGTCCTTCCGGAGAATTGTGCTGTATTTTCGCAGAGAGGATATTGATGAGCCGGAGCTGGCTGCTTTACTGGATCAGGCCAATGGCATGTACAGTATGGGAGTCAGAGACAGCCAGATGATACACCGGATTCTTGGAGAGCTTTTGCGGGAGCAGGAGGAGGAAGCGAATTTCAGGAGAGAATGTCAGCACTCTCTTCTGAATCTTCTTCTGTATCTGCTGGTTCGTCAGAAGCGGGTGGCGGAGCCGGTAAAAACAGAGCAGAAAACAAGAATGGGGCAGGTGATGCATTATATTCACCGCCATTTTGATGAAAATATTACGCTGGAAAGTCTGGCGGAACGTTTTTATGTCAGCAGCTATTATCTTTGCCGGGAATTTAAGGCCTATACCAACAGTACGGTGATTCAGTATGTGAATGTTACCAGAATCATGAATGCCCAGAGAATGATTATGGAGACGGATAAGAGTATCACGGAGATCAGCAGGGAGATGGGATTTTCCAATCTGACGCATTTCAATAGAGTATTTAAATCTGTGACAGGAATGACACCCTCCGGGTACCGCAAGAGCCATAAAAATCTGGAGATTTATATCGGCGGAATCAGAAAACCCAGGAGAGGGCGGCAGGCGGAAGCCACGGCAGAGCCGGCGGCCGGTTCTCTGGCAGAGGCGGCAGACGATAGGGAGAGCAGCTGTTAAGGGATATGTCTGGACGGGACGGCCCGGGCCTGCTACAATAGAGAGAAACGATTCTGCAAAGGCAGATGGATGGAAAGATATGGAGAAAAAACAATGACAGAGAAATTATATTATCAGGACAGCCACAGAAAGGAATTCGAGGCCCGGGTGGTATCCTGTGAGTGGAATGAAAAAAAGGAATGGTACGAGGTGATTCTGGACCGGACGGTATTTTTTCCGGAGGGCGGCGGACAGTATGCGGATCCCGGTGTGATTGACGGCATTCCCGTAGAGGATGTAAAGGAACGGGAGGGCGAGGTGGTTCACATGATGAAGACGCCTCTGACCCCTGGGCAGACAGTACATGGCGAAATTGATTACAAAACAAGATTTTCCAGAATGCAGCAGCACTCCGGCGAGCACATTGTATCGGGCCTGGTGCACCGGTATTTTGGATATGACAATGTGGGCTTTCACCTGGGAAATGAAGTGGTGACTCTGGATTTTAACGGAACCTTTGAGCCGGGGCAGCTGCGCCGGATTGAGACCGAGGCCAATGAGGCTGTGGCAGCCAATCTGGAGATCCGCGTGGATTATCCCACCAGGGAGGAGCTGGCTGCTCTGGAGTACAGAAGCAAAAAAGAGCTGGCCGGACAGGTGCGGATTGTGACAGTACCGGGATATGATGTGTGCGCCTGCTGCGCTCCTCATGTGTCCCGGACCGGGGAAATCGGCCTGATTAAGCTGGTTGATGCGGTGAATTACAAGGGCGGCACCCGTGTGACGATGGTATGCGGTTTCCGGGCTCTGGAGGATTACCGGATGAAGGAGGACAATGTGCGGGAGATTTCCCGGCTTTTGTCTGCAAAGCCTCATGAGGTAGCAGAAGCAGTGGAACGTCTCAGAGAGGAGGCTCTTCTCTGGAAGGGAAAGGCGATTCAGATGCAGACCCGGTATCTGGAGAAAAAGCTGGAGGAGCTTCCGGAGGGAACGGTTAATTATTTTGTATTTGAAGAGGATCTGGACAAGAATGCGGCCCGCCGTTTCGTGGACGCGGGAAAGGAACGCTGCAGCGGTGTCTGCGGGATTTTCCTGGGAAAGGAAGAGGGCGGATACCAGTTTACCCTGGGAAGCAATTCCGCAGATTTAAAGCAGGTTTTAAAGGAGCTTTACAGTCATTTTGAAGGAAGAGGAGGCGGCAAGGGACCAATGGTTCAGGGCACGGTTCAGGGCTCTCCGGAAGCCATTGAGGACTGCCTATGCAAAATCATTTCTTTATGATATAATCGTCCATTATGAAGAATTATATTATATTTGATTTAGAGTGGAATCAGAGTCCCCGGGGACGGGAGAATTCGGTAGCAGATTTCCCCTTTGAGATTATTGAGATTGGCGCAGTAAAGCTGGATGAGAATTTTCAGCCGGTGGATGAGTTCCACCGCCTGATTCGTCCCCAGGTCTATGGTCAGATGCACCATATGATATCGGAAGTGACGCATATGAATATGGAGGAGCTGAAGGCGCAGGGAACGGATTTTCCCGAAGCAGCCAGACAGTTTCTCAGCTGGTGCGGGGAAGAGCCGGTATACGGCACCTGGGGCTCCATGGATTTGACAGAGCTGCAGAGAAATATGGCATATTACGGAATGGAAGGATTTTTCCCCTTCCCTCTGTTTTATTATGATGTGCAGAAGCTGTATGGACTGTTTGCAGCTGAGGGAGCCAGACTGTCACTGGATGCGGCAGTGGAACAGGAGGGGATTTTAGAGGACCGGCCGTTTCACAGGGCTCTGGACGATGCCTGTTACACCGGGCGGGTTCTGGCCTGTCTGGCAGAAAAAACAGGGGCAGAGGCTCTTCTTCCCTTTCAGTCGGTTGATTATTACCGGCTTCCCGGAAATAAAAAAGAGGAGATTCAGGTAACATTTCCCGGCTACTCCAAATATGTGTCCCGTGTGTTTGACTCCCGGGAGGATGCCATGAAGGATCGGAGCGTTACCTCTACAAAATGCTGTCTCTGCGGGAAAAGCCTGCGGAAAAAAATCCGGTGGTTTACGGCCAATCAGAAAATGTACTTTTCGCTGGCGGTTTGTCCGGAGCACGGATATCTGAAAGGAAAAATCCGCATCAAAAAGGCAGACGGGGATCGGGTGTTTGCAGTAAAGACCCTGAAGCTGACTGATGAGGAGGGCGCAGCCTTTGTTGTAAACAAAAAAGAGGAGCTGCGGAAGAAGCGGGCCGAACGCAGCAGGGCGAAACGTCTGCGCCAGCGTGAGGAAGCAGCAGCCGGCAAAACAAGAAAGAAAAAAGGAAAAAAGGCAAAAAAAGAAAGAGGAATTCCGAATCCGTAACGGTTTGGAATCCCTCTTTTTTAATGTTTTCTGTCCAGGAAGGACGGGTGGCTTCTGGGCCTTTTCTTTGGCTGGCTCTGTTTCAGAGCCGAATCCGTCCGCTTTTTTTCCATGAGAAGATCAAATTCTGCTGAGGACATACCGATGTCCTCCAGACGTTTCTGGCGCCGCTGATAGCGGGCAGCCCGCTCCACGGCTTCCTGCTTTTCAATATGGAATTTCAGAACAAGAAGTCCGCCGCCTGCAATTCCCAGAATGACAAACAGGATCAGACCTGTCTTCATACCCTGAGGAATGTACAGCTGAAATGCGGGAGTGTCTGACGGTTCGTCATTGCCGGATTCTTCTTCTCCGGAAGATACGGGAAGCTCTCCGGAAAAAGCTGCCGGAGCGTTTCCTTCGTCTGCCGGAGAAAGCGCGGCAGTTTCATCAAAGGTCATGGCTCTTGCCATGGCGATATCGGCTTCCTGTACAGCAGTATCCGGCTCCTGGCGGATCAGATAGGCTGCGCCGACGGCGTGACCGCCGTATTCATAGGAAATCTGCGCCACCGCGTCCTGAGGCGCTGCGGGAGGCAGCTCGTAGGAAATGGACGAGGTGGTGTCAGCCGGATCGGCAAGCTTTGGAAGGGAAATCCGGCAGTCCTTCTGAATCGAGAGCACGGACAGATCCGTAGTAGGCAGCCCGGCAATGGTCATATCATTTGTCACAGAGGTGTGAGTGGTATCTATCTCTGCGGCTTTCAGAGACTGAAAGCTGGAAAATCCAAAATCCAGCAGGGCTTTGGTATCTGTATAATGAGTCTGGTGTCCATTTAAAACAACGGCAATCAGCCGGGTGTTGTTTTTCTCTGCGCAGGTGACAAGGGTGTTGCCGGCCAGGGAGGTATAGCCTGTTTTTCCGCCGATGATTCCCGGATAATACTGAGGCGCATTTTTTTTCATCATCCGGTGTCCCGGATAGATGCGGAAGCCGTCAGGATTTCGTTTGGTAGGCGGAAGGTCATAGTACAGGGTGGAATCAATGGTGACGAAGGCTTCATTTTGAAATGCAGCCTGGGCAATCAGAGCCATGTCGTAGGCTGAGGTATAGTGATTGGGATTATTCAGTCCGCTGGGATTGCAGAAATGAGAATCCGTGCAGCCCAGGGAGGCGGCCCGTTCATTCATCATATCGGCAAAGGCTTCTATGGAACCGGCAGTGTGCTCGGCCAGGGCATTGGCTACTTCATTGGCAGAGCGGAGAACCAGGGCGTACAGACAGTCGCGGACCGTCAGCTGATCGCCCACATCCATACCGGCGCTGGTGCTTCCCGGCTCTACGTTGTGAACCGCATTGCGGGAAAAGGTTACTATATCATCCATATCGCAGTTTTCAATTACAATCAGCGCAGTCAGTATTTTTGTAATACTGGCGGGAAAATACGGAGTATGGATATTTTTCCCGTAGAGGACAGCGCCGGAACCGGCATCCATAACAATCCCGCCCTCTGCGGAAATGGAAACATTGTCAGGCCATTCTGCCGCGGCAAAGGCCGTGGTGCAGAGGGAACTGCACAGAAGGACCAGACTGAGAAAAAAGGCTGTAAATCGTTTCATAATTATTCTCCATAAGATAAACCGGAGACAGAAATGCTTCTGTCAGGAGTGGAGAACGCAGCCTACTGCCTGTCCGGTTTTTAAAGCCCCTACACATTTTTTGTTGCAATAGAGACAGTGGGTAATCTCTCCGGTGTGACCAGTGCGGACCTTTTCCGGCCACTGGGGATCTGCGATCAGCTGGCGGCACATGCCGATCAGCTCAATTCCTTCCTCACAGAGGGCCTCGGCCGTTTCCGGGGACTGGATCTTTCCTACACAGCAGACCGGTTTGCCGGTGTACTTTTTGACCAGCCGGGCAAGGAAGGAAAAGCAGGCTTCGCCCTGGAAATACGGGTGGGATGCCGGCGGAATGGTATCCTCGGTAACTGTGTGGTTGGCAAGGGATACATGGAAGCAGTCAATGGACGCCTCCTCCAGACTGCGGACAAATTCAGGCACCTGCGCCATGGAAATGCCTCCCCGTCCGTAAGCGGGCTCCTCAGTGCGGATGGTCAGTTTATAATCCAGAGGAAGCTCCGGCGCGCCGCGCCGGACAGCCCGGACAGCTTCCAGAGCAAATCGATCCCAGTCTCCCCATTCGTCAGTACGGTGGTTGAAATTGGGGGAGGTAAAGCTTCCGGTCAGCCGGTCGCCGTGAATCTGAATCATATCGAAGCCCAGGGCTGCGGCCCGGCGGGCCGCAGCCTCATAAGCGTCAAGAATATCCTGAATATGCTCCGGGGAAACCGTATCACAGAAGGTTTTTGTGCTGAGCGCCAGCTCTGCCCGTACCTTCTGCGGGTTTGTCCGGCCCTCCAGACGATAAAGCTCCCGGATTTTTATAACGTCATACTCGGGATGAAACAGCTGGGCGGAAATCCGGCAGCCGTACTGGTGGCAGGTTTCTATGGCCTTTCTGAGAGGCGCGGCTGAAGCATCACTGTCCAGGGCGATTCCTCCGAACATGGAGGGAACCACAGACAGATCCGCGGCAACAATCATGCCGCAGCCGCCTTTCGCCAGAGCTTCGTACCATTCTGCTCCGCCGGGGCCGAAGCTGGACGGGGCAAAAATAATTCTGTTCTTTAAAGTAGTATTGCCAATTGTAATCGGGTCAAACAAACGGGACATAGCAGCGCCTCCTTAGTGAAAACGAGTCTCAGGTTCTTTTGATTGTGTCATAGGAAAGTGCATCCTATGACAAAAAAACGCTCCGCGAGGATCGCCATGGGTTGGAAGAGAATTGGGCTGATGAGGCGACCCGCCGCAGGCGGAGAAGCTCGCTCGCGAGCTTCTTTTTTATTGTTTTTTCTGTTTTTTCAGCCACAGAACACAGGCGGAAAAAACGGCGATAACGGAAATTCCGTAGGTTACGGCAATCCGGAATGCAGTATCCACAAAAAACGGCTCCGGAACAATGTTTATCAACAAATCCGTGGACGGATCCAGAATCCACAGGTCATTGGTGAAGAAGATTTTGTGGAAAAGAATAAAATATTTGCTGAAATCTGTAGATATGATTCCTGCCAGCAGCGCCAGGATGGAAAAAAACAGTATGGTTCCTCCGCAGATCATCCGCGGCAGAATCCGCCTGGTGTCTGCCTTTAAAACAATCAGAAGAGCGGCGCAGGCGGCCATAACCAGAAAGCAGATGCGGCGGATGGTAATGGCTGCAAGAAAAAGTCCCCGAACGTCCTCCATATGGGCAATTTCCCGCTCATTGAAAAACTCCCGGGGCTGACCGGCCACAATGGTGGGAACGTGGAGATCCTTTCTGTCTCCCCGCAGATAGGCCATCATCTCGTCTGTAACCTCCAGCAGATCGTCCATTTCCATGTCAACAGCTTCTAAAACCTGATATTTTGTGTATTCCTTCTCATAATAGCCGGGAGTCCAGTAGGTAACTGCCTCGATGGAGGTAATCAGAAGAACCGCCATGAGAGCAAAGGAAAAAATCAGTCCCAGCAGATTGTGGAAAAGTTTCATGAGTAAACATTCCTTTCGCATTGATCATTCCAAGTATACTATATTTTTTTTTATGTGTCTACAAAAACGGCGGGGGAGAACGGGCGCAGGCATTGAGGAAAACAGGAAAATACAGGCAGAGGGCGGGTTGACTTTTTTGGGCGGGGACTATATATTGAACAGAGAGATGGGAAATTAATACATCAGGAGTGTATGAGATGGAATCAATTACTGTTTTTTTTATTGTTGAAATTATCGGAACCGTGGCATTTGCCTGTTCAGGAGCCATGGTGGCGATTAAGAAAAATCTGGATTTGCTTGGAATTATCGTGCTGGGAGTGACGACAGCGGTGGGAGGGGGAATGCTCCGTGATATTCTTATCGGAATTCATCCGCCGGCCCTGTTTACCAATCCTGTTTATGTGATGGCCGCATTTCTTGCTGTCCTTTGTCTGTTTCTGATTATTAAATACCGGCGTATTACCATGGAGGCATTAAGTTCCCTCTGGTATGAACGTGTCATGAATATTCTGGATGCCATCGGGCTTGGGGCATTTACAGTAGTGGGAATTGATACGGCAATTACGGCGGGATTCGGGGAATACCATTTCCTGATGATTTTCCTGGGAGTAATTACCGGTGTGGGCGGAGGCGTTCTCCG
>UQFC01000078.1 GCA_900540335.1 uncultured Clostridium sp. | reverse complement strand
TCGGAGGAATCTCCGATGCTTCTTGTTCGGCTTTGCCGGACAAGAAGATGCCCCGTCCTGAACAGTTACTTTTCCATATCGTAACAGTTTTACAGAGCCTGACGGATCTTCTCCGCAATCTCTTCACACTGGGCATCGTCAAATACAACTCTTCCCGGATTCATCTCAAAGGTTCCGCCGTATTCGAACTCTCCCTCATATTTGGGAACCAGATGCATATGCAGGTGGCAGCCGGTATCTCCGTAAGCGCCGTAGTTTACTTTCTTGGGATGGTAAACCTTATGAATGGCGCGTGCAGCCTTTGCCACATCTGCGAAAAATGCATTTCTCTCCTCGTCTGTCAGCTCAATCATCTCACTGATATGCTTGTCGTGAGCCAGAATCAGACGTCCCGGATGGCTCTGCTCTTTAAATACATAGAGAAAGCCTGTGTCCATTTTACAAATCGGGTAAGCAAATTTTGCAACCAGATCTCCCTGCATACAATATGCGCAATTTACATCTTTCATGTCTTGTACCTTCTTTCTTCAGATTGGACTCAGCCGCTGTATCGCTGTTTCTATTTTACTCCTCTTCCCTCTCATGTGCAAGTAAAACTAGTGAAAAGAAGAGCTGGATCCCGTTCTCCGGGCTCCGGCTCTTCTCTGATACAGACTTTTTCTTTATCAGCCTGCCATGGAATTAACTCCCTCATTATTTTCTTCCTGATCTTCAGACTCCTCAACCGGCTTTGCTGTCTTTTTCCAGGCATGCATAGCCAGTGCCATAGCGATAACGCCGTAGGATACGAATACACGGAAATACTCACCGATTACCGGATCTCCGAACAGTTCCTTACCTGCCAGCGGGGATACAATAAACAGTGTGTGGAACAGGACAATACCCAGCAGAGCCTGCTTGTTGGTAGCCTTCTGTACAGAAGCGCCTCCTACCAGCAGAGCTGCAATCGCAAACTGTCCTACCTGGGTATGAGCGCCGTAGGTAGACAGGGTTCCCACATTCTGCAGGAAAATCAGCTGTCCCCAGCTTGCCAGTACCGTTGAGAAAATCATGGCAATGATACGGGTTCTGTCTACATTGATACCGGAAGCATTTGCCACGGCACGGCTCTGACCTACTGTTCTCATATCCTGACCCAGACGGGTTTTCAGAAGAACATTGTTGAATACGCAGAGAGCTGCGATACACAGATAAGTCATAACCGGAAGCTTTACCATAATCAGCACCTTGTACAGGGCCGGAACATAAGTCAGACCATATACTACTGCTGCGGCTGCAATATAGCCGATCGCCTTCTTTGTATCAAAGGGCTCGCCGGCATCCTCGGATTTGGCTGCCATCTTTGCCTTAATCAGATGCACAACCTGAACAATCACGGTCAGAAGGCAGCAAATCTCTACTGCGGAAAGCAGAAGCAGACGGTCAGCAGATAAGAACCGCTCAACCGGACCGATAAAGCTGATTCCGTAAATCACAACTGCTGCAACCACCGTGCTTCCTGTTTTCTTCCAGTTGATCTCCTGCTTCTTAGCCAGCTTAAAGGCCAGGGAGCATACTGTTCCAATCAGGAACAGATAGAAACCAACCTCCAGAATGGTCAGCATGGGAACATTGTCCAGAGCATACTTTACAGTATCCTTTAAGTCAATGGTGTTCTTGACGCCGACACCGGTCGGAATCATCAGCTTCGTATTCACCATGGGAATAATACCGCCGAATACAAACAGGAAAATAAACTGGTAAATTCCTTCTGCAAAATATCCCAGAACCAGACCGCCGATCATCTCGCTGCCCTTCATGTGGTTAAACAGCTTACCTACCAGATAACCAAAGAGAACAGAAATCGGGGTTGCCAGAGCTGCTGTTGCCAGAAATCCGCCGATGCCTGTCAGACCCCAGTAGGTAGTCAGAAACAGTGCAATCTGCGCAGCCATGGCGCCGATAACAATACCAAAGTTCAGTCCCATACCGGCAATAACCGGAATAATCAGGGAAAGTACGATAAATGAGTTACGCGCAATTCGGGTAAACAGCTCCGGAATAACGAAAGTCAACGGCTGCTTTGATGCAATGGTTGCGCCTACACACAAAAATACAAACAGGATTACTACTTTATTCTGAAACAGAATATCCTTCAGCTTCTTATTCACGGCCGTCACCTCCCTTTGCCTGAGTCAGAGCGTAGATAATAATACCGTTGGAAATAATCATACGCATAACCTCGGACAGGTTTCCTTCCGGAATAATCTGGTTTACAACCGGAAGTCCCAGCGTCATGATACCCTGGAACAGGAATGTACCAATCAGTACATGAACAATCAGTGCCCGTTTCGGTGTTGCACCACCAATCAGAACTGCTGCAACAGAGGTAAAGCCCATCATCATCGGTCCGTTGTACAGCTGCATAAAGCCGAAGCCCTGTGCATACACCAGAATACCAACTGCCGCCAGAACTGTGGAAAGAGTGGTTCCAACCAGGCGCATTTTATTTACATTGATTCCTGCCGCTTTTGCAAACATGGGGTTGGCACCTGCAGCAGTCATTGCCATACCTGTTTTGGACCGCATAAACAGCCACACCAGGAAGCACATCAGGAAGAAGAACAGAAGAAGTCCGGTCGGGAACAGGAAATCGCCCACTCCAAATGCCAGAGTCTTGTTCATAACCTCACTGAAGGAGGATGCCAGAGAAATGGTATTACGCATACCCTTACCGGCATTAGGCCAGATCAGCTCACCATTGTCAAACGGAAGCAGCATCCAGACCATATTCATAAATGCAATTACAGAGAATCCTACATAAGTGGTAACAGTCATCTCAGAACCTTTTACCCGGTTCAGAAGCTGTCCGTAAAGGTAACCGATTCCAGTAGCTAAAACCACACCAATCAGGATTGCCACCAGAATTGCCACCCAGGCTGCAAACAGCGGATGAATGGCTACCAGAGACGGCATCTGCGCGATGTTCAGCTGGATTACAATGATACCGCCCAGCAGACCGCCTACGATACCCATGGAAATACCAAAGTTCAGACCGATACCGCACTGAACTGCAGGAACCATGGCCAGGGCCAGGATTCCAAACATACCCCAGCGGCGAAGGATATCACCGAAAAACTGCGGCATATTCATCCGGAAGGCCGATGCCCCGATAACCAGCAGGATAAAGAATCCTGCAATAATAATACGCGGCAGGCCGAATTTATTTATCATCTTCTTTAATGGATTATCCATTGTTCTGACCTCCTTTCCATGCTCCGGACATTGCCAGTCCGAAGTTTGCATCTGAATCATCCGGAGACAGAACACACGCCAGTTTTCCGTCAGAAACAATGCCAATCCGGTCAGAAACGGATCGCAGTTCTACTAACTCAGAAGAAACAATAATAACGGTTACTCCGGTTTCCCGGTTCAGCTTTGTCAGGTACTCCAGTACCAGCTTTTTCGCACCGATATCAATACCACGGGTCGGCTCTGATACAAACAGAATATCCGGCTCCAGGGTCAGCGCGCGGGCCAGACATACCTTCTGCTGGTTTCCGCCTGACAGTCTTCCTGCCGCCTGACGGATTCCGGTACAGCGGATATCCAGGGTTTTTACCATATTTTCCGCATGGGCCTTGGCTGCTGCAGAATCATAAAGATTCATCCAGCCGATTTTCTTTAAGAATTTGCCGTTGGTATACATAGCGGAGAAAATGATGTTCTGCTCAATACTCTCATCCAGCAGAAGACCTACGCCCCGGCGGTCCTCAGAAACAAAGGCAACCTTATGCTCCAGAGCATCGCCCAGCTTATCCAGATTCAAAAGCTCGCCATTGATCCGGACTTCACCGGATGCCTTGTACAGACCCATAATTCCGTTGGGAATTCCCAGTTTTCCCTGTCCGGCCAGACCGCCGATACCGAAAATCTCACCCTTGCGGATGTCCAGGTCAATTCCCTTTACCTGCTCACCAGGCATATCCACCTTGTAGTTGCGAAGACTTACGGCAATATCCTTGTCGCTGATCTTGCGGGTATCCGGCTCGGAGCTTTCGTCTACCAGCTTCTCTACCTTACGGCCAATCATCAGCTCTGCAATCTCTACTACGTTGGTGTCCTTGATTTCTTTTCTGGCAACAAACTCACCATCCCGGAGAATGGTCATACTGTCTGCCACTGCCATAACCTCATCCAGACGGTGGGTAATGAAAATAATAGCAATTCCCTGAGAGGAAATCACCCGCATGGCATCCAGAAGACGATCCGCCTCAGACTCTGTCAGAACTGCTGTCGGCTCATCAAATACCAGAATCCGGATACCGGTTTTATCCAGCTCACGGGCAATCTCAATAAACTGCATATATCCTACGGGAAGGCCTGCTACCTTCACGTAATCTTCAATCTGAAGTCCAATGGTTTTTAATGCCTTCTTGGCATCCTTTCTCATGGACTTTGTGTCCAGAGTTTCCATTGATTTACCGAAAAGACGGCTTGCCAGGTTCGGCGTACTGATTTCACGTCCGACCTTGATATTCTCTGTAACAGTGAATCCCGGAATCAGCATGAACTCCTGGTGCACCATACCGATGCCCAGCTCCATGGCCTTTAAGGGTGTATCAATGGTTACATTCTCTCCGCCTACCTGAATCGTTCCCTCATATCCTCCGGTATTATGAATCACAGGCATACCAAACAGGATATTCATCAGTGTGGATTTTCCTGCTCCGTTCTCTCCCATCAGAGCATGAATCTCGCCGGGACGAATATGCAGGTTTACTCCTTTTAAAACACGGTTGCCATAATATTCCTTGGCAATGTTGTCCATTTTAAGGACATAGGTTTCGTTCGTGTTCTCCAATTCAATAACCTCTTTCTACATTCATTTGTTGTAAGTCTCACAGGGTACTTCCTGTAAGGAAAAAGAGTTCCTCTCTGCCGCAGTCAGCTTTCCCGCCCCGCTGCGCTCCCCCATCAGGCGAAACGCTTTTTCTTTACAGAAAGCAGCTCCTGTTCAGGATGGCTGTCCCTTCCAGCCGTCCTGCATACAGGAAAGGGTTCCGCCAACTTTCGCCGTAATGCGTCTGTTGGCGAAACCCTGTTGCTCCTGAATTAATGTGGTTTCAGCCGTTCTTTATTCAAAAGTAACAAAATCAGACATAACCAGGAAATGATTGTCCTTAGCGTTGCCACTGTCATCTACATAATGATCAATGGTCATCTTTGCATCCGGAGTATACTGCTCTGCACATTCCTGAATGGTGTCACGCAGAACCTGCTCGTCCAGAACCGCACCGTTGGTCTCGCCTTCCAGAACCTTCTTTGCATACTCAACGCCTGCATTTACGAACAGCATGTTACAGGGAACGCCCCAGGTGGAAACACGTCCGCCCATGTCGTATTCGTCAACCTTGGCCTGCAGCTGCTCCATCATGTAGGTTACATCAGCCTCATGACCAGCCATGTCGATGTTCAGAGCTGCCGGGAATGCGTGGAACGGAGACGGACAGCACTGTAAGCTGTAGATAGCGCCGTTCTCGAATACGGAACGAATCAGCGGCTCCTGCATACCACAGTTGGTGGTAAAGAATACAGTGTCTTTGCCGTACTTCTCAATCTGACGCGGAACATCCTCAAGGATGAACTGCTGTGCGCCGGTAATACCGGAGTCACCGGTCGGGTCCGGAGCGGTTACGTCAACCATCTCAATACCGTTCTCTTCACAGTACTTCTTCATGTTCTCGTGACGTGCAACGATCAGAGCGTAGCTCATGTGACGCGGGAAAGAGTAGTGAATCAGAGTCTTTGCGCCCTGCTTCTTTGCCTGCGGCGGAATCACAACACCACATCCAGGCTCATCAACCTGCAGAACGATATCAGCCTTCGGGTTGATAACGCCCGGGTCCTCACCAGGAGTACCTGCAATGAAGATCATGTCAGGACGGGTCTCACGTACTTTGTCGATTGCAGCTGCGGTTCCCGGAACTGCCTGACACCATACAATAGCCTTAACCTCCGGATCAGAAGCCATTGCTACTGCGTTGGAAATCAGAGTCTCGGTCTCAGTGGTAAAGTTGTCCGGATAAGTAGAAGTAACGATCATGTCGCCATACTTCTCTTTCATCTTGTTGGCCTGAGTAATCTCCTCATCACCCTGAGATGCGGTACCGGTAATAATACCAATCTTGAAAGGCTCAGCCTCTTTCTGCTCCTCTGCCTGGGTCTCAGCTCCCTCTGCTGATTCCCCTGCTGCAGTAGTTGCTGCCTCAGTTGCCGGTGCTGCTGTTGTTGCTGCCGGCTCTGCGCCGCGGCAGCCTGCCAGAGACAATGCCATTGCCGCTGCCAGTGTCAGACTTAAGAAACGCTTTTTCATTTTTCTCCTCCTTATAAGTGTCTGTATTTATTTCAATACACTCCTGCGAGCATACAGAAATCAAATTTGGCAAAAAAATAACACATTCATCGGGTCAGCTGTACAACTAGTCACCTTTTTGATTTCACTTAGTATAGCACAGGTGAGTGTCTTTTGTCCAGCTACTTTTGTATGCGGCAGGCGAATTTTTTCAGAAAGATTGTCTGAAAGTTGTGAAATTCACGTTATTATAACACTTATTTTCTTTTTTTCTTCTGCTGACAGATATTTTTTTCATTTTTCCACAGTTATGAAACGATCCTGCGAGCTTCTCCGCCTGCGGCGGGCCGCTTCTGCGGCAAAATTCTCTGCCGCCCCATGGCGATCCTCGCGGAGCGTTTTTTGTTTCATAGGACGTAATTTCCTATGAAATGAAAAAAACTGCCCGGACAGCAGATTTTCCGAAAGGAAATCCACTGCCGGACAGACTTTCTCTTTTGTTTGTTTAGAACAGACCCGGGAAGATGGTTGCCGGAATTGCCAGCCACAGATCCGGGAACAGAACCAGCAGAGCCAGAACTGCAATAGAGGACAGGAAATACGGAAGTGTTCCCTTAAATGCGTCCTCAATCTTAATTCCACTGATAGAAGAAGCAATCAGCAGACACAGGCCATACGGCGGTGTTACCAGACCAAGAGCCAGAGTAACTACAATAATCAGGCCCAGGATAATCGGGCTGATGCCCAGAGCCGTAGAAGCCGGAAGAATAATCGGAACAAACAGGATCATAGCCGGAACTGCATCCATGAAAGTACCTACAAACATGAAGAATGCAACTACAACAATCAGGAATACCAGTTTTCCGCCCGGCATGCTTGCAAACAGATTCTGAACCAGTACATTCAGCTGATAGTAGCTTAACAGCTCGCCCAGAGCATTTGCTGTTGCCAGAGCAAACAGAGACAGGGAAGAAAGCTTCATAGTCTCGATCAGGATGCGGGGCAGGTTTTTGATCTTAATGGTTTTGTAGAAAAAGATACCTACAAACAGTGCATAAATACATGCAAATGCTGCTGACTCCGTAGGAGTGAACAGACCGGATACAATACCGCCAATCAGGATGATCGGAGTCAGAAGAGCCGGCATGGATTCCAGAGTCTGACGAATCACCTGAGACATGGGAACACGCTCACATTTCGGGAAATTCTTTCTCCTGGAATAAAACTTAACCACTGCCATCATTGCAAGACCCAGAAGAATTCCGGGAACCAGGCCGGACATAAACAGCGCGCCTGTGCTGACGTTGGCAATACCTGCATATACAACCATGGTAATACTGGGAGGAATAATAGAGCCAAGGGTGGAGGACGCCGCAGTAACACCTACAGCAGTTCCTTTATCATAGCCCTGTTTCTCCATTGCCGGAATAAAGATCTTGCCGACACCTGCAGTATCTGCCTGGGAAGAACCGGAAATACCTGCAAAAATCATGGAAACAAGTACGTTGGAATAAGCCAGGCCGCCGCGCAGATGACCTACCATAGAGTTGCAGCAGTCAATCAGTTTTTCTGTAATCGCACCTTCATTCATCAGGTTTGCAGCCAGAATAAACAGCGGAACTGCCAGAAGCGTAAAGCTGTTCAGACCATTGAACATCTTGGAAAACACTACCGTATTCGGAATCTGTCCCAGGGAGGCAATTCCTGCAAAGGAAACCACGCCCAGCGCAAAGGAGATCGGAACACCAATAGCTACAAAAACAACAAACATAATTACTAAGAGTGCACCCATTATTTATTTCCTCCTTTCGCAAGCTTTGCAACATCTTCAACAATCTGATTTACCAGGTAAATTGCAGAGGTAATTCCGCACAGAGGCAGGCACAGCCAGGTAGGACCTCTCTTAAAGGACGGAATATTAACCCAGGTATAATTCCAGAACTGCTTTGTTACCTTAAATCCATAATACACCATCAATACAGCAAAAAACAGCATAATCACTGCAATAATGATAGACAGAACCGTTTTCTTCCGCTCATCCTTCATCATGTCGCTGATGGAGGTAAAGGCGAAATGACGTTTTTCATAAACCATAGCGCCGGCTCCCATAAATACCGCCCAGATAAATGAATACATGGATACGTCCTCTGTCCAGGTGGCCGCTATTCCGAGATAACGGGACAGCATCTGATATACAACTGTCAGCAGAAATATGCACAGAAAGAATCCGCCGATTGCAATCTGAATTTTCTGCAGCATCTCAATTGCCTTCTTCATTCCTAATTCTCCTTTTATCCTTAACACGCTCTTTCCAAAGCCCTAAATTGAAGTGAAAAGAAGCTCACTCGCGAGCTTCTCCGCCTGCGGCGGGTCGCTTCTGCGACAAAATTCTCTGCCGCCCCATGGCGATCCTCGCGGAGCGTTTTTGTTTCATAGGACGTAATTTCCTATGAAACAAAAAACAACAGCCACCCAGCCTCCCAGGTGACTGTTGTGTGATTTCACGCTTTATTTTGCTGCTGCACGAATCATTTCAAGCTCTGCAGTCATGTTATTGTCTGCTGCAAACTTGTCCTGAATCGGAAGTGCCAGAGCCTTAAATGCATCGATATCAACATCTTCAAAGTTGGTTACTTCTGCGCCGTCAGCGATAACCTTCTCCTTGGACTCCTCAAACATTCTGTAAACTACTTCACGCTCTTCCTTGGTACACTCAACAACAGCCTCATCGATCCAGCCCTTCTGCTCATCAGTCAGACCATCATAGAAATGACCGTTCATCAGCAGAAGACGAGTGGTGTAGTCATGGTGTGTCTCAGTAATGTAATGACCATTGTCTGTTTTGTGATGCTCTTTCAGCATAAAGCTGGTGTAGTCGTTCTCTGCAGAATCTACAACGCCCTGCTGCAGTGCCTGATACAGCTCGCCCCATGCAACAGAAGTCGGGATTGCGCCGCATGCTTTCCAGAATTCCTGCTGAACCTGAGAAGACTGGGTACGAATGGTCATTCCCTTCAGATCCTCCGGCTTGGAAACAGGTTTCTTTCCATAATAATCACGAACAGAGGAGGACCAGTAAGACATAATCCGGAAATTGTTGCCGGTTTTCTCTTTTACGGTTTCTTTCATCTTGTCACCGAACTCACCGTCCAGACAGGTCTCCCAGTGTTCAAAGCTGTCAAACAGATAGTTCAGAGAAAAGATATCTACCTCCGGAACACCGATAGCGGTCATAAATCCGGGAGAAGCAACTACCATAGATGCTGCGCCCATCTCCAGCTTCTCGATCAGCTCGTTCTCGTTCTCGCCCAGGGTTCCCTTATGTACGGTAACCTGAATCTTGCCGCCGGACTTTTCTTCAACAACCTCTTTGAATTTGTCCATACCATAGGAATACGGGTTGTCCAGGGAGGTCTGGTTGGAAGCAATAATCAGATTCAGCTCCGGCTTTACGTCAGATGGTGCTGCTGCCTCAGTTGCTGCCGGTGCTGCATTTCCGCCTGCTGCCGGTGCTGCTGTTGTCTCCTTTGCTGCTCCGCCGCCGCAGCCTGTCAGAGATGCTGCTGCCATTACGCCTGCCAGTACAAGTGCCAGTTTCTTCTTCATAATTTTTTTCCCTTCTTACATTTATATTTTTACGGACTGTTTAAACTAACAGTTCCATAAAGTTCCGCAATACCTTGTTTTCCTACAGAAGCGCAGTGCTGACCTTTACTACAACCTTGCGAATCTTCATAGGTTCTCCTGCTGCAACTGCCGGACGGTGAACATCTGCCGGGAAGAAAATGCTGTAGCAGCCAGGAGTTGCTTCAATAAAGCCTTCATTTTCCACAGATTTATAAAAAATCAAATCTCTCTCGTCAAAGCGCTCGTCCACCTCGTAGTTTCCTGTATCCGGTGTAAAGCCGAGGCGCTCTCTTCCGGATGCCAGAAACTGAACGTCAATAAACTTTTCATGAACCTCCGGACGTTTTTCCTCAGCCGGAGCTGTCTGGGCATCCATAACCTGTGCATAGATTTCTTTTCCCTGAATCTCATATACGCCAGGCTCCATAGCCGTAAAATCATTGCTCTTTAAATACTCGAGAGCTGTCTGAATGGGCTTTGGATATTTTTTCATATCATCTTTTGCGTAAATAGATGAAAAAATCATTGTATTTCTCCTTTCATCGCGAAACTACATTGCCAAAACAGCGTTCCATTTTTCCTCAAGCACCGGAATGCCGTTTTCCATGTTGTCTCTTCGTGTATTAATCTCAATTTCACCCGGATAAAATACCTGACCGCCTTCCTCTGCCGGAATGGAGGACTTAATATCTGCCACCAGCTCATCCACGATCCGGTCTGTTGTCCCGGCATCCTGGAATTTGGAGGGGTCCATGGCAATCATCATCTGAGACAGGCCAATCTCATCACCGAAGGTTCCTATTTTCTGAACGGAGTTGGCATTGGTCATAACCGTAGACATCAGATCCAGAAGGATGGAAATACCGCTTCCCTTCCAGTATCCCATAGGAAGCACTCTCCATGTTTTCTCGATTGCTGCCGGGTCTGTCGTCAGGTTGCCGTCTTCATCGTAGCCTCCCGGAACCGGAAGCTGCAGGCCCTTTAATCTGCAGTCCTCCATTTTCCCGTAAGAGAACTGGGATACTGCACAGTCAACTACCACATGCTCCCCGTTGCTTTTGGGAACTGCCATAATCAGCGGATTGTTTCCAATCTTGCGATCCTTGCCGCCCCATGCCGGCATGTTGGGCATTGTGTTGGACCAGCAGATACCAATGCAGCCCTGATCCGCTGCCTGCCAGCCGTAGCTGCCGCCCCGCATCCAGTGGTTGTTGTTTCCAAGAGCTACCATACCAATTCCATACTGCTTTGCAAGCTCACAGGCCCGATCCATCGCCTGCTTTGCATTCAGCGGTCCGAAACCTCTGTGACCGTTCCATCTCTCAATCGCTCCCATAGCCATCTCACAGGTAGCAGTCACATCCGGATTAATTTCTCCTTTGTCCAGATATTCAACCACTCTCGGGAATCGATTGATTCCATGGCTGTAAATACCATCCAGACTGTTCTGTGCAAAAACGGTTGCTGCATCAACGGCATTTTTCTCTGTAAACCCTCTGCTGACAAGTACGCGTTTGAATTCATTCAGCAAATCCTCATACTTGATTCTTAACATGCTTTTAACCCCTTTTCTTAACACACTTTTCATTCATTTGATACATCTGCATTTTTGCAATCGATTGTATTTAAATATTATCACAATTATGTTTGTTTTTCAATGCCTTAATTAAAAAAATATATACAAAATGCCCATAACTTCTTTATGCAATTTATATAAATTTTATGTTAAGAATATATTTCCCCTGTTTTTTGGCACATGAAAACAATTCTGCGGCCTTTTTTCTTCCGAAAAACTGTCTCTTTTTTCAATTTTGATACTTATTTTCCCACTTTCTTTGCAATCGATTACTTTTGTTTTATGTGGTTTCTCTTTCAATAATCTCAGAAAACAGCATCATTTTTCTGTTTTGACGTTTTCCCTTCAGGCCCTCCCACAGAATTTCTGCAGCAAACTCACTCATCTCTTCTGTTTTATTGTCCAGAGTTGTCAGCTTCGGAGAACAAATCTCCCCGTAAACTGCATTATCCACGCCAATCAGCCCGATCTGATCCGGAATCCTGAGCCCCAGGTCACTGGCTGCACGCACTCCTCCTACCGCAACCAGATCAATGGAATATATGATTCCTTCGATATCCGGATGTTCCTTTAAAATCTGCACGGTAATATCATAGCCGCCCTTTACGGAGCTTTCCGGCGCATCGTACAGCAGCAGATTTTCCTCCGGAACCCCGTTCTGTTTCATTCCGTCTATATACCCCTTCTGTTTCAGAAGGTTTGACGGAGATTCCTGATCCAGAACAAATGCCACTTTCCGTTTCCCTTTGGATACCAGAAGATCCACACATCGTTCCACACCTGCATTTTCATCCACAATGACACCGGAAACATTCGGAAGATCCAGATATCCATTGACAATTACCACAGGAATATTTGCCAGATGATGCTTAATGCTTTCTTTTACCTTCTCTGTCGCAAACATAGAGCCCATCAGAATGACACCTTCCACCCGTCTCTCTTCCAGAATCCGGATGTAATTTGCCTTTCCCTCTTCTGTCGGGCCTGTACTCATGGTAATGCAGCAGTAGCCGCGGCGTGTCAGCGCCTGCTCAATTACATAGGCACTGTCTGTGTGGTGCGCAACGCGAATATCCACTATCAGAATTCCCACCATTCTGGTTGCCTGCATAACCAGTCCCCGCGCCGCCGCATCCGGCGTAAAATTATATTTTTCCAGCAGCCGCCTCACCCTCTCCCTGGTTTCAGGCCGAAGCCCCGGCTTATTGTTGATTACCCTGGAAACTGTGCTGGCCGCTACCCCTGCTTCTTTTGCTATATCATAGATAGTCACTGGCTCACTCTCTTTTCTTTCGCTTATTCTATGCAATCGATTGTATGCTGCTTTTACTATATCGTATTTTTCGCCGTCCGGCAACTGATTTCTCTTATTTACATTAAAAAATGTTAAAAAACCGTTAAGAAATCATCCCTGTTCCGGAAGTATCTCTCCGCCTTCAGATTCTCTCGTTTCTTCCAGACAAAAAACCCCCGCTTCTATGATGAAAAAGAAGCTCGCGAGCTTCTCCGCCTGCGGCGGGTCGCTTCTGCGGCAAAATTCTCTGCCGCCC
>UQFC01000077.1 GCA_900540335.1 uncultured Clostridium sp. | reverse complement strand
TTACGAGGTCGATGAAGCAGGAAGCCCATTGGCTTTAGACAATGGGTAGTTCACTGGAACATACACCTACATTCCGAAAAAGAATGTTGATTTTATAAAGATGCTTGGAGAGAAAGCATTGTTATGTGCGTTCCTTAAGGATTTGCAGAAAGAGCAGAAAGCAGTAAACGCATTTCTAAAATCTTATGAATCAGGTTCCTCCAAAGTCGAACAATTACTTTCACAGTCTTCTTATCAAGCAGTTATTGCTCAGGCTTTTCAGCCAGTATCAGAGGATTTGAAGGAGTGGAGCAGGGCGGAGTATGAAAGAAATCTGCTGCATCCAGAAAACCTGATCCATTCCTGTATTTCAGGCCATACGGTTCGTTCTAAATCAGAAGTATTGATTGCTCAGGCTTTATTCATGCATAAAATTCCCTTTCGTTACGAATGTGCTCTGAAACTTGAAAACATTACCTATTATCCTGATTTCACCATTCGCCATCCAAAATCAGGTGAATATTTTTATTGGGAGCATTTTGGTCTTATGGATACTCCTGGTTATTCGAAAAATGCATTTCAGAAATTGAATATCTATTGTCAACATAACATTATTCCCACCATTAATTTAATCACAACCTATGAAACCAAAGAACATCCTCTTATCTCACAAAATATTGAAAATTTGATTCAGGAGTATTTTGTTTTATAGTAACTGTTCAGGACGAGACATTTTCTTGTCCTGCAAAGCCGAACAAGAAGTATCGGAGATGCCTTCGATGTGAGAACTGGCTGGAAAATTTGTTTAAAAGCAAGCTTGATGCGGATTTTTCTGCCAGCTTTCCCGCTGTCCTGAATAGTTACATTTTATAAATAAAATACATCTAAAAAGAGATAGAGATTACTGAAAGAATAAAAGATAATTTTGCTGTATTCGATGGATGGGAGATATTACGGAAAGATTTTTATAAAATTTTTTTAACCATAAAATGTCTCTATATTTATTATTTGGATTGTACCAAGATCAATACAAGAGAAGATAGCGTTTGTCTGAAAAGCAGGGACAGTCAGAATAATGATTTGGAATTAGATATCATCAATAGTTTCTTCTGTATCTTAAAAAGAAACTAGCTAGGATTTAGGATATTAATATATATATTTGGCGTGCCCGCCTGATAGAGTAGATTTTAGATTAGGATTTTGCATTTATGGAGGAAAAAGAGGATTCCGGCACAAAGTAGGGAGTAGATTTTGCATTTTCAGAGGAAAAAGCCGGATTCTGCACAATCCCGGCCAGAGATTGTGCATTTTCAGCGGGAAAAGCTGGATTCTGCACAATCCCGGGCAGAGATTGTGCATTTTCAGCGGGAAATAACGAATCCTGCATAATGCACTATATAAATTTTGCATTTAAAGAAGAAAAATTGAAATCCTGCACAAGCGCCAGAAACAAATAGAAAAGCTTCTGGGCTATGTGATAAATAAAGCTTTAATTTAATGAGATAGAATAGTTGTTTTCACTCTTCATGCCCCCCGAGTGAAAAACGCCCCCGAGCGAAAATCGTCCCAGAGCGAGAAGCAGCCTCGGAATCAACCGATCTCTCTGTCTGATGGATTTGTCGAAAAATGTACAAAATGAAGGTCTTTGTGAAAGTAAAACAAACAAAAACACAATAAGGTAAAAAGACACTTTATATAAAATGACCAAATAATAAAGGAAAAAACTACAACTAATAAAAAAATAAGCATAAAACATACAACTTTATCAATAAAAAAGAGTAAACTTGTTGACTTTAGGCATAAAAACATATAACTTTGTAAGCAGATAGCAATACTTGTCTAACTAAAAAACATAGAAGCGTGAAAAAAGAGAGGAGAAACAAAATGAAGAAACGTCTGTTAAGTCTGACACTGGCAGTAGTTATGGCAGCAGGAGTATTGACCGGATGCGGCGGAGCAAAGAAGGAAAGCTGGAAAGTAACCTGCCCGTGGGCACCGTCCGGAGTTGCAGCTATGGTCAGCCAGAAAGCCGCAGAGAAATCCACAAGCTATTCAGACAAAATCACTCTGGTAGCAGAGGCTGTTAAGGGAGATGCAGCTACAGTAAATACCTGGGTTGCTGACAAGAAAGCAAACTCCAAAGAGCTGGTATTTGCAGGTGAGGGCCTGTTCTCCATTACCTCCATTCTGGATCCGGCAAAAATGCAGTTTGATTACAGTAATTTCGCTTATGTAGAAAACCTGTATTCTTCCATTTTCGTTCTGTCAGCAGATAAGAAGCTGGGGATCGAGAGCATCGAGGATCTGGAAGAGTTTGCAGCTAACGGACAGGAAATCAGTGTAGCAGTTAATGGTTCCACCAGTTCTGAAGCATTCCTGGCAGCAGCTTTGTTTGGTTCCATGGGAGCAGGCGACAAGGTGAAACTGGTTGCTTATACTTCTGCAGCAGAGGCAGCACAGGCAGTGGCAAAGGGAGAGACAAGCTTTGCAGTTTCTCATCAGTCCCAGATTCTGGAAACCTACCAGCAGGGCGGAGTAAGCATTGTATGTGCTTTTGATGAGAAGCCTCTGGAGCATGGCCCGTTCGCAGGCGTTCAGGGTGTTGGTGAGTTCGGATATCCGTACTTCCGCAACCGCTGCTTCGTTCTGGCATGCGCAGGAACAGATGCAGAAAAAGTTGCAGAGTTAAAGAAGCTGTATGATGACATTCTGGCAGATGAAGAAGTAGCAGCATGGCTGCAGGATACAATGCTTCTGGAAGTAGATACCATGACAGAGGATCAGGTAAAAGAGCATATCGAGAATGTAAAGAGCATTGTAAACGAGTACAAGGACATTGTTACCGGCTGATAAAGACAACGCCAGGAGGGAATGGGCTTCCATTCCCTCTGTTTTTTAAAAAAAGAGTCAGGAGGAAAGAAAATGGGCAGTGGGGTTAATCAGTTTCATAATCGTATGGATGCCTTGGGAGACAAGCTCAGAGAAAAAGAAATTCGCATTCCCATTAACATGACAGCAGGAATTGTATTCTTTGTTTTTGCAATTGTGATTCTTGCAGTAATGCCGCAGCAGGTGGCCGTATCAGAAAAAGACGTAATTAACGGACGTGCATTTCCCACCCTTTTGATGTGGGTGATGATGCTGTGCAGCGGCCTTCTTATATTAAAGGATGTCTACAAAATTATAAAAAAAGAGCCTCTGGAGTGGAAGGTGATTAACCTGCAGACAGAAGCCAAGGCTCTGGTGATTTTTGCTATTCTGCTTGGCACTTATCTGCTGAGCAAGCTGACCGGACTGTTTGTGATTGGAGCAATTTTCTGCAGTCTGGGATTTCTGCTGTATTTCCGGTGCAGAAAACGCAGCTATTATGTGATTACACTGGTTCTGGCCGTGGCAATCTGGGCGGCATTCCGGTTTGTACTGAATGTTGAATTCTAAGAAAGGGGGAAACAAGCATTATGATGCAATATCTGATTCCGGCCACAGAACTTTTGTTCACTCTGGAGAACATTCTGTGGATTAATATCGGAGTATTCATCGGTTCGGTATTTGCTGCAATCCCCGGACTGAGCGTAATTCTCTGTGTAATTTTATTTTTGCCTGTAACCTATACCATGTCAGCAATTCCGGGCATGATGTTCCTGCTTGGAATATACTGTGCCGGAGGCTATGGCGGCAGTGTTTCTGCGATTTTGATTAATACACCGGGAACACCTCACGCAGCGGCAACCATGCTGGACGGTCATCCGCTTTCAAAGCAGGGACGTACCAAGGCAGCTTTAAAAATCGCCCTTTATGCGTCTACCTTCGGCGGAGTGTTCTCTGCTCTGATGCTTCTGTTCTTAGGGCCGCAGGTTGCAAGAATGGCAGCAAAGCTGGGAACTCCCGAGTATTTCATGGTTTGTGTATTTGGACTTACGATTATTGCCGGTGTGTCCGGAAAGAGCATTATCCGCGGTCTGATTTCTGCCTGCCTGGGTCTGTTCATTTCCTGTATCGGTTCCGATCCGATGACCAGCTATGACCGTTTTACCTTTGGAATCAGCCGTCTGTATCTTGGTATGGATCTGGCTGTGTGTCTGATTGGTCTGTTCGCTCTGGTTGAGATTATGGCAAAATCAGAACGCCGTCTGGATTCTCTGAAGCTGGATGCTGCAAAAATCAAGGATGACGGAAAGATTACAAAAGAGGAATACAAACGGATGATCCGTCCGGTTATTATGTCTTCTATTATCGGTTCTCTGGTAGGAATCATTCCCGGTACCGGCGCTTCCGAGGCATCCTGGTTCAGTTACTCCCAGGCCAGGAACATGTCCAAGCATCCGGAGGAGTTCGGACACGGTTCTGTAGAAGGTATTGCAGCAGCAGAATCTGCCAACAATGCTGTAACCGGCGCAACCCTGATTCCTCTTCTGACACTTGGTATCCCGGGAGACGGAACTGTGGCAATTATGCTTTCCGCCCTGATGATTAACGGTTTAAATCCCGGACTCAGCCTCTTTACTACAGATGGTGATATTATGTATGCCATTATGCTGGGTCTGATTCTGGTAAACCTGTTTATGCTTCTGCAGGGAAAATTCCTGACCAGCCTGTTTGCAAAGGTAGTGTCCATTCCCCAGGAAATTCTGACACCGATTATTGTTATTTTCTGCTTTGCAGGCGCTTACTCTGTAAACGGAAACTACTTCGATGTAGGCATCGCTCTGGTATTTGCAGTGCTTGCATGGATCCTGAGAAAACTGGATCTGCCGGCAGTTCCGATTCTTCTGGGCATGGTTCTGGGAAGCATGACAGAGACAAACTTCCGAAGAGCTCTGCTGATTTCCAACGGAAATCCCGGTATTTTCTTCAGCAGTATTTTCTGCTGGATCTTTGTTGCTCTGATTATATTTGCAGTAGCTGCAATTGTACGCGGTAAGATCAAAGAACAGAAAGCAGCAAAGGGCGCACGATAACAGGACAGAATAAGGAGGATAACAATCATGGCATATAATATTATTTTCTATTTTTCCGATCAGCAGAGATGGGATACCTGCGGCTGTTTTGGCCAGCCCCTTCCCATTACTCCGAATCTGGATGCACTGGCAAGAGAGGGCGTGAAATTTGACAATGCATTTTCCCCTCAGCCGGTCTGCGGCCCCTGCCGGGCATTGTTCCAGACTGGAAAATATCCTACAGAAACCGGCTGCTTCCGGAACAATCTGATGCTTCCGGCAGGGATTAAAACCCTGGCAAATTATATTGAGGAGGCTGGCTATGAGACTGCCTATGTAGGAAAATGGCATCTGGCCAGTGACGGAGAACTGGAAAAGGCGCCGACTGTTGATCACACCGTAACGGCGATTCCCGCAGAGCTCAGAGGCGGCTATACAGGATTCTGGAGAACGGCAGATGTGCTGGAATTTACTTCCCACGGCTATGGCGGCTATGTATTTGATGAAAATAACAACCGAGTGGATTTTAAGGGATACCGGGCAGACTGCATCAATGATTTTGCGCTGGAATACCTGGATCAGTATGACGGGAAAAAACCGTTTTTCATGACTGTTTCCCAGATTGAGCCTCATCATCAGAATGACCACAACCACTACGAAGGACCGGAGGGCTCCAAGGAGAAATATGCCAACTTTGTACTGCCTCACGATCTGGAGGTCTTAAAAGGCAATGCAGCAGAGGAATATCCGGATTATCTGGGTCAGTGCGCAAGCCTGGATGAAAACCTGGGACGTCTTGTGGAAAAGCTGAAAGAAAAAGGCTTGTATGAGAATACCATTATTATTTATGCATCCGACCACGGTTCTCATTTTAAGACGAGAAATACGGACAGCCACTTAAACGGCTACGACGATTACAAGAGAACCGGCCATGACGGCGCTCTCCATGTACCCCTTGTAATTACAGGAGGTCCGTTTACCGGCGGAAAAGCAATTCAGGATCTGGTCAGCACAGAGAGTCTTCCTAAAACCATCCTGGCTATGGCAGGGGTTGATGTAGGGGATCAGATGATTGGAGAGAATCTTCTTGATGTGGCCGAAGGAAGAACAGAAGGAAGAGAAAATCAGGTATTCGCCCAGATTTCCGAGAGCCGTATCGGAAGGGTTGCACGAACCGCTGATTTCTTGTATGCTGTATATGCGCCGGGAGTAAATGGCGGAGAGAAGGGCGCTTCCGACGTATACGCAGACGACTATCTGTATGACCTGAAGAAGGATCCCTGGCAGCTGGAAAATGTTGTGGCCAGCCCGGAATACAGTGAGGCAAAGGCTGATATGAGAAAACGGCTGTTAGACTGGATTGAAAAGGCAGAGGGATACCGGCCTGTGATTACAGACTAAAAAATGAGCAGGTGAGACACCATGGATGTTTCAAACAGAAAATGGCAGCGGGTGTACCGATGGCTGCTGGCCTATATTGACGAAAATAAATTTACGGGAAATCAGAAGCTTCCATCAGAAAATACGCTGTGCAGGCGGCTGAATGTCAGCCGGGAAACGGTACGACTGGCAATGGATCAGCTGGAGGAGGAGAATCTGATTACCCGTGTCAGAGGAAGCGGAACGTTTTTTAACAAGGAGGTTGCAATGTCCCGGGAGCTGTCCCGGGCAGACTCCCAGATTAAAATCGGACTGATTCTTCAGGGACAGGATGGAGGCGCTGAATCTGAACTGATTCGGGGTGTCCGGAGTATGCTGAAAAAAGATGAACAGGCAGAACTGAAGATTTTTCTTACGGATAATAAGTTTGCCAATGAACGCAGGTGTCTGCAGACAGTGATGCATCAGAATTTCAGCGGCTTTATTGTAGATGGTGTAAAGGCGAGCATGGCAAGTCCCAACCTGGACTGCTACCGGGAGCTGCAGCGCCACGGAATTCCTCTGATTTTTTACAATAATTATTATCAGAGTCTGCGCTGTCCCAAGGTAGGCGTAAATAATATGGTGTGTGCAGAGCAGCTGGTGGGGCGTCTTGTCCAGGCGGGACACCGGCACATTGCAGGAATTTTCGTGTTTGATAATTATCAGAGTGTGGAAAAATTCCACGGGATGTATGAATCCCTGCGGAGGCACGGAGTAGAATTTCAGGATGATTATATTAAATGGTGTATCTCTAACGAGGCCCATGATGACAGATTCGGAAAAAATATTATTCAGTTTCTGAAAAGCGTCCCCAAATGCACGGCGATAGTCTGCTGCAATTACAGAATCTACCGGCTGATCCGGAATGTTCTGGAAAAAACAGGAAAACGGGTTCCGGAGGATTATTCCATCGTCTGTTTTGATTATTCTTCAGACAACTGGGCGGAGGAAAAGGTTACCTGCTCTATTCATCAGGCATACCGGCTGGGAGCACAGGCGGCAAAGCTGCTGCTGCAGATGATTAACAGGGGAGAATGCAACGAAAGGGATTATTCCCTTATGATGCGTCCTGAGATCTATGAGGGAGATTCCATAGGTGTTATACCGGCTAAAAAAGAAAAAAGATAAAAGATGCGGAGTAGCTGCAGAGTTCAGACAAGTAATCTGGACCCTGCAGCTGTTTGTTTTTTTGCAGAAACAGGGGAATTGCTTGCACGTCTGTGGGAAATATGGTAGAATGATAGAAAAATTTATAGCTTTAGCACTTTAATACGAAAAGGGATGATGAAAGATGGGGCTGAATCAATAGGCTCAGTACTGTTCATTGTACAGCATTACGGCGTGATTGAACGACTGCCCGTTTCGGGCTGAGTAAAAGGACATCGCGGACCTGTATGTCCGGAATTGGAGAATGCAGGAACGCCCAGGGGAGGCTGTGACAGAACAATGCGTACAAAATATCGAACAGAAGGAGAGAAAGAGTCATGTTAAATTATAAAAGATATAAAAGAAATCCGGTAGTTGATTATCCAGAGCGGGAGTGGCCGAATAAGGAGATTGAAAAAGCTCCGATTTGGTGCAGTGTGGATTTAAGAGACGGAAACCAGGCGTTGATTGAGCCGATGGTTGTGGAAGAGAAGATGGAATTCTTCAATATGCTGGTGAAGATGGGATTCAAGGAGATTGAGATTGGATTTCCGGCAGCTTCCCAGATTGAGTATGATTTTCTGCGTCAGCTGGTAGAGCGGCGGATGATTCCGGATGATGTCCGGGTGCAGGTTCTGGTACAGTGCCGTGAGCATCTGATCAAGAGAACCTTTGAGGCAATTCAGGGAATCAAAAAAGTAGTGGTACATATTTACAATTCCACCTCTACTCTGCAGAGAGATGTAGTCTTCCACAAAGATAAAGAAGAGATTAAGCAGATTGCCATTGAAGGCACAGAGCTGGTGAAAAAGTATGCGAAGGATTATGACGGCGATCTGATGCTGGAGTATTCTCCTGAGAGCTTCACCGGCACAGAGCTGGATTATGCTCTGGAGGTATGTACCGCTGTTCAGGAGACCTGGGGTATGGCAACTCCGGAGAAGCCGATTATTATCAATCTTCCTTCCACCGTTGAGATGAATACTCCCAATGTGTATGCAGATCAGATTGAGTGGATGAACCGTCATTTCAAGAATCGTGACAGTATTATTCTGAGCGTTCATCCCCACAATGACCGTGGTACCGGTGTGGCAGCTACGGAGCTGGCTCTGCTGGCAGGTGCGGACAGAGTAGAGGGAACTCTGTTTGGAAACGGTGAGCGCACCGGCAACGTAGATATTCTGACATTGGCTTACAATATGTTTTCCCAGGGAATTGATCCGCAGCTTCAGGTGGAGAATGTCCGCGAGCTGGCCGAGGTCTATGAGCGGTGCACCAAGATGGATATTCCGCCCCGCCATCCCTATGCAGGAAAGCTTGTATTTACAGCATTTTCCGGTTCCCATCAGGATGCTATCAACAAGGGTATGCAGGCCCTTCACGAGAGAAACGGAGAATATTGGGAGGTTCCGTATCTTCCTATCGATCCTTCCGATATCGGCAGACAGTACGAGCCGATTGTCCGTATCAACAGTCAGTCCGGCAAGGGCGGCGTAGCATTTGTAATGGATACCTTCTATGGCTTCAAGCTGCCGAAGGGAATGCACAAGGAGTTTGCGGATGTGATTCAGAAGATTTCCGAGAAGCAGGGCGAGGTTGCGCCGGAGCAGATCATGGACGAATTCAGAAGCTGCTACCTGGATCGGAAGGAGCCGATTCATTTCCGGAAGTGCCAGATTACCGATACCGAGGTGGAGGATGGCGTATATGCAACTCTGATCAAGGTGGTTTACACCGATCACGGCATGGAAAAGACCTTCGAGGGTGTCGGAAACGGACCGATCGATGCAGTACAGCGCGGTTTGGAGAAAGAGCTTGGTATCAATATCAAGGTTCTGGACTACAACGAGCACGCACTGCGCTCCGGTTCCAATGCACAGGCAGCATCCTATATCCATTTGATGGATCAGGATTCCGGCCGTGTGACCTACGGTGTTGGCGTCAGCTCCAACATTACCAAGTCTTCTATCCGCGGTATCTTCAGTGCGGTTAACAGACTGTTCTATATGTAAGTGTTCGTGAAAATTGGATAATATAAATTATACCGGGAGAGTTGTATCTTCCGGTATAATTTTGGGCTCTAAGTCAATAGTTGGGGTGGTATTCCTTGAAATACCGCCCCACTCTTAGGTTTTGGGACAATAAAAAAAGCCAGAGTGCATGATTTTTCAATCATACACTCTAACATTTATTATAGAACCGTATAGACCATAGTGGGCTTGTTGGAAATAAAGCAGCTGTGATTGGCTTATTACGGTCTGGGACCGCCGGTCTGTCCCGGCTGCAGACTGGTATCACCAGAAGAACCGCCTGGTGTAGAAGCTGTTCCGGAAGGATTGCCGGGAACAGAAGAACCGGCAGAGCTGCTGCTTCCAGAAGCGCCAGGGCCGCTGTTTACATAGCCGCTGTTGTCATTGGAAGAACCGCCTACGGTAATCGTACCGTTGTTAGAGCCATTATTCTGGTTGGAGGAACCGCCATTGGAATTCTGGTTATTGTTCTGGCTGTTCTGGTTGCTGTTGTAAACGTTGTTGGTGGCGCCGCCGTTGGTGGTGCAGGCTCCGTTTGCTGCAAACTGATAGTTGGTTCCGCCGATATTCATGGTAGTACCAGCTACCATACGTCCGTCAGCAGCCGGATCGAAGTAATAATATACACCGTCTACAATGACCCATCCGGTCTGGCGATGTCCGGACTCATTGAAGTAGTAGTAATAGCCGTCAATCACAGAAACTCCGGTGGTCATGCGGCCGCTGCCCGGATCCATGTAATACTTGTTGGTTCCGTCGCTGAGCCAGCCTAAAAGCATTTTGCCGTCGGTATGGAAATAGAAATAATATCCGTCTACCTTCTGCCATCCGGTCTGCATTTTTCCGTCAGTTCCAAACAGATACCAGTTTCCGTCAACCTCACAGGCTCTGTTGACAATGCATTTGCCGTCAGACGGGTTAAAGTAGAATTTGCCGCCGTCAATTGTCTGCCATCCGGTTACCATAGCACCGTCACTGCCCATGTAGTAATAGTCAGAGCCGATGTTGACCCAGCCATTTTTATGCATGGTTCCGTCTGTCAGGGTGTAGTAATATTTGCCGCCGTCCTGAACCCATCCGGTTGCCATCAGGCCGTCTGCCTGGAAGTAGTACCAGTTGTTGTTGATCTGTTTCCATCCAGTCACCATCTGACCGGTAGAAAGATCCGTGTAATAATATCCGTTGGATGCGTTAACCCAGCCTTTATGCAGGGAACCGTCAGAATCATAGTAAACATAAGTGTTGCCGCTCTGAACCCATCCGGCTGCGGCATAGGCAGAAAAACTGGAAGCAAGAGTCATCGCTCCCATCATGCCGGCCATAGCAACGGCAGTCAGACCTCGTCTGTTTTTCATAGTCGAAACCTCCTTGTGATGCTTAATCATTTAAAAATATTGAACTGATTTTTATTATAGCACATCAGAGAATGGAAATAATAACAATTTTATTACAATATTTGTAAAAATTTATGCTATTTCGGATCAAATGCTGTCCGGATTTTCTTTGGAAGAAAAGAGCTGCTTCCAGAGAATGTCTGCTTTTTTATAATAATCCTTTGCATACCGATACATAATCAAAGTATATTCTCCAAATTCTTCGCCCAGAGAAGCCTTGTAAATGGCCCAGAGAGCCCAAAGAAATCCGCCGAGAGCTGCATAAGAATAGATTACCATCCGTTCTTCGTCAGTGGCCGGACGTTCCAGATAAAGCTCTGCAAGCTGGTTCATCTGCTCTTCCTTATAATATACATAAATAGCGCACATGCTGATGTCAATCAGCGGATCACACATTCCTGCATATTCCCAGTCAATAAGGCGTATTGAACCGTCTGGAAGACAGAGAAAATTATCGGGATTGCTGTCAATGTGAGAAAGGGTTTTCGGGCGGTTCAGGCGTTCCAGCCGATCCATAAGCCGATCCATCTTTTCCCGGACAGAATCGTAATCTTCAAAAAGGGTTCCCTTTCCGGCCATGCAGATCCTCTCGTAAAAATCAATTCGCTCCCGAATATCAAAGGAATGGCTGACTGTGATTTCAGAACCGTGAAGTTTTCTGAGAATGGCCATGCAGGCTTTCATTTCTTCCGGATGATCTGCCCGCGCATTGTGAGAGCCTTCATAATATTCAGAGATTTTATAACCAGTCCGGCTGTCCAGATAAACCACGTGCTCGGAAATCCCCAGATCACGGATTGCCTCGTAGGAAGCGGCTTCCTGCCGCCGGTTTACCAAAAGCTCAGAACCGGGGCCGGGAATTCTGCAGATATAATGGCGATCCTTTATCTGAAAGAGAAAGGATTTGTTTGTCATGCCGGATTTCAGACAGCGGATATTGTGGATATCGGATTCGGGAATCTGGAAAACGGTGGATACCAGTTCCAGAGCCTTGTTGTCTGAGCGTGTCTGATATCTGGGATCAAACTGTCTGAGCTCTTCCAGATTTTCAAATTCATACACCTGATTTTCCGGCTGGCGGTTAATATCCATTTCCAGGTGATGAATATTCTGCATCAGAACATGTTCCCAGTAAAACTGTTCTGTTCCAGGTGTGTGATAAGCCTTTTCCAGAAGCGGAAGAAACTTGTCGGAAAATTCTCTGGAAAAATAGACGGGGCCATACATAACCCAGCAGTCTCTGCCTCCGATTTGTACATCGGTAATTCGTCCCTTCTTATTATAAGAAAGAACCCACTCTGAAGTTTCTCCTTCCATATAAGAAGAGGCATACCAGGCGCCGCATTCGTAAGAATGGAACATATTTTCCCGCAGCCAGTTATCTGAGGAGAGTACATACATATTCCGGCCCTGAAGCACTTTTCTTGCTCTGTAGATAGTTGCCAGGGTATTTTTGCAGGAATATTCCGGGTTATAAAGCAGCTTTACCTGGTATTTGTCGATCAGGTATTCAAATTTTTCCTTTAAATAGCCTACAGCGATGGTAATATCATAAACACCGGCTTCGTGAAGCTGACGGATTTGCCGTTCAATCATTCGTTCTCCAAATACCTCCAGAAGCCCTTTGGGGGTTTCAAAAGTCAGGGGAACAAAACGGGAGCCAAAGCCTGCGGCAATAATCAAGGCTCCGTCCACTTGAAAGTTCTGAAGAAACTCCAGTCCTTTATCTGTCAGCTCGCAGGTACCGGCCATACTTTTTCCCGGTGCCAGAAGTTTGTTTTGAATACATTCCTTAATTAATGTGTTTACTGTGCCAAGAGACAAATCCATTTTCTGTGCAAGCTCTCTCTGGGTACAGTGGGGATTCTCTTTTAAATAACGGCATATCAGGCCAGTTCGATTCATGGTTCTTCTCCTTTTATAATCGACAGTCACTGTGTTCAAAAAAGATAAAATATCAAAACTAATGAACAGTATAGCACATCATGGGATAAAATCCCAGTGAAAAAGCGGATTGTACGAATATTAATACAAATTATGGGGAAAATATGGTATTTGTAAGAATTTCGTAAGAAAACGCTTAGGGTTTCGTTATAGCATTTCCGGAAAAAGTATATTATACTGTCAAGTGTGATGGAGAGGTGGTAACTTCCCGGAAATATCAGCAGTTGGCATTTATTCCAATCTTAAGAAAAAATGTAAAAAACTATTGATAATTTACCTTACAGGAAGTATAATTACCTCGTAATGCAATTTAGGAATTTCGAAAGAATTTCAAAAA
>UQFC01000076.1 GCA_900540335.1 uncultured Clostridium sp. | reverse complement strand
GTGGAGAAGCTTCTGAGGGAAGGAAGGTATGCAGGTCCCAATATTTCTGCATACAAAAAGTAAGCGGAAACGAGTTTGATTAGGATAGAATAATAGTCAGAAAATATCAGGGAAATTATAAAAATATTTTGCAGTCTCCCTGATTTGTGTTATAATAAAAACAAACAATATGGAAAAGGACGCAATCAGGAGGTGCTTTATGGATAAAAAGAAGCTGGTGATTACTATTGAACGTCAGTATGGAAGCGGCGGACGAATTGTAGGAAAGAAGCTGGCGGAGGAGCTGGGGATCCCGGCTTATGATGATGAAATTTTGAGTTTAACAGCAGAAAAAAGTGCTGTAGGAGAGCAGTATTTCAGACTGGCAGATGAGAAAGCAGGAAATAATCTTCTGCGCAGAATTGTGGGTGGAATCCGCCACACACTGCCGGGAAATCCCAAAATTGAAGGAGACGTCACATCTCCGGATAATCTGTTCCGTTTTCAGTCAGAGGTGATTCGGGAACTGGCAGAAACAGAGTCCTGTGTAATCATCGGAAGATGTGCCGATTATATTCTGGAGACAGCAGGAAAAGAGGATCTGATTAAAATTTTTGTTTATGCAGATACTGCTACCTGTATTCGCAGAACCATGGAAGCAGATGGTCTTGCAGACACCAAAGAAGCTCTGGATAAGCTGACAAAGATTACAAAACAGAGAAGAGAATATCACAAATACTTTACAGGCAGAGAATGGGAGGACGTAAATAACTACGACCTGCCCATCAATGCCAGTAAGCTGGAATATGATCAGATTATTGAACTGATCAAAACTTATATCCGCATGGTTGGATACGATGTTTAATCGGTGCTATCGGATGCTTAAGGAGCAGCGATCGGACTCGAGATAAACAAGGATTCTCCACATATCCTGTTTCCAGGCGGTTTTTAGGCGGTTGTCCGTAATGGGCAGCCGCTCTTTTATTACTTTTGCAGCGCCCTGGATTTTGCAGACAGAGGGGGAAGCTTCTGTCTGGATGTCAGGCAGAACCGCGTAAGTTTCCGAGAAAGGAATTAAAAGTTCCGATGTTTCTTCTTTCCAGAAAGGCTCCTCGCAGGTAATCAGAGAAAGCACCGGCTGAAGGGAACCGCAGCTGACTACATCGGTAACGGTAATGCCTTCTTCCTTATCCAGGCGTACTGTACGCACATAAGAGGAGACCTTTTTCTCCGGATAAGCATCTGCCAGCTCCATGGAAATTTCTCCGAAGGTATCTGTCAGCTTCCAGCGGACATCTTTTGAACGGTACTGGGAACCGTTGTGCTCCATGGCGGCAATGGAAGAAGTGGAGGATTCGGAATCGGCGGAGCCGAAATTGACTGCATATCCATAAGGAAGAGAAGAAGCATCTGATTCGTCACAGCCTGCAAAGGAAATCAGGTTGTGATACTGGGACTGCATGGTCCAGATCGAATAACGTTCTTCAGAAAATGTTTTTTTCTGATAGGTTTCCACTCCGATATCAGCAAAGAGAGGCTGTCCGTTTTTGTAAATCGTAAAGCTTCCGGTATCGTTATGATTGTGACTGTCATCATTATCACCAGCCTTTACTGCCAGGCAAAAACGGCTGTCCCGGGTAATAAACAGTCCGGTGCTGGGATAATAAATATCATCCCCTGTGTTTGGCTCATCTGTTACATAATCTGTCATCTCCTGAGCGGAAAAAACTGTCTGCAGGCGGTAAAAAAGATTCTGCTCGTTTTTCAGCAGCGGATCCCTGGAATTGCGAAAATCGCCGGCAGCCAGTCCCATGAGACGGGAATTGCCGGTGCGTTTTCCAAAAAGATATTCTCTTGCACCGCACTGCCCGGCAATAGGAGAGCAGTCTGCAAAATTGATGTAATAGGGACCTGCTGCATGTACCTGAACAATGTAGGAGGCAATATTTTTAATCTTAGGTTCCTCATACAGAGAAAGGAAGTGTCCGTCTGTTACGGCATTGAGAATTTCCATACAGCCAAAGAGGCAAAGGCCGGCATGATGGAAATACTGGGCGCCCTCATCACAGCAGCCGTCTTCGCCGTATTCTGCAAGAAAATAATCAAGGCTTTCACATGCTTTAAGGAAAATGGACCGGCGCAGTTCTTCGCTGATATCTGAAAAGGCAGCGGTAAGAAGGACATTCTGGGTACACCAGACAGTCCAGTTGTTCATGTGGGATTTACCATCGCCCATCCACCAGAAGTGTTCCTTCAGGTAAGGGGTAAAGATCCGTTCGTCCAGAACTTTATCAACAAGGATGGAAACAGAGGGGCTGATTTCGTCAAGCTCCTGCTTTAACAGATATCTGGCATTGGAAAGAACGGCACCTGTTTCTGCGGAAAACAAATCAATCACAGGCCGTCTGACATCAGGAAGAGGAAGCTGGGGCGTATCACGGATATAGGAGTTGTGGGCGGGAAGACACCAGGAAGTCTCTTCGCAGATAGACCAGATTCCGTTTAAAACAGAATCTAAAAAGCGTCCCTGATGTTCTGCGCATTCTGCCAGAAGCATGGAATTGAGAAGGGTTCTCCGGGCAAACAGCTTGCCTTCAAAGAAGGCTCTTCCTCCTGTTCTGGTAAAATCAAGATAGTCTGTAGCAGTAAGAGCCGGCCAGGATTCTTCTGCACAGCGTTCGCCGTCTTTTACAAGAAGGGATACAAGGGAAGAATCCAGTTGTTCCCAGGCAGTTCGATCTGCGGCCGGGGCAGCCGGATGAAAGGGGACAAAGGTATGAGAGTAAGTATTAGCAAGTTCCTTAAACATATGAATTCTCCTTTTATTTATAGTAATCTGGCGCAGCAGTATGGGACTGAATATAGTCCCGGGGCGATACGCCTTCTACCTTTTTAAACACTTTGCTGAAATAAAATGCGCTTTCAAAGCCCAGACGGTCAGCAACCTCATAGATTTTATAATCCTGTTCCAGAAGAAGAACCTTGGCCCGGCTTATTTTTTTCTGGGTAATGTATTCCGTAAATCCGATGCTGCAGCTTTTCTTAAAAAGGGCGCTTAAATAATTGGGCGTCAGTCCGAATACAGCGGCAACATCGTTCAGAGTCAGGCGATCTTCCAGGTGATTGTCAATATATTTTTGAACATTGGAGATAACATGATCCTTGTAGGTTTTCCTTTTGTTTTTCAAAATGCTGCACAGACCGTCGCGAAGAGTATTGATCCATTGAATCACCTCCACAACACTGGCAGCCTTGTAAATCGAACGGTATCCATCCGGATAGGCAGAAAAAATCTCTTCCAGGGTTTCCTCGCTTCCGGGAAGCAGGGAAAGCGACAGATAGAGAATATTGCAGGCAGCGTCTACGGCCTGGAGATATCTCTGCGGATTGGAGGTAAAAAGCTCTGTAATTTCCGTCAGCGTGCGGTACAGAACATCGGTGTCAAACTCTTCAAAGGCCTGCGTCAGACTGTTTTTGAACACAGCAATATTAAAGGCATTTTTCATGGAATCGTCCGTAATTCTGGAAAAGGGAACAACGGGATTTTCCTGATCAGCCAGATTAAAGGCCTGACGAGCTTCCTGATAGGAGCCGCTGATTTTTAGCGGGTCATCTACGGCACTTCCAATTCCTATGGAAAGCCATACATTAAAATAATTATGTACCATGGAGCAGGCATTGGAGATGCCGTTTTGCACAGCGTTCATGTCTGCCTGTTCCATAGAAGGAAAATGAAAAATTGCGGCAAAATGGATTTTATCAAGGGAAATTACATAGCTGGGGGCGTATTTATTAAAGATTTCCCGTATCATCTGCAGGCTGCTGGAATAAAGGTTCATCTGCTTTTCTCTGCTCAGCTGGGCAGCCACTCCGCTGTGAATTTCACCGTGGCAGGCCAGATAGCACTTATGGGAAAAATCAAGACGAAGATCCCGTACCTGAATGGAAAACTGTTCCCGGCTGTCAAATAAATTGTGAAGAAGACGCATAAAAAATTTGTCATGATAGCTTTGCAGCAGCGGGCGTCCGGCCGACTGACGGTATGCAGCGCTTTCCTTCAGCTGCTTTAATCGCTCCAGGGCCCGGCTGACGGCCTGTCTGAGACTTTCCGGTTCCAATTCCAGCTTAATCAGATAGTCAACAACCTGATAGGAAAGAGCTTTTCTGACCAGCTCAAATTCTTCGTAGCTGGTCAGAACAAGAAAGAGGGGAATGGGACCAAGCTCATCCCTGCAGGCCTTTACCAGATCAAGACCATTCATAATCGGCATTTTAATATCAGTAATAACCAGTTCCGGCGCATATTCCCGGATCATTTCCAGGGCAGCCTGTCCATTCATGGCAGTACCGCAGACTTCAATGCCAAGTTCAGTCCAGTTTATCATAGATTTTATGCCGATCTGTACCAGTGGTTCATCGTCAACAATCAGCAGTTTTATCATAATGTCGTTGTCCTTTCATCTGTGATATAGGGGAGGATTATGGTCATGACAGTATAGGAATTTTCTCCGGTTTCACTTTGGATGGTGATTCCGTAATCCTCTCCAAAATCATATTGAATCCGTTTGTTTACATTATTGATTCCTACATGGCGGAAAAATTCAGCGGAGGAATCGACTTCTCCAGTCAGTACTTTTTTCATGATTTCTTCTGTCATGCCAATACCATTGTCAGTAACAGAAACCTTCAGAAGCGGTTTGCCGTCAGGAGCAGCTGCTTCACAGGCTTCAATTACAATTCGTCCGGCGCAGCCCTTTGGTTCAATGCCATGGAAGAGAGCATTTTCTACAATAGGCTGGAGGGAAAAACGGTGAATCATGCAGTGATAGAGACTGGGATCTGTAATCCTGCATTCCAGGGAAACACTGCCTCCATACCGGTACTGCTGAATCAGAAAATAATCCTGAACCAGATCCAGCTCATCCTTTAAAGGAATCTGAGCCCCTGTACCTTTTGATACATTTTTCATCAGGCGGGCCAGGGCTGTGGTCATTTCTGCAATTCCTCCGGCACCCTGAATGGTAGCCATCCATTTGATAGAATTTAAGGTATTATAGAGAAAATGAGGGTTGATCTGACTTTGCAGAATCTGATATTCCAGATCTTTTTTCTGCTTTTCATCTTCTACTTTTTTATTCATCAGAGAAACTACATTTTCTGACATCTGGTTAATTCCCTTTCCGATGGTTCCGAATTCGTTTTCCCATTCAATGGAAGGATCTCTGGAAAAATCCCCCTGAGCAATGGCATCGATTTTGCTCTGCAGTGAGGCCACAGGCTGATTGATCAGATGGCTTAATACCAGATACAGCAGTCCTCCGGATATCAGGATAATAATTACAATCCCCGCAATTATAATATTGTAAACGTCCCTCTGAGAGAGGTAACTCTGATCAGAAAGAATCTGAGTAATGGTCCATCCCTGATTCCCAAGAGGACAGGAGACTGTATACCGCCGGCTTCCGTCTGGAAACTGTACCTGGGCTGCATGATTGTTTTTATGGAAGGTTTGACTGCTGACGTCCTTTAAAACCTGGAAAGAAAAATCACACTCTGTCAGCTGTCCGCAGTCATACTGGTAGGTATGATCTCCGATGGTGACATAGAGCGAAGAGTCCTCTTCCAAGGGGAGGGTGTGGATATAATCAGTAAGCAGGCTTTCCGGAATTGTAAGGTAGAGCCATCCGATTCGATCCGCATTGTACTGATTATAGACAGGGCGTACAATGGGAAGAAATTTCTGGCTGTCGGATTCCAGAAGAGGATCCGGATGCAGACCGTCCCAAAGGTAGCCGGGTGCATTCAGAAACCTCTGAAAATCCTCATCGGCGTAGACAATGTCTGCGGCAGAGGAAGTGTTGGTAGCGCTTGTATCGGACAGCTGAAGGTATACCTTTCTGTTTTCCGGAGAAATCAAAACCCGGGACATATATTTTTCTGAGGAGGGAGTATCATTGTACTGCTCCTTTAACCGATCGTAGGTATTTAATGCTACTGTGCGAAGCGAAAAATCGGAAGAGGAGATGGTAGGCATCTTTTCCTGATTCTGAAAAACACGCAGAAAGTGATTGATTTCTGTATTGCTGCTGCACCAGTCCACAAAGGAAAAAATATGATCCATGTCAGCCGAAACGTTGTTGGAGATAACCTGCATATTGAATTCCGCGGACTGAATCTCCGCTTTTCGGAGAAAAGACTGGAATACAGAGAAGCAGATGGTCACAGTGATGGCGGCGATAATAAGAGTTACCGCTGCCGTACTGACAATAATCTGGTTCCGGACCGTTTTGGGAAACATATGCTTTTTCATGAAACGATTCCTTTCTGTCAGATAATAAAGAAGGGTTTATCCCATTATTTTCTCCCCCTATTCTACCGTCAGAATCAGCCTTTGTCAAATGAATACAATTGTAAAAAAATACAGGAATTGAGAAAAATTACATGAAATTATGATAATATTAAATAATGTGATGTGTAAAAAATGAATCTTTTCTGGTGAAAATTCCATTCAGAATCCGGCGGAGTTTCACTATAATGGAACCATCAGATGCGAGCTGCACAGGGCAGCCGCTATTAGAATCAGGAGGAAAAGTTATGATGAAAAAACGTATTTTAAGTCTTTCTCTGGCAGCAGCCATGGCGGGAAGTCTGGTGGCATGCGGAGGCTCCCAGACAGCAGAAACAACCGCAGCGCCTGCAGCAGATACGAAAACCGAGACAGAGTCCACAGCTGCAGAGGCTCCGGCAGAGGGACAGAAGGTACTGAAATGGGCTATGTGGGATAAGGATTTAACTGTTTATTATCAGCCTTTAATTGACGCCTATGAAAGCGCTCACCCGGACGTGAAGGTTGAGCTGGTTGACCTGGGAAGCTCTGATTATCAGACGGTTCTTGCTACTCAGCTGACCGGTTCCGGTTCTGATTTTGATGTTGTAACCGTAAAGGATGTTCCGGGATATACCACTCTGGTAAATAAAGGTGTTCTGGAGCCGCTGGATGAATATATTGCAAAGGACGGAGTGGATTTAAGCGCATTTAAGGGACTGACCGATCAGATTAAGGTTGAGGACAAGCTGTATGAGCTTCCTTTCCGAAGCGATTTCTGGGTTGTCTTTTATAACAAAGATATTTTTGATGCAGCAGGAGTGGACTATCCGACTAACGATATGACCTTTGAACAGTATGATGCGCTGGCAAGAAGCGTAACCAACGATATGCCTGGTCAGGAGGTATACGGTGCTCATTATCATACCTGGAGAAGTGCAGTCCAGCTGTTCGGTATTCTGGACGGAAAGAACAGCATTATTGACGGAAGCTATGATTTCCTGAAGCCGTATTACGAGATGATCCTGGCAGAGCAGGAGGACGGCGTGTGTCAGGATTATGCAACCTTAAAGACCTCCAATCTTCATTATTCCGGCGCATTTTCTCAGGGAAATGTAGCAATGATGAACATGGGGACCTGGTTTATTTCTACCCTGATTGATAAGGTAAAAGCAGGAGAATATACGGACTGCGGAAACTGGGGAATGGTAAAATATCCTCATGCAGAAGGCGTGGAGCCGGGCTCTACCCTGGCAACCATTACTTCTCTGGCAATTCCGACTACTGCAAAAGATAAGGATATGTCCTGGGATTTTGTAAAGTTCGTATGTGGAGAAGAGGGCGCTGATATTCTGGCATCTACAGGAACAATTCCGGCAATTATGACGGATGATATCGCCAATATGGTAGCTTCCATTGAGGGATTCCCGGCAGATGACACCAGCAAAGAGGCTCTTCAGACTGCTAATCTGTATCTGGAAATGCCGGTAAGCTCCAAGAGCTCTGAGATGGAAACCGTATTAAATGAGGCACATGACAATATCATGACCGGAAATTCCACCATTGATGAAGGAATTGCTGATATGAACGAAAAGATTTCTGCAATTCTGGCTCAGTAATCTGGTTTGGATCTTAAAAAATATTCTGGAAAACAACAATTTGACAGAAATCAACATGAGGCAGGCGATAAACAAAATCGTCTGCCTCATATAAATCACAGGCAGGTAAAGAAAGGCGGATAGTTATGAGACAGAAAAAGTCAGTGGATCCGGCAGAGGTTCAGCGCAGGCTGGCTGTTTTAGAGCCTCAGCTTGAAAAGCTGCAGAAGCAGGCAGAAGCGGAGCAGGATCCCAAAAAGAAACTGAAGCTGGGGAAAAAGGTGGATCAGGTGAGGGATAAGATTTGCCAGGCAAAAACCGGAGAGAGGTTCAGCCGTCAGACAAAAAGAGATCTGGTAGCCTACAGCTTTATTGCACCGAACTTTATCGGATTTGCAGTGTTTACTCTTGGACCGGTTATTTTTGCATTTATCCTTGCATTTATAAAATGGGATGGAAATAATCCCATGCAGTTTGCAGCTCTGGATAACTTTGCCATGATGATTGGGAATTCCCGCTTCCTGGCATCCTTAAAAAATACCATTATTTACTGTGTAGCAACAGTACCCTTTACGTTGGCAGCAGCGCTGGGGCTGGCTGTTCTCCTGAATCAGCATATTAAGGGACGCAATTTTTTCCGTACCGTCAGCTTTTTCCCTTATGTAGCTTCTCTGGTAGCAGTTGCAGCTGTGTGGAACATGCTGTTTTCCCCGGCGAAAAGCGGACCGGTTAATATGATTCTCTACAATCTGGGTATGGCTGCAAAAAGTCTTCCCAAATGGGCAGCTGACAAGGACTGGGTTATGTTTACAGTTGTTATGTTTTCTGTCTGGAAAAACATGGGCTACTATATGGTCATTTACCTGGCAGGTCTTCAGGGAATCAACGGGGAACTGTATGAGGCCTGCAGCCTGGACGGCGCCAATGCATGGCAGCGGTTCCGCTATATCACCTGGCCGCAGCTTCAGCCTACAACCTTCTTTGTTACCATTATTCTGACCATTAACTGCTTTAAGGTATACGATATTGTATATATGCTGGCAGGAGGAAGCTCCGGTGTGTTAAATGAGTCGGCAATTGTGCTGGTTTACCACATTTATGAAGAGGCCTTCCGTAACTGGAATCTGGGCTATGCAAGTGCGGCAGCCATGGTGCTCTTCCTCATTGTTCTGGCCATTACTCTGGTACAGTTCCGTGGGGAAAAGAAATATTCAAACTAGGAGGATCCGAAAATGAAAATCAAAAATACAAAAACAAGAGCTTTTCGGGTAATCCTTTATGCGGTTTTGATTGCCCTTGCACTGGTCATGCTGGTTCCCTTTGCCTGGATGCTTTCCGCATCCTTTAAGCTGGACAAGGATGTATTTATATTCCCAATTCAGTGGATTCCTGAAAATCCCAGATGGCAGAACTATGTAGATATCTGGAATAAAATCCCTCTGGCAAAATTTGTGCTGAATACGGTAAAGCTGACCTTGATTGTCACCTTCCTTCAGCTTCTGACCAGCAGCTTTGCTGCCTATGCATTTGCCAAGCTGCAGTTTAAAGGAAAAAATACCCTGTTTCTGGCATATATTACAACCATTGCAGTACCCTGGCAGGTATACATGGTTCCTCAGTTTATGATGATGCGTTCCTTTGGACTGGCAGATACCCATCTGGCGATTATCTGTCTGCAGGCATTTTCTGCTTTTGGCGTATTTATGATGAAGCAGTTTTATGAGGGAATTCCTACAGAGCTTTGTGAAGCAGCCCGGATTGACGGAATGAGCGAGTATCAGATCTGGTATAAGGTAATGCTTCCTTTGTCAAAACCGGCTCTGTCTACCCTGACTATTTTTACCTTTGTGAATACCTGGAATGACTTCCTGGGACCATTGATTTATCTGACAACAGAGTCCAAGAAAACCCTGCAGCTGGGACTTCGTATGTTTATCAGCCAGTTTGGTTCTGAGTACGGTCTGATTATGGCGGCTTCTGTACTCAGCCTGATTCCTGTACTGATTGTGTTCCTGTCTCTGCAGAAATACTTCGTGGAAGGCGTAGCTGCCTCTGGTGTAAAGGGTTAATCATAAGGAGGTTAAACGATGAGTTGGATTGCACTTGAAAAACTGGAGCAGAAACCGGAGATAACAGCCGGTGAGGTGGGAGCCGCCCTGGACGCGGCCTCCGCCCAGGTAATCCGGAATCTTCCGGAATTTACACACTGTTTCCAGAAGGCATACAGTGAGGATGGATTTTATCAGCCGACAGAAAACAGAGACTGGACAACAGGGTTCTGGACAGGAGAAATCTGGCTGGCTTACGAGCATACAAAGAATCCGGCGCTGAAGGAAGCCGGAGAAATTCAGATGAAGGATTTTCTGAATCGGATAGAACAGAAAATTGATGTGGAAACACATGATTTGGGATTTTTGTATTCACCCTCCTGCGTGGCCGGATACAAACTGACAGGAAGTCAGGTGGGAAGAACAGCTGCCTTAAAAGCAGCGGAGGAGCTGATTACCCGTTTCCATGAAAAGGGAGAGTTTATTCAGGCATGGGGGCCTTTAAATGCGCCGGATAATTACCGCCTGATTATTGACTGTCTGCTGAATCTGCCCCTTCTTTACTGGGCAACCGAGGAAACGGGAGAGGAAAAATACCGTCAGGTAGCAGAAAAGCATATTCATACAGCGCTTGCCAATGTGATTCGCCCTGATTTTTCTACCTGGCATACCTTTTTCTTTAACAGGGAAACAGGAGCGCCGGATCACGGTGCAACCTGTCAGGGCTACCGGGACGGCTCTGCCTGGGCAAGAGGACAGGCCTGGGGTGTTTACGGGACAGCAGTGGGATATAAATATACAAAACGGGAGTCCTATATTCCGATTTTCAAGGGAGTAACCGAATATTTCCTCCGTCATCTGCCGGAGGATCTGGTCCCCTACTGGGATCTGGAATTTGGAGATGGAAATGAGGATCAGCCAAGAGACTCTTCCTCTGCATCAATTGCAGCCTGCGGCATGCTGGAGATGGCAAAATATCTGCCGGAGCAGGAGGCAGCCTATTATACTTCCATAGCCGGAAAGCTGATGAAATCCGTGGTGGATCACTATGCGGTAAAGGATCCGTCACAGTCTAACGGACTGGTGCTTCACAGCACCTACTCCAATCATTCCCCCTACAATACCTGCAATCATTACGGGGTGGATGAATGTAATATCTGGGGAGATTATTTTTATATGGAAGCTCTGACCCGGCTTCACAAAAACTGGAACATTTACTGGTAAAACAGAAAAGCTGACAAAAACAGGCAGTTTCAGGAAAAGAATGAAGGAGAAGACAGATCATGACGAAGCAGGAATTTTTTTCCAGAGGAAATGAATATTTTTTCTTTGATGATCCGCAGGCAGCAGCAGAATACTGCAAAACACACTGGCCGGAGGACTGCGCCCACATCATTCGCGTGGCAGATGAGGTATGCCGGAATTATTTTTTGTTTGATTTGGAACATGATATGGAGAGAACCTGGGAACCGGTAATCTTTGATCCGGAGGGAGAGGTTGACTGGGAATACCGGCCGGGAAATGATCCGGAATTTACGTTTCAGTTTAACCGTCACCGCTTTTTTATCTGCCTGGGACAGGCATACTGGCTGACCGGAGACGATACATATGCCCGTCATTTTGTCCGTCTTCTTATGAGCTGGATTACCGGTGTAAAACGGACAGAGGAAACAGAGAAGACAACCTGGAGAATTCTGGAAACGGGAATTCGCGGAGAGTTCTGGGTAAAGGCCATGCGGTATTTTAAGGACAGTCCCTATGTAACCGATGAGGTTGTGGATGCTTTTTATAACTGTCTGGTGGAGCATGCGGAATTCCTGATTCAGATGCATTCTCCCTACCGGTATATGAGCAACTGGGGCGTAATTGAGAATCATGGCCTGTTTGAAATCGGAATTGCCATGCCGGATGAGGAGAGGCGGAAACGGTATACCTCCATTGCCCTGGAGCATCTGGAGGCTGAGGCCCGGATGCAGATTATGGGGGACGGCGTTCAGTGGGAGCAGTCTCCTTTGTATCACAATGAGGTGCTTCACTGCTACGAGGATGTTCTGATTCTTGCTTCCCGCAATGATATCCAGGTTCCCGACACTATTTTGAATGCAGTTCATAGAATGGCATACGCGGATCTGATGTGGAAAAAGCCGGACCATAAGCAGTTTTTAATGGGAGACAGCGACGATATGGATATTCGGGATTACATCAGCACGGCAGCAGTGCTGTTCCGGGATCCTGTGCTGAAATTCGGCGGTTTTCCTGTTCTGGACTTTGAAAGCGTATGGGATCTGGGAATTGAAAGCGCCCGACTGTATGAGAAAATGGAGGTTCAGGAACCGGATTTCTTATCAGGTGCTCTTTCCGACAGCGGAAACTACTATCTGAGAGACAGCTGGAGAGAGGACGGTTCCCTGCTTCATTTTCACTGCGGAACCATGGGGGCAGGACACGGCCATTCCGATAAACTGCATGTGGATCTCTGCGTGGGCGGAGAGGATGTGCTGACAGATGCAGGCCGTTATACTTATGTGGTGGATGCAGGCCGTTTTGAATTTAAGGATCCTACGGCCCATAATACGATTACGGTAGATGATAAATTTTTTACGGTGTGCAAGGATTCCTGGGAATGTTCCAGGCTGTGCCAGCCGGTAAAAGAACAGTTCCGGTTTACAGATTCTTATGAGTATGTGCAGGGCGGACATCTGGGATATGCGGAGGACGGCGTGTTTATCAATCGAAAGATTGTTTTTATTAAGCCGGATATTTATCTGATTATGGATGAAATGTATACCGGAGGAGCCCATACCTACCGTCAGTACTGGAATTTCAGCGAGCGGGGGCAGGTGAACCTGGAAGGAGAGAATCAGGAACTTGCAGTATTTCACGGAAAGAAGGCAAGAGCAGATTTTTACTTCCTGACACCGGGAACCCGTAAGGAGATGTATGAAGGAAAAATCGCCCGCCATTATAACCGGTATGAGAAACGTCAGGGAATCTGTGTGGAATATAAGGCAGAGGGCTTTGCTTCTTTGCTGACGGTGATTCATGCTGCGCCTGAGGGAACGCCGGAGCCGATTTCAGTGGAGAAAATTTCCGTAAGCTCCGCACTGAAGGGCATTCAGTATCCGGATTCCATGGCTGAAGCTGTTAAGATTTCCTGTCATGGGACAGAATATGTGGTGATTTTCTGTCATCAGGAGGTAAATTCTCCGACAGATCTGGAAGAAGCAGACGGATGCATGGGATATGGAAATGTAATTGTTTTTGATAAAACGAAGGATGTGCTGGCAGGAACGGTACTCCAGTATTAAAAAGGGAATACAGGAAAGAAAAAAGGAAACAGACATTTGTCAGGGATGAAGGATCAGAACGGACAGATGTCTGTTTTTTATGTCATAGGAAAGTGCGTCCTATGAC
>UQFC01000075.1 GCA_900540335.1 uncultured Clostridium sp. | reverse complement strand
AGAACCGGACGGGCCATCAGCCCATAGAAATATTAGAAATGTGATATGCTTTTTTCAAAATGATCTTATTCTTCTATATTACTTTATTGCATACCGTTCTTCCCCCAACAGCTTCTTTACCACGGTTTCATGAATCCCTGTCAGATATGCAATTTCATCCATTGTCTTTCCTTTTCGTTTTAAAGAATTCACGATTCTCCTCTGTTCATTTCTTATACCTTGCTTCTTTCCGATTTTTTCTCCGCGTTCCTGTCCGATCTTCTCTCCAACTCTCTCTCCATCCCTATAAATCTTATCCATCTCTCTGCACATAAAATTCACCCCTTCTCTTGTCCTTTTTAATCGAAACACCTGTTTCTGCAGCACAGAATGATACATCTCTTCCGGCGATTTGCAATGAAAATCATGCATCAGCCTGCCCAGCTCTGTGTCCTCCTGATTTTTTGAATCCACATAAATGATGTGAGCGCTGTCTGGAAAATCCTTTCCGTTTTCACGGATTTTTCTGCTGATGTGATAAATCGGCAGATGATACCCCAGCGCATCTGTCTCTGTAATAAATATGACATAGCTGGTTGGAAGCTTCTGATACACTTCCCCCGGCTCCAGAAAATTCATATCCAGTAATCCGCTGTGATATCTGGCCCGCTTCGGAGATGCGCCTTCTCTTTTTTGCTGAATTTCCACATTATAGAGGTTGTGATCGCTGTCCACAGCCACACAGTCCAGTATTGCCGACCTGCCCTGCAGATTCTTATAATCTGCCTGCAATCTCTGATCAACGACCTTCAGCTGGTCTTTATTCAGAATAATCCGCAGCACCTCCTCTGTACATTTCGGATTTTTCAGCACAGCCCGCATAAAACTGTCGCTCATCAGCGTAAGATCCTTTAGAATCTCCCGGTATCGCTCAAAACGGTCTTCCAGTTCCCGATCCGATTCCTTTTCCGAAACGGAATACGGCATAGACATACCGGAAGTTATCCGGGATTCCAGGCTGGCTTTCTCGTTTTTTTCCATTGTGTTTGTGGGTGTTGACAGGCGTTCCGCCTCCCGTTTGACTGCCGGATTGCTCTTTTGATGATACTTCCGGCTGTTTTCTTTTGACTGTTTCTGTCTCATTTTTCGCCTCCTGTCTGTTATGGCAGAAAGCAGTTTTTCCGCCTTCCGCATTTGCAGCTGCAGAAGACCCTTGAATCTCCGGTCTTCTGCTTCATAAATTGGTGATTGTAAGCATAGACCTTTCAAAAATGATTCCAAGACAGAACCGGACGGGCCATCAGCCCATAGAAATATTAGAAATGTGATATGCTTTTTTTCAGTTTAGCACAAGAATACAGCCGGTGCAAGCAGAATGTTCTCTTTCCATTCAGGTTTCGTTTATGCCCTAAAGCTTTACGCTTCTGCTCACTCTGCTTCCTTCCATGAAAAATTCTCCGGTACAGTGCTCCGGCTCCGCATCCCAGCCAGCCTCCCAGAGTATTATGGAAAAAATCGTCCAGCTCGCTGAATCCGGTTCCTGTGACATACTGGATGGTTTCTACCAGCACAGAAAGGAAAAAACACAAAATAACAATCCGAACCGTTTTCCAGGGTCTGTCCGGAACCGTCTGCCAGAGCAGAAATCCCAGAGGCACAAACAGAAGAATATTCCCCACAATAAAATACCAGTATCTCCAGTTTCCCGTAGCAAGAGCTGCCTTCAGCGTCCAGAAAAGCTCCAGAGAAAATTCCGGCTCCTTACCGCCGCTTCTTCCCAGAACTGTCGCACATAATATAGTAAAAACATAAAACCAGAGAAGTCCTTTCCACAAAAATTTCCCCGGTTCGTCAACCGTATTTTTCCTCAAATGTTTTCCCGCGTTTCTTCCTGAATAAGTATTATTTCTCCTTCCTGCGCATGAATACACAAAAAGGGCTTTCCGTCTCCGAAAAGCCCTGATCTCCAGGATCACAGCGCCCAGAAGGCAGATGAGGGCCACCGTCCCTGTCAGGCGATAATCCACCCCCAGATACGGATTCCAGTCATCCCATGTCATCTGCATTCCTCCTGCCATTGTCCAATATCCTCGTCTTTCTTTTCCTTACCTTAAATTTTTACCGTACTACCTTTGCAATATCCACTAAAGTCAGCTCTCTTGCTCTGTTTTCCAGACTGGTTGCCAGAGCGGCAGCCGTATCCAGACTTGTCAGCACATGAACTCCGGTCTCAATGGCATTGCGGCGGATAATAAAGCCGTCCCTGCTTCTGTCTGCTCCCTGATGAGGAATATCAATGATCAGGTCAATCTCATGTCCCAGGATCAAATCCAGAATATTGGGAGATTCCTGTTCCAGCTTACGCACAGAAAAGGCCTTGACTCCATGATCATTCAGAACCTGTGAGGTACCGCGGGTAGCAAAAATCCGGTATCCTACATTCTGGAAACGGCGGGCAATTTCTACCACATCCTCTTTTTCCGAATCCCGCACGGTAATAATCATATTTTTATGTCTGGGCAGCTTAATTCCCGCGCCTTCAAATGCCTTGTACAAGGCCTCGTTAAAGGTTTTCGCAATTCCCAGGCACTCGCCTGTGGACTTCATCTCCGGTCCCAGGCTGATATCTGCGCCGCGGATTTTCTCGAAAGAAAATACCGGCATTTTAATTGCAATATAATCTGCCTTCTTCTGCAGTCCCGGTGTATATCCCAGTTCCCGCAGACTGTGTCCGCAGATCACCTGCGTAGCCAGAGGCACAATGGGAATTCCCGTAACCTTGCTGATATAGGGAACGGTTCTGGAAGAGCGGGGATTTACTTCAATAATGTAAACATCTTCTCCTGCCACAATAAACTGAATATTGATCATTCCCTTTACATGAAGAGCCCTCGCCAGCTTTTCTGTGTAATCCACCAGCTTGGCCTCCACCTCAGGAGTAATACTGGAAGCCGGATATACGGAGATACTGTCTCCGGAATGAACTCCGGTCCGTTCAATATGCTCCATAATTCCCGGAATCAGAATATCCTGGCCGTCACAGACAGCATCTACCTCAATTTCTTTTCCTACAATATATTTATCCACCAGAATCGGATGATCCTGGGCAATCATATTGATAATACCGATAAATTCATCAATATCATGGTCATTGATGCAAATCTGCATTCCCTGTCCGCCCAGCACATAGGAAGGACGTACCAGAACCGGATATCCCAGCTCATTGGCTGCCTTCTTGGCTTCCTCTGCTGTAAATACCGTCTGGCCTGCCGGTCTCGGAATCTGACACTGCTCCAGAATCTGATCGAAAAGTTCTCTGTCCTCAGCCGCATCAACATCCTCTGCTGCTGTTCCCAGAATCGGAACCCCCATTTTCATCAGGGCCTCTGTCAGCTTAATAGCGGTCTGACCGCCAAACTGCACAACAGCGCCGTCCGGCTTTTCAATATCGACAATGCTCTCCACATCCTCTGCTGTCAGAGGTTCAAAATACAGCTTATCTGCAATATCAAAATCTGTACTTACCGTTTCCGGGTTATTGTTGATAATAATGGTCTCATAGCCTTCTTTTTTGAATGCCCAGGTACTGTGTACGGAACAGAAGTCAAATTCGATTCCCTGACCGATACGGATGGGACCGGAACCAAGAACCAGAACCTTTTTCTTTCTGTTTTCTGACGGATCCGGTTCCACCTCGCTGATTCCATCAAAGCAGGAATAATAATAAGGAGTTTCTGCTGCAAATTCAGCCGCACAGGTATCTACCATTTTGTAGGCAGCCCGAATCTGATTTTCATGGCGCATCGCCTTGATTTCCGCTTCTGTTTTTCCTGTAAGACGTGCAATCACATTGTCCGGGAATTCCATCCGCTTTGCTTCCTTTAACAGCTCCGGAGTCAGTTCTTCCTTCTCTAAGGCCTGCTCCATCTCTACCAGAATCGCCAGCTTATCAATAAACCAGAAATCAATTTTCGTAATACTGTGAATGATCTCGTAAGCCATTCCCCGGCGCAGTGCCTCTGCAATCACCCAGATTCTCCGATCATCCACTTTTCCCAGCTGCATCAAAAGAGCCTCATTGTCCAGATGGCTGAAATCATAGGATCTCAGGCAGTCCACATGCTGCTCCAGAGAGCGGATGGCCTTCATCAGAGCACCTTCAAAATTGGTACAAATGCTCATAACCTCTCCGGTTGCCTTCATCTGGGTACCCAGAGTCCGCTTTGCGCTGATAAATTTATCAAAGGGCAGACGGGGCATTTTTACTACACAGTAGTCCAGCATCGGCTCAAAGCTGGCATAGGTCTTTTTCGTAACAGCATTTTTAATTTCATCCAGTGTATAGCCCAGGGCAATCTTTGCAGCAACCTTGGCAATGGGATATCCTGTTGCCTTAGATGCCAGCGCAGAAGAACGGCTGACACGGGGATTTACTTCAATGACACAGTATTCAAAGCTGTTGGGATTTAAGGCATACTGTACATTACAGCCGCCGGTGATCCCCAGCTCTGTAATAATATTTAAGGCAGAGCTTCGCAGCATCTGATACTCCTTATCCCCCAGAGTCTGAGAGGGAGCCACAACAATACTGTCACCGGTATGAACGCCGACAGGATCGATATTTTCCATATTACATACCGTAATCACGTTTCCGGCGCTGTCACGCATAACCTCATACTCGATTTCCTTCCATCCTGCAATACAGCGCTCTACCAGAACCTGGCCCACACGGGAAAGGCGAAGACCGTTTTCCAGAATTTCCCGGCAGGTTTCCCGATCCTCGGCAATTCCGCCGCCGCTTCCGCCCAGAGTATAAGCGGGACGAAGAACCACCGGGTAGCCGATTTCTTCTGCAATCCGAAGACCGTCCTCTACATTTTCCACAATATCAGAGGGAGCAACCGGCTCACCGATTTTCTCCATGGTCTCCTTGAACATTTCCCGATCCTCTGCCTTTTTAATGGTCAGAGCCGTGGTTCCAATCAGGCGTACCTGATTTTCCTCCAAAAATCCTGTTTCCTCCAGCTCCATAGCCAGATTCAGTCCGGCCTGACCTCCCAGAGTAGGAAGAATACTGTCCGGGCGTTCCTTTTTAATCAGCTGTTCTACTACTTCCACAGTCAAAGGCTCAATGTATACCCGATCTGCAATATCCTTGTCCGTCATAATAGTTGCCGGATTGGAATTTAAAAGCACAACCTCAATGCCTTCCTCTTTTAAGGAGCGGCAGGCCTGCGTGCCTGCATAGTCAAATTCCGCTGCCTGTCCAATGATAATCGGGCCGGACCCAAGTACCAGAACTTTTTTAATATCAGGATTCTTCGGCATTATTCATTCCCTCCCATAATCTTCATAAACCGGTCAAACAGGTATCCGGAGTCCAGCGGTCCGGGGCATGCCTCCGGGTGGTACTGAACTGTAAAAATATTTTTTCCGGTGTATTTCAGTCCCTCATTCGTTTCGTCATTGACATTGACAAACGCAGGAACTGCCACAGACGGATCCAGGCTTTCCGGATCCACTGCATAACCGTGGTTCTGAGAAGAAATATAAACCCGTCCGGTTTCCAGATCCTTAACCGGATGGTTTCCTCCCCTGTGTCCGTATTTCAGCTTGAAGGTGTCTGCCCCTGTTGCCAGCGCCATCAGCTGATGGCCAAGACAGATAGCAAAAATCGGTGTATCCGACTCATACAGCTTCCGGATTTCCCGGATAATCTCTGTATTTTCCTTGGGATCTCCCGGTCCGTTTGAAAGCATGATTCCGTCGGGACGGGATGCCAGAATCTCTTCTGCAGTTGTATCGCAGGGATAAACCGTTACCTCACAGCCCCGCTCAGCCAGAGAACGGGCAATGTTTTTCTTTGCCCCCAGATCCAGAAGCGCAACCCGGCAAACAGGGGGCTGCCCTTTTCTGTCTGCCGGCTCCAGAACATATTTCTCTTTACAGGAAGCTGCCTTTACAACGCCTTTTACAGAGTATGCCTTGATACGGCTGATAGGCTCTTCCAGATTCTCGTACTCTCTGGTTGTAATCATGCCGTTCATAGTTCCTTTTTCTCTTAAAATTTTAGTGAGGGCTCTTGTATCGATTCCGCAGATACCGGGAATATCGTTTTTTTCAAGAAAATTCTGAATGGTGTCCCTGCATCGAAAATTGCTGGGGAGTCTGGACAATTCACGTACAATAAAACCGTCTGGCCACGGCCGGGCGGACTCCATATCATCATAACAAATACCATAGTTGCCAATCAGGGGATAGGTCATTACAACTGCCTGACCTGCATAGGATGGATCCGTCAATACCTCCAGATAGCCGGTCATCGATGTATTAAACACAATTTCACTGACTGCCTCTCTGGCTGAACCAATGCTGGTTCCTGTAAAAACAGTTCCGTCTTCCAGAATAAGAAATGCTTTCATATGTGGGTACCTTTCCTTTCTGTTCCAGGTTGCGTAAATGTATCGTCTTTGGGGTTATCTGATTTCTGCCCAAATTGATAAGATTATACATGATTTTATTTCTATTTTCAAGCTATTGTTAAGAAAAAATATAACCAGACATTTTTCTTAACTTTTTACGATATACTTTAGAAACAAACGATGTGAGGATATTATGAAAATAAATTCTTTTTGGAGAAAAGACATGGCTGCAGCCGAGGCGCGGGCAGGCCGCGGCTTTCTCCAGGTCAATGTTGTAAACATCGAAAACAACTTCCCTGTGCAAAATGCAAAAATCTCTGTTTCCAGGACGGATGCCCCGCAAAAACAGCTGGAACAGGCAGATACGGATCGCTCCGGACAGACTCAGGAAATTTCTCTGGAAGCGCCCCCTGTGGAATTCAGCCTGGACCCGGACTCCGGAATCCGTCCGTATGCAGAATACAATCTGGAAATCACAGCTCCCGGATTTAAAACCGCACGGATTGACGGAACCGAGATTCTGGCCGACTCTGTTGCCATTCAGCCGGTTCGGATGGAACCGGAAACGGATCCTGCCGCTGTAAAACCGGTTGTAATTCCGGATCATACCCTTTATGGAACGTATCCTCCAAAAATCGCAGAACCGGAGATTCAGCCGGTGGGGGAATCGGGAGAAATTGTTTTAAGCCGCGTTGTGGTTCCTCAGACCATTGTGGTTCATGACGGGGTTCCCACAGATGCCTCCACTGCTGATTATTATGTTCCCTACCGGGACTATATCAAAAATGTAGCCTCCAGCGAGATCTATGCCACCTGGCCCCAGTCCTCCATTACCGCCAATGTACTGGCCATTATGAGCTTTACCCTGAACCGGGTTTACACGGAGCATTACCGGAACAGAGGCTATGATTTTACCATTACCTCTTCTACTGCCTTTGATCACAAATGGATCCCCGGAAGAAATATTTATGAAAGTATTTCTGTTATTGTAGACGAAATCTTTGATAATTATCTTTCCCGTCCTGATGTACGCCAGCCTATTCTGACCCAGTACTGCGATGGCAAACAGGTGCAGTGCCTGGAACGGGGATGGATGACCCAGTGGGGCTCCTGCAGTCTTGGTGAGCAGGGCTACAGCCCTATCAGTATTCTCCGCCATTTCTACGGAGACGATATGTACATCAATACTGCTGAAGAAATTTCCGGAATTCCTGCCTCCTGGCCCGGCTATGATCTGACCTACGGCTCCTCCGGCCAAAAGGTCATGCAGGTTCAGGAACAGCTCGCTGCCATTTCCACAGTTTATACCGCCATTCCCCGTATCACTCCGGACGGAATTTACGGCCCTGCCACTGCAGCAGCTGTCCGGGAATTTCAGTCTGTATTCGGCCTTCCCCAGACAGGTGTTATCGATTTTGCCACCTGGTATAAAATATCCCACATCTATGTAGCTGTCTCAGGCATTGGAGAACTGTATGGCTGAGCCCGGTACCTGACTGAAAACAATTATTTTGACTTTTGTAATAAAACCTACCTATTTCTTTAAGGGAAAAGAAATACAGTGATTCCCGGTTTCTGGTATGATCAGGATAGAAAAAACAGAAGAAAAAAGCTTCAGTGCCCATTGGGCGAAGGGAGGATAAGATGATTACAAACAAAAAAAAATGGACCCTTGCAGCGGGTCTTACAGCAGCCGTTTTCGGTTCTGCCCTGGCTGTCTCCGGATGCGGCGCCGGAACACAGACAACAGTTCCCTTTCCGGAAACCATCCAGGTCCAGAATGCAGACAATTCCAATATGATTACCGTTACCGGCACAGAGGAGGTTAAGATCGTTCCTGATATGGCCCGAATCACCTACTCCATTTATACCAGAGAGTCTTCTGCTTCCGCCTGTCAGGAAGCCAACAGCCGGGATTTGAATCAGGCCATTGAAACTCTGAAAAGCCTTGGAGTGGAGGAAACCTCGATTAAAACCACAGCCTATGGACTTCAGCCGATTCACAACTGGAACTCTGATAAACGGGAGATCACCGGTTATGAAATGACCACCTCCCTTACAGTTTCCGATATTCCTGTGGAGCAGGCAGGCGCTGTCATTTCCCGGTCTGTGGAAGCAGGAGTCAATGGTATTGAGTCAGTTGACTATTTTTCCGGCAATTATGATGCCGCCTATCAGGAGGCTTTGGAAAAGGCAGTCGCCTCCGCCCGGACAAAGGCAGAAACCATTGCTCAGGCCGGAGGAAAAACCTTATCCGGTATCCTCCATGTTGAGGAGCAGGGCTACAATCCTGCTGCCCGGTATTCCAATTCTGATGTACTGACAGCCGGTGCCGGTGTTAAAATGGAATCCACCGCCGACATGGCTGTGATGCCGGGACAGCTCAGCGTCAAAGCCACTGTCACGGTAGATTTCGGAATGAGTGATTAAAAGGCGCCCTTTTTAAACCAGGCCGCAGGGGATCTTCTCCGCCTGCGGCCTGGTTTTACAATGGTCTATTTCCCACATACCATGTGTTTTACATCTGTTCTAGGAATTTTTCATTTCCGCAAATTTCCGGATATTAGATGCATTTACAAATTTTTCTATTTTTCCGTCCTTCACCACAACCAGAGTCGGTGCCTGCATCACCCCAAACTTCATGGTAATGTCAGGATTCTCTTCTGCATCAACTGTCTGATAGTCCACATCCCGCAAAAATTCTTTTGCCATTTTACAGTTCGGACATGTTTTTGTAGTAAAAAGATATACCGACTGTCTGATGCCGTCTTCAAAACTCTGCTGTCCGGCCTGAACTGCCGCCTCCTTCACCCGTTGTGAGGCTTCCGAATTCTTCCGCAGAACAGAATGAGCCACATCGTAAGTAGTACGATTCTTATACTCCTGAGTCTTTCCTTCATTCCAGTTTTTCACCGGGCGGTAATATCCTGTAATCCTGCTGTACACCTCAGCCTCTCTGCCGCAGACAGGACAGGTCTTGTGTTCCCCAATCAGATATCCATGCTCCTGACAGATAGAATAGGTTGGTGAAATGGTGTAATAGGGCAGCTTGTAATTCTCCGCAATCGTCCGCACCAGACGGGCCGCTGCCTTCCAGTCGGGAAGCTTCTCTCCCAGAAAAGCATGGAACACGGTTCCTGAAGTATAAAGAGTCTGCAGCTCATCCTGGATATCAAGAGCTTCAAAAATATCAGCCGTACATTCCACAGGCAGATGAGAACTGTTGGTGTAATAAGGCGTATCACCCTTGCAGCCTGCCGTCCTGATATCCGGATAACGCTGCACATCGTGCTTGGCCAGACGATAGGTGGTAGACTCTGCCGGAGTCGCTTCCAGATTGTACAAATCCCCGTACTCCTCCTGGTAAATCACCAGACGATCCCGCATATGATTCAGCACATCCTTCGTGAAGGCCTGTGTCTTCGGATCTGTCATATCCCGTCCCAGCCAGCCGGCATTGAGCCCCACCTCATTCATTCCAATCAGTCCAATGGTGGAAAAATGACTGTCAAAGGAACCAAGATACCTTCTTGTATAGGGATAAAGCCCGCCCTTTAACAGTTTGGTAATCACTTCCCTCTTTACCTTCAGGGAGCGTGCCGCAATATCCATCATGTGATCCAGACGTTCGTAAAAATCCTCTTCATTTTTCGCAAGATAGGCAATCCTTGGCATATTGATGGTCACAACGCCCACAGAACCGGTACTCTCTCCGGAGCCAAAGAAGCCTCCTGTTTTTCTCCTCAGTTCTCTCAGATCCAGCCTCAGACGGCAGCACATGCTGCGCACATCGCTGGGCTGCATATCACTGTTAATGTAATTGGAAAAATACGGGGTGCCGTATTTGGCTGTCATCTCAAACAGCAGCCGGTTATTTTCTGTATCTGACCAGTCAAAATCTCTGGTAATAGAATAAGTAGGAATAGGATACTGGAATCCCCGTCCATTGGCATCTCCCTCTATCATCGTTTCAATAAAGGCGCGGTTGACCATATCCATCTCCCGCTTGCAGTCTTTATATTTGAAATCCATCTCTCTGCCGCCTACAATGGCAGGAAGCTCTGCCATATCATCCGGAACGGTCCAGTCCAGAGTGATATTGGAAAACGGCGCCTGGGTTCCCCAGCGGCTGGGAGTATTCACCCCGTAAATGAAGGACTCAATACACTTTTTCACCTCCCGGTAGGACAGATTGTCTGCCTTGACAAAGGGAGCCAGGTAGGTGTCAAAAGAAGAAAATGCCTGTGCTCCAGCCCATTCATTCTGCATAATGCCCAGGAAGTTCACCATCTGGTTGCAGAGAACAGACAGATGCTTTGCCGGAGACGAGGTAATCTTTCCAGGAATTCCGCCAAGTCCCTCCAGCAAAAGCTGCTTCAAAGACCACCCGGCGCAGTAGCCGGTCAGCATAGACAGGTCATGAATATGAATGTCTGCATTCCGGTGAGCCTGGGCAATCTCCTGATCATAGATCTCTGACAGCCAGTAATTGGCTGTAATTGCTCCGGAGTTGCTTAAAATCAGACCACCTACGGAATAGGTTACGGTTGAGTTCTCCTTTACTCTCCAGTCCTCTACTTTTACATAGCTGTTTACTACATCCTTATAATCCAGAATGGTATTTTTCATGTTGCGGATTTTCTCCCGCTGCTTCCGGTAGAGGATATAGGCCTTGGCAACCTCTGTGTATCCGGTCTGCTCCAGTACATGCTCCACACTGTCCTGGATCTGTTCTACGGAAATATTTCCATGATCCATTTTGCTCTGGAAATCAGAGGTAACGCGAAGAGAAAGAAGCTCCAGAATCTCGTTGTTGTACTCCTTTCCCGTTGCCCGGAAAGCCTTCTTAATCGCTTCTGTTATCTTATTCAGGGAAAATTCTGCAATTTCTCCATCACGTTTTACCACACTGATCATATAAAAACCCCCTTCTTGCCTTCAAACCGTTTTCGGTTTCTGACGGCGCTATGGGATTATTATAGCAAATTACAAAAGAAAACACAATATCTTGTTTTTCTTGTTAAACAGAAAACATAGATATTGTGTTTTATGATATTTTCTAATAAATGTGTTTTATCTGGAAAGATTCTTATTTTTCCATGACTGCTGTAAAAAATTCTGCGGGAACATACGCTTTTACAAAGATTCCGTCTTCCTGATACTCCTCGGAAATCAGCTCTCCATATTTTCTTATGGTCTGAATTTTCCCTGCTTCCCTGTACGAAAACAGGCGTTCCAGATATATTTTCTGACTTCTCAGCACTTTTTCCAAAGTACTTATAAGCTGATCTAATCCTTCTCCCGTTTTTGCAGAAATCTGAATCTGATAATCTGACTGAAGATCTCTGGGATATTCCCCGTCTGTTTTTTTGTCAATCTTGTTAAATACCGTGATCACGGTTTTATCCTCTACCTTCAGTTCCCGCAAGGTTTCATAAACCACATGCATCTGCATATCCATATTGGGATTGGAGCAGTCCACCACATGAAGAATCATATCACTGTAGCGCGCCTCCTCCAGGGTACTTTTAAAGGCTTCGATCAGGTGATGCGGCAGTTTGCGGATAAAACCGACCGTATCCGTCAAAAGAATCTGCTGTCCGCTCTCCAGCTCCAACCCTCTGGTAGTCGGGTCCAGGGTGGCAAACAGCTTGTCCTCTGCCAGAATTCCCGCATCTGTAAGTCTGTTTAACAGAGTTGATTTTCCCGCATTGGTATACCCTACGATAGCAGCCACAGGCGTATGCTGCTTTTCTCTTTGTTTGCGGATCACATCGCGGTGGCGCTTCACGGTTTCCAGCTCGGATTTCAGCTGGCTGATCCGCTCATGAATCAGACGGCGGTCCATCTCCAGCTTTTTCTCACCCGGTCCTCTTGTACCGATACCGCCGCCCAGACGGGAAAGGGAGCTTCGCAGGCCTACCAGACGGGCGGCCCGGTATTTCAGCTGCGCCAGTTCAACCTGAATCTTTCCCTCACTGGTCGTTGCGCGGGATGCAAAGATATCAAGAATCACCATGGTTCGATCCATAACCTTTGTATCCAGGGCGTCCTCCAGATTTCTCATCTGGGCCGGGGAAAGCTCATCGTCACAGACAACGCCTGTGGCATTCAGCTCCCAAAGCAGCTCCTTTACCTCTTCTATCTTGCCTTTTCCCAGATAGGTTCCCGGATGAATTCTCTCCCGGTTCTGAATCACTTTTCCCACCGTAAAGGCTCCTGCAGTTTTTACCAGCTCCTCCAGCTCGTCTAAGGATGCCGCAGTGTCATCCTCCTCATTTACGCTGACGGCAATCAGGATCACCCGCTCCTCTGCTTCTTTGATCTCATATAAATCTGCCATTCTCTCTCCTTATTTGCTTTACTGACCGCCCTGACGGGACTTTAAAAAGACAATTTCCCGCTCCACAGCCTCTTCCGGCCCGTATTTCTTCTCATAGGCCTCAAACAGCTGCAGCGCTTGTGCAAAATCCCCCTGTTTTTCCCGAATCACTGCTTCGTTAAAATCCAGATTTCTGGCTGCCGACTGATCCGGAAGACTTCTTCCCAGGGCAATGGTCTGCAAAGCCTCCTCATACTGTCCTGCTTCGATCTGGGAAGCCGCCATCCGGCTGTAAATCCGGCTCTGAAGAACACCAAAGGCCAGAGCCTGCTCCCATTCTCCTGCTTCTGCCAGACAAAGAGCAGCGCCCTGTTTTGCCATTTCATTATCAGAATCTGACTTTAACAAAAGCTGATAGGTAGCAAGAGCCGCTTCATAATCTCCCTGCTTATATTCTGCCTCCGCCCGGTTGAACAATACATCCTCTTCAAAATTGCCAATCCGTTTTCCGGATCCTTCCAAAGCCTGATCAAAGGCTGCAATCGCTGTATCATAGCTGCCGGCTTCCATAGCTGATACGCCCTGTCCGGCCAGCTCTCTCCGCCTGCTGCCTTCCTTCCAGCGAATCAGCCCAAATCCGGCGCCTCCCACAGCCAGGGCAAGAACCAAAAATCCTGCCCCAAGAAATACCCTT
>UQFC01000074.1 GCA_900540335.1 uncultured Clostridium sp. | reverse complement strand
ATATCAGTTTTATCTGAAAAAGAAAGCCGGCAAATCCATGGCATTTTTCATGCGGAACAGGGTTTGCGGCTTTCTTTTCTTTTGAAAATCTTTTTTCTCAGCTTTTTCAGATTTCTTTAATGAGAGGAAGATACCAGTGTTTTCTTTTCCCAGTGGCCGGTGCGATACCAGAGATAAGAAATGATATAGTTTGTACCCCAGCCGAGCGGTACAGCATACCACACAAATTCAATTCCCCAGAGAGGAGAGCAGAGCTGCGCGACAGCAACCCGGATGGAGAGATTGACAAGATTTGCCGCCATATAAACGCCCACATCTCCCGCACCCCGCAGAACGCCATCGGTTGAGGCCTTAAATCCCAGAAAGCAGAAGAAAAAGCCGATAAAGCGAAGGTAACTGGCTCCGGTGGAATAGGCCACAGGGGATGATTCCACATCAAGAAAGGCAGAGAGGATGGGACGGTAAAACAGCTGGGTGGCGATGAGAAGGATAGCACTGAAGGAAAGAATGATGAGGTACGAGGTCCGATACCCCTGGCGAACTCGTTCCTTCTGGCCTGCGCCCAGATTCTGGGCAGTAAAGGTAGAGACAGCATTTCCTGTGGCTATCATTGGTACAATCGCCAGGGATTCCAGACGCATGCCGGCAGAGTATCCGGCCAGTGCGGAGGAGCCGAAACGGTTTACTGCAGACTGGGTCAGCAGGATGCCGATGCTGACAATGGACTGCTGAATGATGGAAGGAATGGCGATTTTTGTTCCGTTTACCAGCATAGAGCGATTAAAAAGGGAAATTTTTCCTTCTGTGTGAAAAGTGCCGAGGAAACGCAGAAGGATCTGGAAGGAAAGCAGAGAGGAAATTCCCTGAGCAAGAACAGTGGCAATCGCCACGCCTTCCACGCCCATTCCCAGCTTCAAAACCATAAATAAATCCAGAAATACATTTAATACAGAGGAGAAGATTAGAAGAACCAGAGGAATCACGGATTTCCCCAGTGCATTAAAATTGGCGGAAAGCACGTTGTACATAAACATAAAGGGCAGTCCGCAAAAGTAAATCTGAAGATAGAGAACAGCGTCGCTGAAAATATCCTCCGGTGTCTTCAGCAGCCGCATAACCGTCGGGTTTAACAAAAAACCGAAGCATGCAAGCAGGGAACTGAGAACAAGGAAGGTAATCAGAAAGGTTGCGACAGAGGTTTTCATTTCCCGGAGTTTTCCTGCGCCCAGATATTGGCTGGTCAGTACGGAGGCGCCGATTCCGCCTCCGATAGCAATCATAATAAAGACGTTGGTAAAGGAATAGGAGGCACCTACGGCTGCCAGGGCATTTTCGCCTACAAAGCGTCCGACAATGATGGAATCAGCCATATTATAGAATTGCTGAAACAGATTTCCGATAATCATGGGAAGAGCAAAGACAAGAAGAGCCCGTCCCGGAGTGTCAGTTAGCAGGGGCTGCTTTTTATTCATGGGTTTTATCTCCTTTTAAATGTCAGGTAATAGAAGGATTCTGGTTGTCGGATAGGGGAAACTGTTCTTTCAGAATCCGGATAAACAGCTGATCTGCCTTAGACAGAAAGCTGTCGTTAAGGGTGGCAATACACATATCCCAACCGGCTCCGTAAATCTGATCGATGCAGAGGCGAGCCGGCTGAAGCTTTCCGGAATGAATCCGGGAATACTGTTCCGGCACAAGCATGACTCCCATTCCGCGGGCTGCGAGAAGCTGGGCTGTTTCAAAGCTTTTCAGGGTCAGAACGGTTTTGGGCCGGGAAATTCCTGCCCGAAGAAGGACTTCATCTGTAATCTGGCGGATCCTCTGGGTCTGGTGGAGCATCAGAAAGGGTTCATCGGCCAGAAGCTTCAGATCCAGAACAGGATAGGGATAACCTTCCCGGGAAACTGCTTTTTGAAGCAGCGGGTGATCCGGGGATAAAACAATGACAAAGGGATCTCTGCTCAGAAGTTCATAGTGAAAGGCAGCCAGAGAACTCTTTTCCGGAGGCGCATGCATTACAGCAAAATCCAGTTTTCCCGCCAGAAGCTGCTGCTCCAGAGAAGCCGTGTTTTCCTCCGTGATGGTAATTTCCACATGAGGACCTATTTTTTTGTAGGCAGGGAGAACTCTGGGGAGTACAAGGGTGCCAAGATGGCTGGTAATCCCAACGTGGATGCGTCCTGTTTTCAGATTATTGATATCGCTGATTTCCAGCTGAAAATCCTCATACATTTTTAAAATCTGGACAGCCATATGGTAATACCGCTCACCGGCAAAGGTAAGGGTAAGTCCGGTGGAAGTTCTGTTAAATAAGGTTGTGCCGATGCTGTCTTCGATTCTCTGAATGGACTGGCTTAAAGACGGCTGGGCTATAAATAATTTTTTTGCGGCTTTTGATATATTGTGCTCATCGGCAACTGTTTTTACATACAGCAATTCTTTTGTCGTCATAGGAATTCTCCTTTCTTGTGCAATTATAATACGAAATGCGAAAAAAGTCATCCGGGCGCGAAACTGGACATTGACTTGTGAGGACAGTATGGGTATGATAGTAAAAGTCTGTTTTTTTTATCCAGAATAAGGGAAAAGGGAGGAATGAGGAAAAATGAACAGCGCGAAATCAGGAAATGAAGGAAAAGTCTGGTTTCTGCAGGGAATGAAACATGGAATTCCTATTGGTCTGGGGTATTTTGCAGTATCCTTTACCCTGGGAATTGCTTCAAAAAAAGCGGGACTGTCTGCATTTCAGGCAGCGGTGATGTCATCAGCCATGATGGCTTCTGCAGGGCAGTTTGCAGGAATCGGCATGATTGCAGCGGGAGTCGGTTATCTGGAGATGGCAGTGACAACGATGGTAGTAAATATGCGGTACTTGTTAATGTCCAGTGCACTTTCTCAGAAGGTGAGACAGGATGTACCGTTTTATCACAGATTTTTAATGGCTTATGAAGTAACCGATGAAATTTTCGGTATTGCCATTTCAGTTCCGGATAAGCTTCATCCTGCTTATATGTACGGCGCAGTGGCTGTGGCAGGACCGGGCTGGGTATTGGGAACCTATTTGGGGGCTGTTATCGGCATGATTCTTCCGGAGGGAGTTATGAGCGCTTTAAACGTGGCCCTTTACGGAATGTTTATGGCAGTTGTGATTCCGCCGTCAAGAAAAAGCAAAGTAATTGCAGGTGTGGTAGCGGTTTCTATGATATGCAGCGCGGCATTTTCCATAATACCTGGAATTCGTGAAATATCATCCGGATTTCAGATGATTCTTTTAACAGTTCTTTTGGCCGGAGGGGCAGCCGTGCTGTTCCCGGTAAAAGAAGAGAAGGAGGCAGCAGTTCATGAGTGCTAATATTCCTGTAAGCATCCTTGTGATGTTTCTGACGATTTACGGGGTGCGGGTACTTCCCCTGACTCTCCTGAAAAAGGAAATAAAAAGTCCATTTATCCGTTCTTTTTTATATTATGTACCTTATGTCAGTCTGTCCGTTATGACATTTCCAGCCATTTTATCAGCTACGGCTGATGTTCGCTCCGGTCTTGCCGGCTTTGCTGCGGCCGTGATTCTTGCGTGGGTGGATGGGAATTTGTTTCGGGTATCCATTGGAGCATGTGTGGTTGTTTATCTGGCAGAGCTGTTTTTATAAGTCATTGAAAAGGAGGAAAAAGGCATGAGCGGAATTCTGGCTGTGCTGACGAAGGCAGCAGCATTTATCTTGATTATTGTGATGGGATATGTATTGAAACGAAAAGGTTTTTTTCATCCGGATGATTTTTATCTGATTTCTAAAATCGTAATCCGGATTACCCTGCCCTGTGCGATTATTTCTAATTTCAGCAATATCACCATGGAGCGCTCACTGCTCATTTTATGTCTGCTGGGAATTCTTTATAATATTATTATGGTAGGTATCGGCTATGTGACCAATCTGCGCCGGGACGGGGAGAGAAAGGCCTTTGATATGATTAACCTGTCCGGGTACAACATTGGAAATTTCACCCTGCCTTTTGTTCAGAGCTTTCTGGGACCGGTCGGATTTGCGGCAACCAGTCTGTTTGATGCCGGAAATGCGGTTATGTGTACAGGAGTAACCTATACTCTGGCTTCGATGGTTAAGGGAACGGGCGAAAAAGCATCACCGGGAAATATTGTAAAGAGCCTGCTTTCCTCCATGCCCTTTGATGCTTATGTAATTATGACAATTCTTGCTATGCTGGGGATATCGCTTCCGGATGTAGTTGTTTCTTTCGCCGGTACTGTGGGAGCCGCCAATGCCTTCCTGGCTCTTTTGATGATTGGAATCGGATTTGAAATCCGTCTGGGACGAGATAAGATTTTCCGGATTTTCCGTCTGATGGCTCTGCGCTACGGCATGGCTGTTGCTTTTTCTCTGGCAGGATTTTATCTGCTGCCCTTTGAACTGGAGGTTCGTCAGGCCATGGCTATTGTGGCCTTCGGACCGGTTTCTTCTGTGGCGACAGCTTTTACAGGAAAGCTGGGCAGTGATGTGGAAATGTCCAGTGCCGTCAATTCCATGTCAATTGTTTTGAGTATGGCAGCTATTACAATAACTCTTATTCTTGTGCTGTGATGTCTTGATATTCAAAGGATTTCATTGACAAAAAAGGAAAAGGGATATATAATGCACTCAGCGCAGGGGGAAGAACTGTGCAGGAAATCAATAGGTTCCAGAGTCAAATGAGGAGGAAAAGGATTATGGCAGCAGTAAAGAAAGTAGCTGACAAAGCAGTAGAGGGGAATGCAGTTGCTGAGAAGGAAACTGAGAAGACAACAACAGCTTCCAAGGCAGTAAAGAAACCGGCAGAGAAGAAAGCAGCAGCGCCGAAGAAGACAGCTGCAGAAAAAGCACCGGCTGCAGAAAAGACCCAGGCTGAAGAAAAAGCTCCGGCTGCAAAGAAAACTCCAGCAAAAAAAGCTGAGCCGAAGGCAAAGGTTGTTATTGAGTATGGCGAGAATCAGATTGTTGCAAAGGATGTACTGGATGCAGCAACCAAAGCATACAAGGCCAACCACAGAGGCGTTACCATCAAAACCATTGAAGTTTATATCCAACCTGAAAATAATGTGGCTTACTATGTCGTAAACGGAGAAGGTTCCGACGATTTCAAGGTTTCCCTGTAATCGAAGGATTTGATAAAGGTGTAATGACGAAAAGGCTGTGCGTCTGTTGTGACAGATGTGCAACCTTTTTTTCATGTCATAGGAAATTACGTCCTATGACATAAAAACGCTCCGCGAGGATCGCCGTGCGGCGGTAGAGAATTTTGTCGCAGATAGGGTATTTACAGGAAATCCTCAGACCGATATAATGAAAAAAAGCGGTAAGAGACTAAAGACTGCAGGAAAATAATGAAAACCCGGGAGACAATGATGGCTGAAAAGAAGAAGCAGGATAAAAATAAAAAATCGGCATATAAGAAAATAGAAGAAATAGAAGAAAAGGAAATCGAAGAACTCGTGGAAGCAAATGAAAAAATAAATCAAAAAACAGAATTGCCGGAAGCATTTTTGAAGCGGATGAAGGAGCTTTTAGGCGGGGAGTTTCCGGCGTTTCTTGAAAGCTATGAGGCAGAGCGGGTACAGGGGCTGAGATGGAATCCTCTGAAAGGGGAGGCGTCAGAGCTTTCTCTACGCTATGGAAAGAGATTCGGGCTTGATCCTGTAAGCTGGTGTCCGGAAGGATATTACTATGACCAGAAAACCAGGCCGGGAAAGCATGCGCTTCATGAAGCAGGAATTTATTATATTCAGGAGCCCAGCGCCATGGCAGTGACGGTGCTTCTGGATCCTCAGCCGGGAGAACGGATTCTGGATCTGTGCGCGGCGCCGGGAGGAAAGACAACTCATATTGCAGGACGTATGAGAAACCAGGGGCTTTTGGTAAGCAACGAGATTCATCCGGCAAGGGCAAAGATTTTGTCCCGGAATGTGGAGCGGATGGGAATTGGAAACTGTGTTGTGACCAATGAGGATTCGGGTCATCTGAGGCTTTCTTTTCCGGAATTTTTTGACAGGATTGTGGTAGATGCGCCTTGTTCCGGTGAGGGAATGTTCCGTAAGGACGAGCTGGCACGCAGTCAGTGGAGTCCGGAGAATGTGGAAAACTGCGCCAGACGCCAGCAGGAAATTTTAGACAATGCGGCTGCCATGTTAAAGCCCGGCGGACGGCTTGTTTACTCCACCTGTACCTTTGCTCCGGAGGAGGATGAACAGGCAATAGAACTGTTTTTGCAGGAACACCGTGATTTTTCCATAGAGAAGCCGGAATCGGCTGACGCTTTGGAGGGCCTTTCTCACGGAAGGCCGGAATGGAGCCGGACCAATATGTCCGGTCTGGAGAATAGCTTCCGGATCTGGCCTCACAAATGCGAGGGAGAAGGACATTACCTGGCCTGTTTGAAGAAGGAAGGCGGCGCTGCATGCGGGGATGAGCTTCAGGAAGCCGCAGAGACAGACGTTCGTAAAAATGGAAAGAAGAAAGACCGCAGCAGTCAGAACGGAAAAAAGAAAGGCGGGGGAGAAACAGCAAGAGAAAATCAGGCATTGTTAAAAGCCATGTTTCAGGAGATTTTTCCGGGGCGGGAGGCAGAAATCTGGATGGAGACCTGCAGCCCGGAACGGACGATTGCCTATGGCGATCAGATTTATCTGCTGCCTGAGAAAACTCCGGATCTGTCCGGTCTCAGAGTTTTAAGACCGGGACTTCATCTTGCAGCAGGAAAGAAAAACAGACTGGAGCCGTCCCATGCCTTGGCGCTTTTTCTGAATCCGGATACGGTAAGCCGGAGAATGGAACTGGCGGCAGAGTCAGAAGAAATCAGAACCTATCTTTCCGGAGGAACCCTTTCCGCGGAAAAAAAAGAAAACGGATGGACCTTAATCTGTGCAGACGGCTGGCCGGCCGGCTGGGCAAAGGCCTCTTCGGAAATTCTTAAGAATCATTACCCAAAGGGGCTTCGCCAGGAGCTGTAAAAGGACGTCTGGCTTCTCCCTCCGGAAGAAAGCACTGCATATCATCAGGAACCGCAGCCGTAAAGGCCAGCGGTTCTTTTGTTATGGGATGAGTAAATTCCAGCTTCCAGGAGTGAAGGCTCTGTCTTTGAATCAGACTGAAGTCCGGATAATAAAGAAAATCACCCAGGAGAGGAAAACCAAGATATTTCATATGAACGCGGATCTGATGGGTGCGTCCTGTTTCCAGGTGAAGCTCTACCAGGGAGGTGCCGGAGGCAGGATTGGTGTAAAGAACCTGGTAGCGGGTGACGGCCTGCTCGCCATGGACAAAATCCACGCACCGCTCAATGGTGGAGTTGTCAGCTCTGGAAATCGGCGCACAGATCACTCCGGATTCCGGCTCCGGCTTTCCCTGTACAGCAGCCAGATAGGTGCGCCGGATTTCTCGTTTTTTCATCATATCCGAAAGAAGACAGGCGCTGAGGCTGTGCTTGGCCAGAATCAGAAGGCCGGTCGTATCCCGATCCAGCCGGTTCACAACCCGGAAGGTAAAGGGAAGATTTTTCTGACGAAAATACCAGGCTACGCCGTTGGCGAGGGAATTGTCATGGTTTCCCTGGGAAGGATGGATGGGCATTCCCGATGGTTTATTCAGAATCATCAGGTGTTCGTCTTCATAAACAACGAGAAAGGGCAGACAGACCGGATCAATATGAGGAGAATTCTTTTCCGGCGGAAGGGTAACCGTAAGTGTTTGTCCCGGCTGCAGCACATAGGGAGTGCAGACACGATGGCCTTCCACGGTAAGACCGTCCTCCAGGGCCTTTAAATCAATAATCAGACGTTTGGAATAGCCCCGGGAGAGGAGCAGATTCTGTACAGTAATTTCCGTCTGAGGGGATACAGTATAAGTAAATACCTGTCTCACGGCTGGTATGGTTCTCCTTTCTGCTTCAGATGTTTTTTCTTGCTGACCGTATGATCCACAACCAGGTCTTTTTCCAGAAAGCTGGCCCGTTTGATGCTGTCAACGCCGTATTTGTCGCGGATAGAGTCAACGGCCTTTTCCAGAGCGTTCATCCGGCGGGACTGTTCTGTTTCAAACAGATTCATCTGGTGGAACCGGGTTTCGTCAATACGGCTGGTCCTAAGACCGATGAGACGAACCGGGGTAAAATCCCAGAATTCCTTCAGGAGCTGGCAAGCCTTCTGGTAAATCAGCGTGGTGGAATCTGTTGCATAGGGAAGCGCTGCCTGATGGGAATGGCTGTGGAACTGCCAGTCCTTTAATTCCACGCAGACGCAGGTGCAGCGAACATGGCTTTCCCTCAGCCGTGCTCCGACAGTTTCGCTGAGCGCAAGAAGAACCTGGCAGGCAGTGGAATAGTCGGAAATATCCTGGGGCAGAGTAATACTGTTGCCATAGCCCTTGTTGAGCGGTTCTCTTTCTTCCACGGGAGAGTCGTCAATCCCATTTGCATACCGGTGGATCAGGGTGCCGTATTTGTCTCCCAGATGGGCTTTCAAAATCGAGCAGTCGCAGGAGGCAATATCTCCGATGGTGTGAAGACCGATTTTTTCCATGCGCAGGGCAGCGGAGCTCCCTACAAAAAACAGACTGCGCAGGGGAAGAGGCCACATTTTGTCCGGTATTTCAGAAGGAAAAAGGGTATGGGTTTTATCAGGCTTTTCAAAATCAGAGGCCATTTTTGCCAGAAGTTTGTTGGAAGAAACCCCTACATTGACGGTAAAGCCAAGCTCTCTGTGAATCCGTTCCCGAATGCGATCCGCAGTTTCAGCAGGACTGCCAAAGAGGTGGATGGTTTCTGTCATATCAAGAAATGCCTCATCAATACTGAATTTTTCAATATCAGGCGTATACTCTTCAAGGAGACGGATCAGTTTTCCGGAATACTCCAGGTAAAGGTCAAAGCGGGATGGAACAATGGTTAATTCCGGGCATTTTTTCAGGGCGGATACCAGAGGTTCGGCTGTGGAAATTCCATATTGTCTGGCAGGAACTGATTTTGCCAGTACAATCCCGTGGCGGGATTTGGCATCTCCTCCGACTGCAGATGGAATGGTTCGCAGATCTACTGCATGGGGATCCTTTGACAGACGATAGACAGATTCCCAGCTGAGAAAGGCGGAATTCACATCAATATGAAAAATAAGTCTCTGCCGTTCCATAGACAGACCTCCCTTCGACTTTGACACCCGGGAAATATCCCGCAGTTTCTTTGTCTATCATACCAGAATAATTAAAAAAATACCAGAATAGGATCAGGTAATGATAGGTTCCGGGTGAGAGAATGGGAAAACGAAGCCGTGCCTGCGGTTTAATGATAGGAATTACAGCCGGATTTGCTGTGTGGGGAAGCGCTTCTATGCCGGCCCGCACCATACCGGTGGAGAATACACAATGGGAAGGGACAATACGGGAGAGGAGCATAGAAGGATCTGAAATACAGGAGACGGACTTTGGCCGCCCAGACCTTCGTCTTCATGCAGTCAGCGCTGTTTTGATGGATGCAGACAGCGGACGCATTCTTTATGGAAAGGAGGAGAAAACCTTTCGTCCCATGGCCAGTACGACGAAAATCATGACCTGCATTCTGGCTCTGGAAAACGGGAATCCGGAGGAATTCTGCCGGTTTTCCCCGAAGGCTGCCTCTCAGCCCAAGGTTCATCTGGGGGTTCCGGCCGGTACGGAATTTCGCCTTCAGGAGCTTTTGTATTCTCTGATGCTGGAGTCTCACAATGATTCTGCGGTGGCGATTGCAGAGCATATAGGGGGAAGCGTGGAGGGATTTGCATCCATGATGAATCAGAAGGCGAGGGATATCGGCTGTAAAAACACCTGGTTTATTACGCCGAACGGACTGGATGCCGTTTCTTCTATGCCGGACGGAAGTGAGAAAAATCACGGGACAACAGCAGAAGATTTAGCGGCGATTCTAAGATACTGTATCCGGGATTCACCAAAGAAGGAGGCATTTCTGGAAATCACAGGAACCTCGGGAAAAACCATTGCCGATCGCTCCGGCCGTTATTCCCGGTACTGCGGAAACCATAATGCCCTTTTGACCATGATGGAGGGAGCCCTGACGGGAAAGACAGGCTTTACCGGAGGCGCGGGGTATTCTTATGTAGGGGCTCTGGAAAGTGAGGGAAGGACTTTTATTATCGCGCTTCTGGGAAGCGGGTGGCCTCCTCATAAAACTTATAAATGGGAAGATGCAAGGACGCTTTTGGAGTATGGAAAGACCTGTTATCATTACCGGGATGTATTCGAGCCGGAGCAGTCATGGAGTATGCTGGTGGAAGGAGGAAAAGAACCTGTGAGGGTTCCTGTCAGCAGCCGTCTGAGGGAAGAGGAACGTCATTTAAGACTTCTGGTATCAGACCGGGAACAGGTGGAATGCTGTACCAGGCTTCCGGACAGGAGGAGAGCTCCGGTACGGGCAGGGGATGTGGCGGGATACCGGATATACCGTCTTAACGGGACGGTGATTGCAGTGTATCCGCTTTATCTGGAAGCTTCGGTGGAGGAGTGGAAATTTTCTTCCTGTCTTCGAATGGTTATGGAGATTTTTTGGCAAAAAATGCCTAAAAAAATCAAAAGTTAAAAAAATAACTTGAAATTTGCTGCAGGACATTATACAATTAAAATCGGCAGAAATTGGATTTACTAAGCGACAGGACGAGATTTTCCGCTTTGTTTTTTGCGGGGTTTCGTCATGTCGTGAAAATATTTCAAAATGGAGGATTGCAAAATGAGTAATTCAGCACAAACATCAGCAAGTAACAGAATCAATGCATTGCTTGATGAGAACAGTTTTGTTGAAGTCGGCGCTTATGTAACAGCAAGAAGCACTGATTTTAACATGACTGACAGGGAAACTCCCGCAGATGGTGTAGTAACCGGTTACGGTACCATTGAGGGATGCCTGGTGTATGTGTACAGCCAGGATGCGTCTGTACTGGGCGGTTCCATGGGTGAGATGCATGCAAAGAAGATTTCCAACATTTATTCCATGGCAGTGAAGATGGGAGCGCCGGTTATCGGACTGATTGACTGTGCCGGTTTAAGACTGCAGGAAGCAACGGACGCATTAAACGGTTTTGGCCAGATGTATTTAAGCCAGGCAATGGCTTCCGGTGTTGTTCCGCAGATTTCCGCAGTGTTCGGTACCTGCGGCGGCGGTATGGCAGTATCTTCTGCAATGGCAGATTTTGTGTTTATGGAGAACAAAAAGGCAAAACTGTTTGTAAATTCTCCCAATGCGATTGACGGCAACCGCATTGAAAAATGTGACACCTCCTGTGCTGCTTTCCAGAGTGAAGAGGCTGGTCTGGCAGATTTTACCGGCAGTGAGGATGAGATTCTTTCTCAGATTCGCACACTGGTTTCTATTCTGCCTGCAAACAATGAGGATGATATGTCCTACAGCGAGTGTGAGGATGATTTAAACCGCATCTGCTCTGATATTGAGAACTGTGCAGGTGCTACCGATCTGGCTCTGGCTCAGATTTCAGATGACAACTTCTTTATGGAAGTAAAGAAAGACTACGATCCGTCCATGGTTACCGGATTTATCCGTCTGAACGGCATGACCGTAGGCTGTGTGGCAAACAGAACCGAGGTATATGGTGAAAACGGTGTGAAGGAAGGCGAGTATGACGCAGTTCTTTCCTATCGCGGCTGCGAGAAGGCAGAGAAGTTTGTTTCCTTCTGTGACGCTTTCAACATTCCTCTGTTAACCCTGGTAAATGTAAAGGGCTATAAAGCAAGCAAATGTACAGAGCGCCGGATTGCAAAGGCAGCAGGCCGTCTGACCTATGCATTTGCAGATGCAAGCGTTCCGAAAGTGACTGTAATTGTAGGCGAAGCATACGGCAGCGCATATCTGACTATGAACAGCAAGTCTATTGGCGCTGATCTTGTTTATGCATGGCCGAACGCTTCTGTCGGAATGATGGATGCACAGGCAGCTGCAAAGATTATGTATGCAGATGAGATTGCAAAGGCAGACGACAGCCTGGCTCTGATTGCAGAGAAGGCAGAGGCATACCGCCAGCTTCAGTCCAGCGCTGTAGCAGCGGCAAAGAGAGGTTATGTGGATGACATCATCGATGCATGCGATACCAGAAAACGTGTGATTGCAGCTTTCGAGATGCTGTTTACCAAGAGAGAGGATCGTCCTGACAGAAAACATGGAACGGTTTAAAACGAGGTGACTGATATATGAAACAGTATATAAAGCGAGTATTGTTAGTGTTATGCATGACAGTCAGCCTCTTTTCCCTGTCCGCCTGCTCTGCCGGTACGGAAACCAAGGGGAAAGAGCTTGACCCCATGACATCTATGGGTGTTTCTCAGAGTGCGGAAGGACTTCTGCAGAATATTGCAGCTCTTGACGAGGCTCAGGCCAAGGAACTGGAAGCAACACTTCTGGAGGACAAGGAGTACGGTCTTGCAGGCGGTGTTACCTCCTGGATGAGCGTAATGAATGATACCGGCGCATTTGTAGGAGTGATTTCTTCTGATACTGTACTTTCCGAGGATGACGAATATGTCAGCACGGTTATGGCACAGTTTGAAAAGCGGAATGTAGAATTCAAGATGTTTATGGCTGAGAGCGATCAGGGCCTGATGCCGACATCCATCACATTTACTCCGGAATACAGCTTCGGAGAAAAGATGGAAAAGGCAGCTATGAATACCCTTCTGGGTATGGGAACTGTATTTATGGTTCTGATTTTCATCAGCCTGATCATTGCCGGAATGAAGTTTGTCAATATCTTTGAAGCAAAGATGAAGGCAAAACAGGAGGCGGCAGCACCGGCGGCTCCTGCACCGGTTGTGGAAGCGGTAGAGGCAGAAGAAGAGGAACTGGTTGACGATCTGGAACTGGTGGCAGTTATTACTGCAGCAATTGCAGCTGCTTCCAATTCTTCAACGGACGGCCTGGTAGTGCGTTCCATCAAACGTGCACCCGGCGCAAAATGGAAAAGAGCATAAGCATATTAGGAGGAATTTATCATGAAAAATTATACAATTACAGTGAATGGTAATGTTTATGAAGTAACCGTAGAGGAAGGAACCTCCACCGGCGCAGCAGCTGCAGCTCCCAAGGCAGCACCGAAAGCAGCACCGAAGGCAGCTCCCAAGGCAGCAGCACCGGCAGGCGCAGCCGGCTCCGTAAAGGTTTCTGCTCCCATGCCGGGTAAGATCCTTGCAGTAAAGGCAACCGTTGGACAGGCAGTAAAGAAGGGTGATGCAATCATGGTTCTGGAAGCCATGAAGATGGAGAATGATATCGTAGCTCCTCAGGACGGCACCGTTGCAAGTCTGAATGCAGCAGTTGGCGATTCCGTAGAAGCCGGCGCAGTTCTTGCTACATTAAACTAACAGCTTGCAATTAACGGCAAGTTCCTTATGGAGGGATTAAAATGGATTATATTGGAACAACATTGATTAATCTTCTTCAGCAGACAGCCTTTTG
>UQFC01000073.1 GCA_900540335.1 uncultured Clostridium sp. | reverse complement strand
GATCTCCGTCGGATGGTTGTGAGTTTCATTCTTAAAGTTTACCAGCCACTCCTCAGTAACACCGTCGATTTCCACCGGAACCACAATACTGCAGGCATTAATCTCGTCAGAAACCTCCAGATCCTCCAGTTTTCCCTCTGCCCGAAGCTTCTTCATAGCCAGAAGAGCCAGATCCATCAGGCAGACAAATTTATCGTCGCGGCCTTTGTAAAGAACCTCCCGATCAGCCAGATACTGATTGTAGGTTTCCTCAATTGGCGCTTTATAAAAACCGTCCGTAATCTCAACCTGCTTCAGCTCTGTGGAGAAGGTGGTATGACGGCAGTGATCAGACCAGTAGGTATCCAGAACACGAATCTCTGTTACCGTCGGATTGCGGTGCTCCTCCTCAGAATAATATTTCTGAATATGCTGAAAATCCCGGAAAGTCATAGCCAGATTCAGGGAGTCATAAAGAGCCTTTAAATCCTCCTGACCAAACTCTGTAAATCCTTCAAAGGAAGCAACATCTGCAGGCGTTTCAAACACAGTTACCAGAGTCTCCGGCTTATTTGCAGATGCTTCTCTGGAATCCACCGGATTAATACAGAAGCTCTTCACTGCATTTCTCTGCTCATCCGTCAGTTCTCCTGACAGCACATAGGTTGTTGCCGTGCGGATCACCGGCTCCTCGTTTTCATTTAACAGCTTTACACACTGCTCGGCAGAGTCAGCTCTCTGGTCAAACTGTCCCGGCAGATACTCAACGGAAAATACAGTATCTCCCTCATCCTTCGGGAAATCCTCTTCATATACAAAATCTACCGGCGGCTCGGAAAAAATCGTCACCAGTGCCTGACGGTACGTCTCCTCGGACAGATTTTCAATATCATAACGGATCAGCACCCGGACATTCGTTACCGTACCGATGCTCAGATAGCTGCTGATTTCCTCACGCAGCTCACCGGCCTTAACGGCAAACTCCGGTTTCTTCTCTACATATACTCGTCTTACGCTCATAGGTTCCTCCTGATTTCTCTGTACTTCACCTGATGGTTTCGGAAAATGATCAATCCTAATTTAATAATACCACAAGATATATTATAAATAAAATTAATATATCTTATGGTATTTATCATCACAGCTAATTAATTTTTTTCCAGGCGTTCTTATATCTCCGCATCAGGGCTGACGCTCATGGCATCCAGAGTCAGCTTCATAATATCCTTGATTTCGTCCTCTGTCATTTTCATTTTCCGGGCCAGTTCCTCAACTGTAGCCTCCCGTCCCAGCTCCTCTGCCATCTGCTGGGAAATATCCTTCAGCACATTCACCCGTGCCAGCAGCTCCTCCCCAACCTGCTCAGAGCTTTTCTGCTCTGCAAGAGCTTCCTGAAGAGCTGTTTCCACCTGCTGCCTGATGTAGCTGCGAAAAGCCGTAAGTCCCTCCTGTTCACCTGAATCTTCAAAGTTCAGATTCTCCGGCTCTCCCAATGCCATCATCACCGCTATATTGGCCTCCTGAACCAGATCTCCCAGAGGCAGCCCCTGATTCTCATAAGCCTTTACCAGTTCTACAATATAGCCAAGGGTTCCTTCCATAAGCCGGTTCTTCGCCTCTGCATCCCCGGACTTCACCCGTTCCAGAAGAGCGGCCTCCTCATCAGGGGTACAGGGTGTAAGAATCCCTATTTCTTCCAGATACATCTGATAAACATCATCATGCATAATTCTTTTTCTCCTCCTGCGCGTCATCTTCTGTCAGTATAACACAAAAACAGAAGCATGGAAATGAGGATTTTTTCTGTTCCCCTTCCATTTCGTCCTCCATTCTCCGCCCGGTTCCGGAATTCCCGCGAAAAATCAACATAAAATTTCACTTTTTGCTTTACAGACTGCTGTAACTGTGATAAAATACATACCAGATTGCATGGGGGTATAGCTCAGCTGGGAGAGCGCTTGAATGGCATTCAAGAGGTCATGGGTTCGAATCCCACTATCTCCATTGTAGGAAAACCGTAGGAACCTGTTCCTGCGGTATTTTCATGTCATGGGGTCATTTCTTCTGTGACGCAAAAGCTTCCTTCTCCAAATCCCTTATTCTCATTTCGGAGGTTCACACTATGGAAAAAATAACAAGCTTTACCATCAATCATTTAAAACTTCTTCCCGGCATTTATGTTTCCAGAAAAGACCATGCCGGAGACTCCGTTATCACCACCTTTGATCTGCGGATGACCCGCCCCAACTTTGAGCCGGTGATGAATACCGCGGAGGTTCATACCATAGAACATCTGGGGGCGACCTTCCTGAGAAATCATCCTCTGTTTCAGGATCGTGTTCTTTATTTCGGCCCAATGGGCTGCCGGACTGGCTTCTACCTGCTTTTGGCTGGAGATTACTCTTCCAGAGATATTGTTCCCCTGGTTCGTGACATGTTCACCTTTATCCGGGATTATGAAGGCGAAGTTCCCGGGGCCTGTGCCAGAGACTGCGGCAATTACCTGGATATGAACCTGAATATGGCAAAATATCTGGCTGGCCGCTATCTTGAAGAAGTGATTGAAGGCATCAACGATGACCGTCTGATTTATCCGGAATAACGCACCGGATACCTGCAATTAAAATTTCTGGCAATACAAAAAGCCGCTGTTTTCTGGACTTTCCAGACAAACAGCGGTTTTTCTATCCTCGTATCTGTTATCGAAGCTTTCTCAAATAATAGGTTACCATTACAATACAATAACAAAGTGCCAGCCCCCAGGCCAGAGGATTTGCAATACAAATCCCGAAAAATCCCAGTACCCTTACGGCCAGAATACCTCCCAGACTTCGTCCAATCAATTCGCCCACACCGGAAATAATTGCCTGCATGCTGTAGCCCAGGCCCTGCAGTGTATTTCTCATAATCATCAGCGAGCCATGAATAAAAAACAAAGCGCTCATAACCGTCAGATACTCTACCGCCCCGGTTGCTGTTGCACTTGTTGTTTCACTAAGGACAAGCCCTACCAAAGGTGCTTTCAACACAAAAATAACAACCCAGATCACGGCACAGTAGCTATACTGAATCGTTAAACCACTGCGAATTCCCTGATAAATGCGGTCAATCTTTTTTGCACCATAGTTCTGCCCCACATAAGTGGCCATCGCCATGCCCACACTTTCCATAGGAAGTGTAAACATCTGACGGATTTTTTCTCCTGCTGTTTGTGCGGCAACTGCTACACTGCCCAGACTGTTGATTGCTCCCTGCATCACTACCGCACCAATAGCAGATACCGAATATTCAAAGCCCATTGGAAGTCCAATCAGGCAGAGTTTTTTTGCATGATAGGGGGAAAATGCCATAAAGCAGCGTTTTCGTTCAATCACCCCTGTCTTTGTAAGAAACCACCAGGTACACAGAATTCCACTCACCAGCTGACTTAGAACGGTTGCCCATGCAGCACCTGCAACTCCCATATTCATAGGCACAATAAACAGATAATCCAGAATGATATTCAAAACACTGGAAATGACTAAATAGTAAAAAGGATGTCTGGAATCGCCTACTGCCCGAAGCGCTCCTGCCATATAATTGTAAAGCACCGTTGCCGGGATTCCAATAAAAATAATCTGAATATACAGCACTGCCATATCCAGAATTTCTTCGGGTGTCCGAATAAGCTTCAAAAGAGGACGGGCTCCCACACACGTTGTCACTGCAAGGAACAGACTGATTCCCGCACTCAGATAGCATCCGTTTATAAAATAGTGGTTCAGTTCTGTCCTGTCACGAGCTCCAAACTGCTGTGCCAGCAAAATTCCAAAACCCACGCACAGACCCTGGGCAAATCCAAGGATCAAAAAATTCAGCGAATAGGTAGTTCCAACTGCCGCCAGGGCATCTACTCCTATAAAACGACCTACAATTACCGTATCCACAAAGCTGTAGAGCTGCTGAAACAGCGTCCCAAGCACCAATGGAATGGCAAATAAAAGAATCTGAACAATGGGACGGCCAATCGTCAGATCCTGCGTATTCCTCTCTTTCAAACTCAATTCCTCCCCGGCTCTTTTGTTCTTGTGCTTTCCTATGGACTAAAAAAAGCTCGCTAGCGAGCCTCTCCTCCTGCGGCGGGTCGTCTCATCAGCCCAATTCTCTTCCAACCCATGGCGATCCTCGCGGAGCGTTTTTATGTCATAGGGAGCACTTTCCTATGACATAAAAAGCAGATACCTTCCTCACCGGACATCCGGCAAAAAAGGTATCTCGCAAAACAGCATTTCTATAACATTTTTTACAGAAGCTTCTTTCCTGTCAGCATCTCATATCCCTGAAGATACTTGTCAATCGTCTTCTCTACAATCTCTTCCGGAAGAGTCCAGTCATTTCCCGGATGGGCAGTCAGCCAGTCGCGGGCAAACTGCTTGTCAAAGGAAGGCTGTCCATGACCCGGCTCATATCCCTCTGCCGGCCAGAAACGGGAGCTGTCCGGTGTCAGCATCTCATCACCAATCACAATATTGCCGTTCTCGTCCAGACCAAACTCAAATTTGGTATCTGCAATAATAATACCGCGGCTTAAAGCGTAATCCGCGCACTTTTTATAAAGCGCAATGGTAAAATCACGAAGCTTTACTGCATATTCCTCACCATGACCCGGATAGTATTTCTCCAGATGAGCAATGCTCTGCTCAAAGGAAATATTCTCATCGTGATCCCCGATCTCAGCCTTTGTAGACGGAGTGTAAATCGGCTCCGGCAGTTTATCAGACTCTTTCAGGCCCTCCGGCAGCTTGATGCCGCAGACGGTTCCTGTTTTCTGGTAGCTGGCCCAGCCGCTGCCTGTGATATATCCTCTTACGATACATTCCAGCGGAAGCATATTCAGTTTTTTGCACATCATGCTGTTGCCGTCGAACTGCGGCTGCCGGAAAAACTCAGGCATATCATTTACATCAACAGAGATCATATGGTTGGGAAGAATATCCTCTGTCAGATCAAACCAGAACTTGGACATCTGAGTCAGTACTGTGCCTTTTTTTGTTACTACATTGTTCAGAATCACGTCAAAACAACTGATCCTGTCTGTAGCAACCATAATCAGGCTGTCACCATTATCATAGATTTCACGTACTTTTCCTTCTTTAAAAGGTTTCATGTTATGTACCTCGCTGTGTAATTATAAATTGCGGCATTTTCTGCCTGCTCCGTAATAAGCATAAGCGATCTGACATACAAAAATCAATACCCCTCTTTCATTTTTGGCATTTTTCCTATTCTCCCTTTACATTTTATTAGTTTTTATGGTAAGATAGAACATATTTATAAGGAGGACTAATGATGGATATTAATTATGAATTATACAAAGTCTTTTATCATGTGGCAAATACATTAAGCTTCTCAGAAGCATCCAAGCAGCTGTTCATTTCCCAGTCAGCGGTAAGTCAGTCAATCAAGGTTCTGGAGAAAAAATTAAACCAGCCTCTTTTTATCCGCAGCACCAAACGGGTTCAGCTGACGCCGGAGGGAGAAATCCTTTTAAAGCATATTGAACCGGCCATGAATCTGATTAAGCAGGGAGAAAACCAGCTGCTCGAAGCCAATACCCTCAACGGAGGACAGCTTCGGATTGGCGCCAGCGATACCATCTGCCGTTATTACCTGATCCCCTATTTAAAAGAATTCCACCGCAAATACCCCAATATCCACATCAAGGTTACAAACCAGACCTCGATTGCCTGCGCAAAGCTGCTGGAATCCGGCCAGGTGGACTTTGCTATTACCAACTACCCCAACTCCGGACTTTCCAACACCCAGAATGTGCGGATTATCCACGAATTCCACGATGTCTTTGCCGCCAACGAGGAATACGGCTCCCTCCGCGGAAAAACAGTCACTTTAAAGGAGCTGCAGACCTGCCCGATTCTCATGCTGGATCGAAAAAGCACAACCAGTGAATTTCTCCACAGTATGTTTCAGCGTCATCAACTGGATCTGGTTCCGGAAATCGAGCTTTCCAGCAATGAGCTGCTGATTGATCTGGCCCGGATTGGCCTGGGAATCGCCTTTGTACCGGATTACTGTATTCCGGAAAAAGACCCGGATCTGTTTATTGTCCATCTGGAGGAACAGCTTCCTGCCCGGCAGATGGTAGTCGCCTATAATGAAAACATTCCTTTGTCCCAGGCTGCCCGGCAATTTATTGACATGCTGTAGAATCCTTCCAGAACCGTTCCAGCCAGTATCCCACAGTCTGTCTCGCAACCTGCCCGTATTCCGACCACTCTCTGGGAAACATCTGCTGAACCTCCGGCCGGAGGAAACGGTCATCCAGAAGAAGAATAACGCCCCGATCCCCGGCGGTGCGGATTACCCGTCCCGCCGCCTGCATTACCTTATTCATTCCCGGATACTGATATGCATAATCGTATCCGTTTTCCCCCTGATCTTCAAAATATTTCTTCAGAATCTCCTGCTCCGTACAGACCATGGGAAGTCCTGTTCCTACGATGATCGCCCCCTCAAGGCGCTCCTCCTTCAAATCAATTCCCTCTGAAAAAATTCCGCCCAGAACACACAGCCCTGCAAAGGACTGCGTTCTTTCCTGTTCAAACTCCAAAAGAAATTCCTCTCTCTGGGCTTCTGTCATGTGACTTTCCTGCATTCTCCAGGAAAAACCGCACTCCGTCCTCTCCTCCAGCAGCTGCTCTACCGCTTCCATATACTGATAAGACGGAAAAAAAACAAGATAATTTCCTTTATGGCTCCGCGCCAGTATCTCTATATAATCCACTACCCGTTGATACTCTGTCCTGTTTCTTCTGGTATACCTGCTGCTGACATCCGATGCAATCAAAAGCAGCCTGTTTTTGCTTTCAAAGGGAGAATTGGCATACACGGCATAGTCCTCCTCATTTCCGCTTAAAAGCCTTTTGTAGTAACGGACAGGAAGCAGGGTTGCAGAAAAAAGAATGGTTCCGCTGCTTTTTTCCAGACACTGGGACAAAAGCCTGGAGGGATCGATGCAAAGCAGGTGAAGCCGGTACCTTCCATCCTCTCCCAGTTCTCCGTAAATCCGGTAATGATCATCCAACCCCTCGTACATGTTCAGGAAATGACGCAGTTCAAAATAGAATTCCAGAACAGACTCCCTTTCCGGAAACTCCCTCTCCTCTTCCAGAAAAACCTCAAGCTCCCCCAGGACCGTCATAAGCTCAGAAGCCAGAAGGTGAACATTGTCAAACATCTGGTACCCCTCTCCGCTTCGCTTCATTTCCAGCATGCTTTTATTGCACCGTTCCAGAGCCCGCTCCAGCTTTTTCTTTCGTCCCCGGATTTTTCGCTTCACCTCAAGAATCTCTTCCTTCACCATCCGGGCGCTGTACATTTCCCGCGCCCGTCCCACCAGATTGTGGGCTTCATCAATTAAAAACAGGTATTCTCCGGAACCCCCCTCGGAAAAATACCGTTTCAATCTGGCTGAAGGATCAAAGACATAATTATAATCACAGATAATTCCATCTGCCCAGTTGCTGATATCGAGACAAAATTCAAAGGGACAGACAGAAAACTGCCTGGAATACTCTAAAATCACCTCTCTGGTTATAGCCTTCTGCTCATGAATCACAGCAAAAACAGCATCATTTACCCGGTCAAAATGTCCCTTTGCAAGAGGACAGTCATCCGGATTGCACTGTGGCTTTTCCATGGGACAAAGCTTCTCCTTTGCCGTTATGGTAACCGTAGTGAAAAACAGACCCTTTTCCCGCAAAAGACCAAAGCATTCTTCTGCAACACTTCTTGTAATGGTTTTTGCTGTCAGGTAAAACAGCTTTTCTCCGAAGCCCTCACCCATGGCTTTCAGCGCCGGGTAAACGGTGGAAAGTGTCTTCCCGATTCCTGTCGGCGCCTGGATAAACAGATTTGCCTTTCTCCGGACAGCACGGTAAACAGAAACAGCCAGCTCCTTCTGCCCCTTCCTGTACTCATACGGAAAAGACAGCTCCTTTAAAGATTCCTCTCTGCGCAGTCCATGGCGATAGAGATATTCAGCCCACTTTACATATTCGTGAATCAGTCCTTCAAACCACTCCTCCAGCTCTTCCCAGGTTCTGTCCTGACGAAAACGGCGAATTTCCTCGGTTTCAATGCTGCAGTAGGTCAGCTGAATCCCGATTCTCTCCAGAGAATGGCTGCAGCCGTACATATAAGCATAGCAAAGAGCCTGAGCCAGGTGAACAGGAACCGGCTCCTCCAGCAATCGTAAATCCATATATACAGCCTTGATCTCATCAATAACCGTCTCCGCCGGTGACTCTATGACACCATCTGCCCGTCCCTCCAGCACAATCTGGTAACCGTCCATTTCCACAGTATGACGCAGAACCACCTCCGGCCGGTAATCTGCTCCCATTTTCTTCTGCAGCTTTCTGTGAATCCTGCTGCCTGCCTGCATGGCGTCTTTTTCTGCCCCTGCCGTTCTCCGGTTGTCAATATCACCGCTTCGAATCACAAACTCCACCAGATTCCGCACAGAAATCCGGATACAGGTTTTTTCTGATGTCAACTCTTCCATCGCCTCTGCCTTTCCCCAAAACTGACTTCTTCTATTTTAATACATACCAAAGAGACGGGCAAGCACTTTCCCTGTGCTGCCCGCCTCCCGGCTTACTTTTATTCTCCTGAAGCAATCAGCTTCTGTCTGTTCAGGATCAGTCAACTTTTTTCTTTTCCACGGTTCTGATTTATGCTGCTTTTTTTCTATCTGGTACCAATGTATCCAACAGCTCTTCAAACTCCTTATTCTCACCATACATCCGGACAGTCAGAACCTGTCTCAGATCCAGGCTGAATACCCCCAGAATTGATTTTGCATCAATAATCACCCGATTGTAGTATACATCCACATCGAAATCACACTGAATTGCGACCGATACAAACTGCTTTACCTCATCAACATTTAACAGTTTAATATTTTTTTCTTTCATAAAATAAGAACAACTCCTTTTTGATCTAAAATAATCAATCAGTTTCCGTGTTGGAATATGTATATCATGTTTTAAGTCTGATGTCAAATTTTATTTCTTATGAAAAAAATCCCAAAAAATCCGTTAAATTGTTCTGTTTTTATCTCCGTTCATCAATTGATTTGTTAATTTTAACGAAAATGTTTGTTAATTAATACGCATAGCCCGTGTTTTTCGAATATATCACCGTATTCCTGATACAGTTTCACTCTGTTTTCTGCACTATCTTACAGTTTTTGACGGCAGCAGAGAGGAAATTGTATTGTAAAGCAGGGTCATATCCACCGGTTTTGCAATATGACCGTTCATTCCTGCTTCAATGGATTCTTTTACATCTTCTGCAAATGCATTGGCTGTCATTGCCAGAATAATCACAGATTTTGCATCCGGATGATCCAGACTGCGGATCTTTCTGGTTGCCTCATATCCATTCATAACCGGCATCTGAATATCCATAAAAATTGCATCATATGTACCGGGCTCTGCCCGTTTAAATTCATTTACAGCCTGCTGTCCGTCCGTTACAACTTTAAAAGCAGCTCCGCGCATCATCAGCAGTTCACCGAGAATTTCTGAATTGATTTCATTATCTTCTACAAGAAGGAAATGATATCCCGACAAATCCTCATCCTCCACCTCTGTATCAGCGGACTCCTGAAGCTTTTTCGGCATCTCCACCCGTTCAAATTCTAATTCGATTTCAAACCGGGTTCCTTCCCTCTGTCTGCTTTCCACCCGAATCGCTCCGCCCATTAAATCCACAAGGCCTTTTGTAATACTGAGTCCCAGACCGGTGCCCTCTACCTTAACCACCTGACTGCTCCGGATAAAGGGTTCAAACAAATGGCTGATAAACTCCTCGGACATACCGATCCCCGTATCTTGGACAGTAAAGCAGTATCGTACATGATGTTCCTTTTCTGCCGGAATCTCTTCTGTCCGGAATAATACAGCTCCGCCCTCCATGGTAAACTTAATGGCATTGCTCAGAAGATTAATCAGAATCTGCTTAATTCTGAGAGGATCCCCGGAAAAACTTGTATGCTGGAATTCTTCCATCTGGATCTGAAACTTCAGGCCTGCATTTTCTGCAGGAGAAGTCATGATAGAAGAAATATGATTTAACAGCTCCTCAATCTGTATGGTCTGATAATTCAGATGAATCTTCGACTGCTCAATCTGGCTCATATCCAGAATATCATTCAGCAGGCTGAGCAAATGCTGCGAAGAAACAGAAATCTTGTGCAGATAATCCTCCACCTTATCTCTGTTGTCCAGATTCGCCAGAGCCAGCGTTGTCATACCTACAATGGCATTCATGGGCGTCCGGATATCGTGGCTCATAGAAGACAGGAAATCACTTTTCACGCGGCTTGCCTTTTTTGCCTCGCTCAATGCCCGCTCTAACTCCTCTTTGGCCCTTCTTTCTGCCTTCAAAACATCCGTCACATCAGCACGGACAAAGCAAACTCTTCCCAGGCGCAGGTCAATATCTGAAATCACCATGTTTTTTGTCCGGATCTTTCCCCTGGTGTCACGAATGGAATAGGTAAAGGAATAGCTCTTTTTCTTTTTCAGACGCTCCAGCATTTTCTCCGGGTTCAGCATGGACTCTACATATTCCCGTTCCCGGCTGCTGGAAGCAACCATTTCCTCCAGGACCCGCCGGATCCGTTCTGTATTCGTTCCGCGTTTTTCCCGGATAATCTCGTCTCCGCCGCTGACAATTTCGTAGGTGTCCTTAAAAAGATTCACATTAGCTACCAGATCGTAGTTTGTAGAGGACATCTGCATAAAGATTTTCTCACGGATAATCTTCTCCGTAATATCTGTAACGGTCAGAATTCCCGTCACATCTCCCGTATCCGGAGTCTCTAAAAGTGTTACCTTAAACTGCACATAGCTTCCGATTTTCTTTCTCGGAAGCTTGAAAAAGCAGGGATGGATGATTTCTTTTTCCCCTCGGAGATAGGCCTCCATAGACGGCTCATTCAAGTATTTTTCATAAAATGCCTCCCGCTCAGCCTCATCCTCAATAAAGGTTCCAATCCCGAAAAAGAATTCCTCCCGGACATCGCCAAAACGCTCCAGCAGCTGCGAATTGGTGTAGTCCACAATCTCATAGATTTTATTTTTTGTAATATTGCAGTGCCCCAGAATCAAAGCGTCCGGCCCTGCCATCATGTAATGCTGGTGAAGCTGATCCTTATACTGCTGACGCAGCTGATCCTGCATTTTTTTCTCTGCAGTAATATCATGGTAATTCACATAAACCCGCGCATCACCGCCATCACACTGGATAACAGAGAATTTGGCATTAATCCAGATATAATCGCCGTTTCCCTTTTTCAGCCGGTACTGCAGCTCGTATTTCTGACGTTTCTCTTTGATACACTGATCCAGATTTGTCTTGACATATTCCCTGTCATCCGGATGAACGCCGGACAGGGCATTGTCACGATAGATTCTCCATGCCTCATCCTTAGGCATATCCAGCATCTCGGAAAAACCCTCTGACAGATATTCCGGTTTCAGTTCTCCGTCCACCTCATGGTGCACAACAGCCATTCCTCCGGGAAGATACTTTACAACCGTCTGGAAATACTGCTCCAGGCGCTCCTTCTGCCGGTTGTTCTCCACCTCTTCAGTAATATCCCTCACATATTTGATGTAGGAAGGACGTCCGCTCCAATCCGTTTCCCGGAGCTTTGTAATATAAAACCTTCCCTCATTCTCAAAGGTTTTCTCCCCCAGCATATCTTCATTATTATGATTCATCAGTTCACAGAATTCACAGGGCTCGGATTTTCCGTGAAGCACCTGATAACACTTCTGCTCTCCCTGATTTTCTTCCTCAAAATAAGGCTCTTTCAGATTATTGGCATAGAGAAGATTAAAGCTGTCCTTCTCTATTACATAAATATCGTCTGCCGTTTCCTTTGCAACACTCCGGAACAGCTGAATTTCCGGAGATATTCCGGAAATCAGAATAACAGAATCCCCGCCATCTTCCCAGCAGTCCAGCCGGCACCATTTAATGTGATTATGCTCCTCGCGAATCCGGAAATAGGCTTTCAGTCCTATCCTCTTTTCCCGAATTTTCCTGAGTATCTGCTCTGCCTGATTCCGGTCACAGGAACAGATCACATCCAGAGCATCATGTGTCCTGTCATCCCAAAGTTCCTCCTTCGCGCAGCCATACAGCTGGGCAATACTGTCTGTACAATACTCAAATACATATTTTCCCGTATCCTGATTGTACCTGGCAATACCGCCGTGAAGTACATCCATTATTTTATTTAAATTATTCGACATCTGATTCTGATTTCCTCCCCCGGCTGCCTCAGTTCCCGGAATACGCACCAATCACACGCACATGTTTTTCATAGCAGCTTTCCAGCTCCGGCAATGCCTCCATGGCTCTGTCTGTCTGACCGGCCCGCAGATATTCTGTTATCTCACTGGAGATCCGATACAGACTGTCAAAGCTCAGATTCATGCAGACACCCTTCAGCGTATGAACTGCCCGAAAAGCCTCCTCTGTATCCCCCTGATCCATCGCCTGACGAAAGGTCTGAAAACTGCTGTCCTTTAAAAACAGCAGAACAAATTTTTCAATTCTCTCCTCCTTCCGAAGGCGATCCAGAATATCCGAATAATTTCCCTCAATTTCCTGATACATTTCTTCTAACGTCATATGTGATGCCCCCGCTATTCTTCATGCACTCCTACTATTTTTCCAATAGCGCCGCTGTACTCGTCCTTTTCTCCATGTGTCCAGAGAGCCTGGCATATAATACGGCTCATATGCTTTTCTCCGCCAAAGGTAACTTCTGCCTCGCACTCCACAACCGGACATTCCGCCGTTGTTTTCCGAAGCATTCTGTCCAGTCTGCACAGGGTCTCCCTGCTGATAAGAGAAAGCAGTTCCTTGTTTTCCGATGGATTCACAATCAGGCGGGGAATACCAAACTGCTCAGCGCCCCGGTCAGAAACAGTAATCATCGAGGGAACCACGGTATACTCGAACTGGATCTCGTAAGCCCTGGAAGAAAACAGCTGGAACCGCATCCTTTCCTCCTCCAGTATGCTTAACGTTCTGTTGGATGCTGCCAGCTCCTTATAGGAAAGCATCTGCTCCACAATATTGTGAATCTCCTTCTCGCTGAACCGGCTGAGAGAATTAATCTCCAGTTCTTCCTGAATACGATCTGCAATATCAGACAGACATTCCAGCAAAAGCGGATTAAAAGCTCCGCATTCTCCATTCAGAATCATGCTCAGCGCCTTTTCATGGGAAAAAGCCTTTTTATAGACACGTTCACTAATCAAAGCATCATAGGCATCTGCAAGAGCAACTGCCTGGGCAGATATGGGAATCTCCTCCCCCTTTAAGCCATCCGGATATCCTTTTCCGTCATAGCGCTCATGGTGCCATCTGCAGATTTCATATGCTACCTTGACAAGGGGCTCTTCTTTATGCAGGGGCAGGTTCTCCAGCATATCCGCGCCTACGGCAGAATGGGTTTTCATAATGTGAACTACCCATTGTCTAAAGCCAATGGGCTTCCTGCTTCATCGACCTCGTA
>UQFC01000072.1 GCA_900540335.1 uncultured Clostridium sp. | reverse complement strand
TCGCAGCAGGCATTTTCCACATCCGGGGTTGAAAGTGCAAACACTTTCAATTCACTGTAGTGAGTGGTTGCCATGGTGCGCGCGCCATATAAGTGCAGCTTGGATAAAATGGAGATCGCAAGGGCGGCACCTTCCGTCGGGTCGGTTCCGGCACAAAGCTCGTCAAAGAGAACGAGCGAACGGTCGTTGACCTTTTTCAAAATACGGATGATATTGGTCATATGGGATGAGAAAGTACTTAAACTCTGTTCGATACTCTGCTCATCGCCGATATCTGCAAATACCTCTTCAAAAACAGACAGCTCGGAGCCGTCGAAGGCCGGAATATGAAGGCCTGCCTGTCCCATAAGGGTGAACAGACCCACAGTTTTTAAGGAAACCGTTTTACCGCCGGTGTTGGGGCCTGTTACAATCAGCTGATCGAAATCATTTCCCAGCCACAGGGTAATGGGCACCACCTTCTGCGGATCCAGAAGGGGATGACGGCCGTCCTTGATGTGGATTCGTCCCTGGGTGTTGAAGTGGGGCTGACTGCATTTGTAATGGCGGGAAAGTGCTGCCTTTGCAAAAATAAAATCGAGCTGTGTAAGAAGCTCCAGATCCAGAGCCAGCACCTCGGTATAAGGAGCCAGTTCGTTGGTCAGAGAGGCCAGCACCGCCTCAATCTCTTTCTGCTCCTGGATTTCCAGGGTACGCAGTTCGTTATTTAACTGGATCACTGCCATAGGCTCAATAAAAAGTGTGGATCCTGTGGCAGACTGATCATGAACCATACCGTTGACCTGGCTTTTGTATTCGGATTTAACCGGAAGACAGTACCTTCCGTCCCGCATGGTAATCACTGCATCCTGCAGGTAGGTGCGGCTGGAGTTGAGAATGCTGTTTAACTGAGTGTGAATCCGGTCATTGATTCCCCGCATGGAACGGCGGACCTGGCGGAGTCCCGGGCTGGCGTCGTCGCTTACCTCATCCTCAGAGAGAATACACCGCTTAATCTCTGTGTTGACAGGGGTTAAGGGCTCCAGCGCCCGAAACATACCGTCCAGGGAGTCATCGGGAAATTCCTCAGATTCTTCGTGGCGGCCATAGGCTCTGGCCCGGGCTGCAGCTGTCAGAAGGGAGCTGACAGATAAAAGCTCGGGAATGCTGAGGGCACTGCCGATTTCCAGACGTTTCAGAGAGTCGCGGATATCACGGACACCGGAAAAGGACAGACTGCCCTTTAAACGGATCCGGGAGACAGCATCGGTAGTTTCGGTCTGAGCCTGAACAATGGCTTCATAGTCTGTGGCAGGCATCAGATTTTTACATAACAGCTTTCCGGGAGCCGAACCGGCATACTCGGTAAGCTGGCTGATTATCTTATGGTATTCCAGGGTTTTTAATGCTTTTTGATTCATATACTTCCTCATTCCTGATTTCTTGATTGGATCTGGCCGGAGGCCTTGGTTCCTTTACGATTATAACACGATTTCCCGGTACAGTGAACTTTTTCTTGCACATTTGCCCTAACAAACGTATAATGGAACTAATTAGGTAAAACGGGAAAACGTCAGAAGCGGGAAATCTGGCGAAAAGGGAGGACGCGAAGTAAGGAGGTTTAAGATGCCTGAAATACGTGATCCGGGAAAGGAACAGGAAAAGAGGGAAAACCGTCGGTTTATCAGTGAAAAAGTGGTTCGTCCGGCAAGGACCAGACGGCAGATGGCAGAACGGGGCGTTGTTCTTGTTCTGGCAGCTGCCGTATTTGGCGCCGTGGCGGCAGTGAGCTTTGCTGTAACTGTACCGATGGCAGACCGCGTTTTTGGAGAGGAGCCGGCTACGGAGCCTCCGATTTCAATTCCCAAGGATGAGCCTGCGGACCCATCTGCCGCAGAGACAGTACAGACAGAGCCTGTGACAGAAAGTGAGCCGATTGAGGACCAGGTACAGTCTGTCATTGAAAATTATCATTATACGATAGAGGATTTAAATTCTATTATAGGAAGCATGAGGGTTCAGGCCCAGAAGGTGGACAAAGGGATTGCTGTGGTTCATTCTGTGCAGCAGAATACCGACTGGTTTGATAATCCTGTAGAGACCTCAGGTCTTTATGCAGGCGCTGTTATTGCAAAAACAGGGCAGGAGCTTCTTGTTTTAACGCCGGAAGCGGCTGTGGAACAGGCGGATTCTATCAAGGTTTCCTTTCCCGGCGTCAGCGATGCAGACGGAAAGATGAAGCAGAAGGACAGTGTTGCAGGTCTGGCGATTGTCAGCGTTTCAACAGAATCAATAGAACCGTCGGTTTTAGACTCTATCCAGGTTCTTCCGCTGGGCAATTCCTATATGCTCAAGGAAGGCGAACTGCTGATTGCGGCAGGAGGACCGGCAGGAATGGTTCATTCCTTAGACTACGGTACGGTTTCTTATGTTCAGAAAAATGTTCCGGTGACAGATCAGCATTGCCGTCTGGTATATGCAGATATTATGACTGATACCCGCAGCGGAACCTTTCTGTTTAACACAGCAGGAGAAATGGTAGGATGGGCTCTGGAGCCTCAGACAGAGGAGGACGGGGCAAAAGAGCAGAAGGCAGCTGCGATTATGGGAATTTCTGATTATAAGGGAATTCTGGAGAAGCTGACCAATGGCCGGGGAGCTCCGTATTTTGGAATTGTAGGCCAGCCGGTATCAGAGGCTCTGGCAGAGAGCGGGCGTCCAAGGGGAATTTATGTCACCCGCGCTGTGGTTGACAGTCCGGCCTACAGTGCAGGAATTCAAAATGGAGATGTGATTACCCGGATAGATGGCCATGACACGACAACCATGAAGGAATTTCAGGGAATTGTAGAAAATCTGGAATGCGGACAGGTGGTTCATGTGACTGTGGCCCGCAATGGCAGAGAAGAATTTACGCAGCTGGAATTCCAGGTAACCGTAGGGGCAAGATAAAGGTCACAGGGCTCCCGCGGACGGATCTGCCCGGAACGGCAGAAACAACAGGAAACGATAGAATATAGAAAGAGGACAATTATGAAATATCTTGACAGCTTAAGGGAAGGAATGCGCATTTCGGAGGTTTATCTTTGCAAAAACAAACAGATTGCGCTGACAAAGGCAGGAAAGGAATACGGAAATCTGATTCTTCAGGACAAGACAGGCACAGTAGATGCCAAGATCTGGGATCTGGGTTCTCCGGGAATCGGCAATTTTGAAGCTATGGATTATGTGTGCGTAGATGCAGACGTTACGATGTTTATGGGCTCTAATCAGCTGAATGTTAAGCGGATTCGCAAGGCGGACGAGGGAGAGTATATTCCGGCAGATTATCTTCCGGTTTCTTCCAGGGACATCGGGAAAATGTACACAGAGCTTCTGGGAATTGTGGCATCAGTGAAGAATCCCTACCTGCGGAAACTGCTGGAGAGCTATTTTGGAGATCCGGATTTTGCAAAGGCATTCCGGTTCCACAGCGCGGCAAAGAGCGTTCATCACGGCTTTGTGGGAGGACTTCTGGAGCATACGCTGAGTGTGGCAAAGATGTGCAGTTATTTTGCAGAAACCTATCCTATGCTCAACCGGGATCTGCTTTTGACAGCGGCTTTATTCCATGATATCGGAAAGACAAAGGAGCTGTCCACCTTCCCGGAAAATGATTACACAGATGACGGTCAGCTGCTTGGTCATATTATTATTGGCACAGAGATGGTCAGTGATCACATCCGGGAGATTCCCGGTTTTCCGCCCAGGCTTGCTTCGGAATTGAAGCACTGTATCCTGGCTCATCATGGAGAACTGGAATACGGTTCTCCGAAAAAGCCGGCGATTCTGGAGGCGATGGCCTTGAATTTTGCAGATAATGCAGATGCCAAGATGGAAACCATGATTGAGGTGCTGCAGAATGCGGGAGACAATCAGGGCTGGCTGGGATATAACCGCCTGCTGGAAACCAATATCAGAAAAACCTCAGACGGAGAAGGCGGAAGAGGCCGATAAAGAGATGCATTGAAGAGGGCTGCCAGAAAGTCCGGTATCCGGAACTTCTGGCAGCCCTCTTCAGGAGGTATACGTATGTTGTATGGTTTATATGTAAACGTCTCAGCCGCGGAAAGGGGAATCACAACGGCGAAACGGCTTGTTGTTGGGCGACCCGGCAACGGTTGCGCGCTGTTTGCCGCCAGGCCTTTTATATAAGCGAATAACGAACCTTCGTTGTTCATTATTATGATGCAGATCCTAAGGTGTCGTTCTGTTCCGTCCTGCATCATGGTTATATCATACCGAATAAATGTGTCTAAAGTTTGAGGAGTTTCTAAAGTATTTCCAAAATTTGGGAAGAAAGTATAACATTTTTGGGAGCAAATGTTAAGAAATTCATATAAAGACAGGGAGAAGCTATGGATTGGAAGAAAAACGATGTATTTCAGACAACTATTGAAGATATGAGTGACAGCGGGGAAGGAATCGGGAAAACAGATGGTTTTACCTGGTTTATTAAAGATGCTGTCATTGGAGATCGGGTGGAAGCCAAGGCAATGAAGGTGAAAAAATCCTACGGATTTGCCCGTCTGATGCAGGTTCTGGAGCCTTCTGACAAGAGAACAGCCCCTCTTTGTCCGGTAGCCCGCCAGTGTGGTGGATGTCAGATTCAGGCCATGGATTATCAGGAACAGCTGCGCTTTAAAGAAAATAAGGTCTGCAGCAATCTGCGAAGAATCGGAGGACTGGAAAATCTTGTTTTCAGAAATGAGGACGGAAGCCTGAGGACAGAAGAAAATGAATTCACAAATGTACCGTGGAAACCAGAAGACGGAAAATCAGAAGACGGAAAATCAGGCGAGATCTCTGTTTATCCGATTATGGGAATGGAGGAGCCCTGGCGTTACCGCAACAAGGCGCAGTTCCCCTTCGGGAAAAGCCGGGACGGCCGGATTATTACCGGATTTTATGCCGGAAGAACACATTCGATTATAGAGACAGAGGACTGCCTTCTGGGAGTAAAGGAAAACAGCGCAATTCTCCAGTGTATCCGCGAACATATGGAGCAGTATCATATTGAGCCCTATGACGAGGAAAATCACCGGGGACTGGTTCGCCATGTTTTGATCCGGAAAGGCTTCCGGACCGGAGAAATGATGGTGTGCCTGGTGCTGAACGGAGAGGCAAAGGCTTTGACAAGGGCAGAGGTGCTTACAGAGCGGCTGAGAGGGCTGTTTGGAAACGGAACAGCGGTAACCAGCATTTCTGTCAGCATCAACAGGGAAAAGACAAACGTGATTATGGGCAGCCGGATTGTAAATCTCTATGGCCCCGGATATATTACAGACTATATCGGAAATGTAAAATACAGAATCTCTCCTCTGTCCTTTTATCAGGTAAATCCCGTGCAGACAGAGAAGCTGTACAGCACGGCTCTGGAATACGCGGGTCTGACCGGAAATGAAACAGTATGGGATCTGTACTGCGGAATCGGAACGATTTCCCTGTTTTTGGCCCAGAAGGCAAAACAGGTTTATGGTGTGGAAATTGTGCCTCAGGCGATCGAGGATGCCCGCGCCAATGCCCGACTGAACGGCATGGATAATGTAAGCTTCTTTGTGGGAAAGGCAGAGGAGGTACTGCCGGAGCAGTATGAGAAAAATCAGGTATATGCAGATGTGATCGTGGTAGATCCGCCGCGGAAGGGCTGTGATACCGTCTGTCTGGATACCATTGTGAAAATGGGGCCGAAGCGGGTTGTGTATGTAAGCTGCGATTCCGCCACATTAGCGAGAGATGTGAAGTATCTGGGCGAGAGGGGGTACCAGGTGGAGAAGGTGCGGTGCTGTGATATGTTTGGGCATTCCACACATGTGGAGACGGTTATTCTGCTGACGAGAAAGGCCCAGTAAAAAAAGAGAAACTGCACCGGATAGACAACTTGCCGAAGTTTTGCTGCAGTTTGATAAAGCCTTCGAACAGTTCTATTTTGAAATGGATGAGGGGGAAGCTAAGTCCCATATTATGCGATTGATTTATTACATGCTCGGTGTAATAAATGAAATTTTCTGTTTCAGAGGAAAAGAAGAAGTCAGGGCTTCAACAGAGGAATGGGTAGTGTGCATTGCAGTGAAACAGAAAGAAATACAATGCCGATTTTGTATTATATAAATTTTCGGTATAGATAACAGGACGAATTTGATATGTACCTTGAAACTAAATCGGACCTATGATAAGATTTTAATTATAATAGGGGTTTTGTACACTTCTATCATAAGTAGGCAAGAGGGAGTGCAGATATGGATAAAGAATGGAATGAAAAATATAGTCAGCAGGATCTGCAGCGACTTCGCGGATTGCGCCTGATGGATGATGACTTTATGTCAAAGTGTTTTGAAAATAATATTGAATGCACAGAATTGGTGCTGCATATCGTGCTTGGAAGGGATGACCTTAAGGTAGAAAAGGTCGAAACCCAGCACCTTATAAAAACCTTCAGGGCAGATCAATCATTCTTGATATTTACGCTACCGACCATGTGGGAAAGCAGTATAATATTGAGATACAAAGGGCGGATCGGGGGGCTGGAGCTAAAAGAGCGAGGTATCACAGCAGCCTAATTGATGCCAATGTGACGGAACCGGGAGATAAACTTGAAAATCTCGCCGAGACTTATGTGATCTTCATCACGGAGCGAGATGTGATGGGAGATGGACTTCCGATTTACCATATCAACAGAGTTGTGGAGGAGACAGGAAAGAAGTTTCAGGACGAAGCGCATATTATATATGTAAACGGAGCGTACCGAGCTCAATCGCCTCTGGGGATCCTCATGCATGATTTTTCCTGTACAGATCCGAACGATATTACATATGAAGTGCTTGCAGAACGGGTAAGATATTTCAAAGAAGATGCGGAAGGAGTGGCTGCTATGTGTAAAGCGATGGAAGATATGAGAAATGAGGCTGTCATGGATGAAAGAAAAGACGTGGCATGCAGACTTCTTAAAATGGGCGGGATGGCATTGGATAAAATAGCTGAGATATCCAAATTGAGCATAGAGGAAGTACGCATGCTTGCTTCCCAGAAAAACGCATAATGCTGAATGATATGAAAAAATGTTTGATTTTAGAGGGACTGCCGGATATGATATGCTCCCTTCTAGGTAGACAAGTGAAATAATAAAAACTTGTCACTTAGAAGGGAGTATATTTTATGCCTAAAAAGAAAATATCTACAGAGCATTTCATAATAAACTTGAAGCCGCTGGAATTACGCAAAGCATGTCAAGAGTGGCAGAGAGACTGAAAGAATTAAGAGAAGCGTCTGGGTTGACCCAAGAAGAATTAGAAATTCACTTAAAGAACGAAAAGAAAAATTGAAAAGAGTGAATGGAAATACGGCATTATATAAGCAATATCTTAAATGTTTGAATAGCAAGGAATAATGAAAATAATACAAAAATATCGGATAAATATATATTACGATTAGAAACGGAAAAATTCGCCTGAAAAAAGGCGAGGTAAATCAGAAAATAATCAATTTTGTAAGTTCGGCATTACTGATAAACTATAATTGTCACAATAAGGTGCTTTGGGGACAAAAGCTGGGGGATAAGGGGGGAGTATACCTGGGGAGTAGTTCTGAAAAAGCAAGTGGAAATCCAAAAAGGAGAAGGTGCATGATGTATTTGAAGCAGAAAATGCGCAGGGGTATCAGCGCAGCGCTGGTAGCAGCCATGACGGCAGGAAATATCCTGACAGTACCGGCGGCTCCGACAGAAGAAGGCATGCCGAACGTGAAGAACACTGTGGAAACAGAAAGTTATCAGGCGGAACTGAATCTTTCTGACGGGGGAATGGTGTTCAAAAACAAGGTTCGAGGAGAAAAGGAGTGGAATACGGCAGATAAGGCCATGATTCCGGGGGCGACGATGTTTCTTGAGGGAGATAACAGCGCCCGAAAGGCAGATATGACTGCCGCAAATGTACTAAACAGCATGGATGCAGACGGGGGAGCAGCAGGCATGCAGATGAGCGGTGAACTGTCCGGCGTGAAGTCATGGTTTTTCTTTGACAATGAGATTCTTTGCCTTGGTGCAGACATTGCCAATACGGGAGATACGACAGACAAGATCATTAATGTTGTAGACAACGTGACAGTAGAAAAAACAACCTATGCCGGACTGACGAACCCGGCGAACGGCTATCGGAATATTTTGAAGGCATCGGTTGATACCAATGAGAAATACAGCTGGAAAAAAATTGTAGATACTGCAACTAAGGGAAGCCATGCGAGAAACTGGCTTACAGCTTCCGGCATTGAGGATTCACAAAAGTCACTGGAATGGAGCTATGTATTTGGCGATACTATTACCAACTCTAAGGTGTTTTATCGTTTCCCAACAGAGGGAACCGGCGAGGTAAAACAGTTTGAGCTGTGGACGCTGCCGGTAAACGGCGGTTATCAGTACACTCTGGGAGCTGGAAAAAAACAGGGTGATTTTGCCAATAATGCGCCGGCAGAAACAGAAAACAGAGTTCTGGAGAATACGGGAGCTATTCAGGCTGCTGAAAATGAATCTGAGGGGACTCTGGCTGTTAATAAGTGGACAGACGGCGAGGTGAATCTGAAAGGAAAAGTGGCAGAGGTTGCTTTAAATGAAGCGGCATCTGTAGTGATTGAGAAGGACGGCGCAGCTGGCAAGGCATTGATTACTGTGGCAAAGCCAGAGTCAGGCGCATCTTCACAGATTACCCTGTCAGCAGCTCTTGATGCAGAGTCTGCAAAGGAACTCGGCTCTTTAGGAGCAGCAGAGGTTACCACAGATGGGGGAACTGTGACAATGAAGCTGGATACGGCAAAAATGAGCAGTCCGGTTTCTGTAGAAGTTCAGTTAAAGAAGATTGATGTGGTAACAGGAGAGACCATCACTCTGGTAAGAGGGGATGAGGTGAAACTGGAAACACCTGAGGAATTAACAGGAAATGTTACCTGGAGCACAAAATTTCTGAAGTATGATGGAACCTATCTTCGTAATGTAGGCTCATCCAAGAAGAAAAGAGAGCTGAAGGAAGGAGAGACGGATGGCACTCGTAAGGCTGGAGACGCGACAGCGGATCATCTGCTTTCCGTAACCGGAGTACAGGACGGAGCCATCCTGAATGCCAAGAATAAAGGTGAGATGGTTGTTGTTGCAGCGGATGAAAGCGGCAAGAGCAAGCAGTGGAAGGTGAAGGTTCTGCATGAGGATCCGGCAAATCTTCCAGAAGCAGGGCCGGAGGACTATGCAAAGATCCGTACAGCCTGGAAGGAGTCTCTGATTGGAACAAATCTGACAGAAGAGGATGGCGGACAGGAGATCCTGGATATCATCAATGCAGAGGCAGAGGGGTATTGGAATGCCTATGCCTATAAGGGACAGGAAACCTGTGAGGATGTTCCGTGGAAAGGGGACATTGGAGGAGGAAAAGAGAATCCGGATGTTCCTTACGAGGACGACGCAGTGGAATTCCGTCCTGCATTCCAGAAGGTTCTGTCTATGTGTAAGGCTTATGCGTCAGAAGGCGGAAAGCTGTACCATAATCAGGACATGCTGAAAGATATTATTCATATTCTGGATTATATGTGTACCCGTTGTTATGTTCCCAAGAGCCAGACCGATAACTGGTGGACCTGGGAAATCGGAATGCCAAAGGATCTGATTCCGGCTCTGATTCTGATTTATGACGAACTGTCGGAAGAACAGATTATGAAATATACAGAGGCGCTGTATTTCTTCCAGCCGGATCCTTACTGGGAGGGCGCAATCAACACAGCAAGCACCCATGTAAAGGGATATCGAGCAGCTCAGGGCGCCAACATCATCGACTGTTCCACAACGGCAGTTGGTTTGGGCGCTTTAAGAGAAGATAATGAGCTTGTTTATCTGGGAATGATGGCCTCTTCTCAGACCTTTGTAATTCAGCAGGTAGAGGACAGTACGAAGCTGGCAGAGGAAGGCTTTAAGAGCGGCTTCTATCCAGACGGCTCCTATATGGATCATGGACGTCTTGCTTATCTGGGTTCCTATGGCGTTGAATTCATGAAGGGCGGAGTAAAGATCCCGTCTCTGATTGGCGGAACTCCGTGGCAGTATCCGGAAGAGGTTCAGAAGAATCTGGAATATTATATTGTAGAAGGCTTTGGAAACGGAATATACCGGGGAATGATGTTAGACTGCCTGAAGGGCCGTTCTGTAGCCAGACCTGGAGGAAGCAACCGGGCAGCTGGCCGGGAGGCTATGATCTGCATTCTTCAGATGGTAGATTCTCTTAGCGCAGAAGCAAGAGCAACGACTCTTCCTATGCTGAAATCCTGGCTGGAAGAGGACGAGGGCTTTATTGATTCTCTTCAGGGCGCAGAGAATATGGCAATTAAGAAGAAGGCAAGAGAAATTCTGGAAGACTCTTCAATCGAAGGCTATGTGGCACCGGTACATAAGTCCTATCCTCTGATGGATCGAGCTTTCCACAGAATGGATGATTATTTATTTGCAGTTTCCATGTTCTCCGAGCGTACACAGAATACGGAGATTATGAATGACGAAAACAGGTTTGGATGGCATCAGAATGATGGTATGACCTATATCTATGATCGCGATGACATGTATACAGAGAATTTCTGGAATACCGTGAACCCGCTGCGTCTTCCGGGAACAACGGTTGCAGCTATGAAGATTGATAATGGCGCACCGGACAGCTCTGGATTTATTCAGAAGGGCGACTTCCTGTCTACAGAAAGCTGGGTAGGCGGAAGCAGCATCGGAAATTACGGTATCAGCGGTATGGCATTCAGCGGAAAGATCAAAGGCGCAGAGGGAGATGCATCGACAACCTATGCTCCAGAGTTAAACGGCAAGAAGTCCTGGTTTATGTTTGATGATGAGATTGTCTGTCTGGGTGCGGATATTAACAATAAGAACATGAACGTTCCGGTAGAAACAACCATTGACAACCGGAAGCTGGATCAGGATGGAAGCAATGGATTCCTGGTTGACGGACAGGAAATGGATCTTCCTGTAAAAGAGGCAAATGTTAAGGAGCTGGCAGACCGCAGCGTGGATGTATCAGGCGTTGCCTGTGAGGATATTCGCTGGGCTCATGTAGAGGGAACGGAATCTGCAGGAACCGGTTATTATTTCCCGGAGGAAAATACAGAGATTCAGGTACGTCGAGCAAAGACAACCGGAAGCTGGCGCGATATTGGAACCTTTGATGGAGAAAGCACGGAAAATTATCTGGAAATGTGGTTTGACCATGGGGAAAATCCCGCTGGAGCATCCTACAGCTATGTTCTTCTGCCGGAAACTGACGCAGGAGAAACAGAGGCTTATGCAGCAGCACCGGAGATTGCTGTTTTAGCCAATAATAAAGAGGCGCAGGCTGTATACCATAAAGGCCTGAATATAACAGGTATTAATTTCTGGAATAAAAACGGCGGATCGGTAAATGATGTAACCAGCAGCAGCGCAGCATCTGTGATGCTTCAGGAGTCAGAGACAGGCCTGCTGACCGTAGCAGTTTCTGATCCAACTATGAAAAACCAGGGAACCATCCAGATTACTATTCGCAAGCCGATTGCTTCTGAAGAAAAGCTGGATGAAAATGTATCCTGTGAACAGATGGAAGATGGAAGCGTAGTTTTAACCTTCCAGATGAAGGGAACCAACGGTGCATCCTCCATGGCAGAGCTTCAGCTGCAGGCGTCTGTTTATCCGGCAGCTGTTCGTCTGGAAAATGGTGAGAGCCAGCAGTTTGAGGTTCGTGATTATGGTATGGGAATCCAGGAAACATCCTGGTCTGTATCCGGAACAGAACAGGAACTGGCAGAGGGTACTGCAGTAGATGAAGACGGTGTGCTTCAGATTGATGAGGAAGAAGCAAATACTGCTCTGGTTGTGACTGCTGAAACAGATGCCGGAGTGATCTTCCATGCATATGTATCCTTAGGCAGCCCGGCATCTGCAGAGCTTCCGCAGGAGATTCAGGAACTGAAAACCCTGGCAGGCAATGCGCTGAAGGCAGCTGAAGAAAACGGAGCAGATTCTGAAGAGGCCAGAGAGGCTGTGAAGCTTGCAGTAGAAGCAATTGCGGATACAGACAATGATAAGCTGATTCGCTACATGATGGATGATGTTCTGGCTGTTTCTGAGCTGTATCAGGAGGCATTCGCAGGAACGGAGTATGCAGTGGACGAAGCGGAAGAGGTATCTGAGGATGCCGCAGAGCTGAATCCGGCAGAAGCTCAGGGTATGGCTTTAAGTATTCTGCCGTCCGAGGCAGAAGGTCCTTCCAGAGCAGTTCTGGTGATTGGTGAGGCTGAGGAGGAAGACGGCCCGGCAGCAACACCGTCTAATGCAGAGATTCTCGATGAGGAGGATGCAGACATTGCAGACGAGGATGAGTGGATTCTGTCTGAGGACGAGGAAGCAACACCGTCTAATGCAGACTTCGTGGAGAATCGCAAGGCCACTGCGTCAAATGCAGATACAGAAGAAGATGCTCCGGCAGCAAAGGCAACGGATTCCAATGCAGAAGAGCCGGATAAAAAACCGGTAGTTCCGGAGAAGCTTGGCGGCGTAAAAGTAGATGCAGAGCACTGCTATAGCTTTGGAACACAGTTGTTCCTGGAAAAGGAAGACGGAGAGCGTAGCAGACTGTCTATGAAGGCTCCGATTCGTCTGGAGGTAACCCTTCCGGAGTGCATTGATCCGGAAAGAAAGATTGTGGCAGCAGTATTTGGTGAAAACGGAAAAGAATATCCTCTGACCTGGAAGCTGGAGGAGGATCGCCTTGTTCTGATGCTGAGCCGGACAGGTACCATTGTTCTGGCAAATGCAGAGGGAGAAAATCCGGAGAATCCGGAAACCGAGCTGTTCCACGTTGTCATTGATCCGGATATTCAGAACGGTACGGTAACAGCAAACCGTCTGGAAGGACCGGAAGGAACAGAGATTATCCTGAAAGCAGTTCCTGATTCCCGGTACAGACTGGGCGCGCTGTATGTAAACGGCGAAAAGGTAAAAACTGCTTCTGACGGTACCTGCCGTCTGATTCTGCATGAGGATATAGAGGTAACTGCTGAATTCAGAAGAAAGAGATCCGGCGGTTCCGGTTCCTCCGGCTCTTTAGCAGGCGGTCCGGCAGTGTCTGCTTCCGGAAGCTGGCAGAGTGAGGGCGGCAGATGGAAATACCGCAAGGCAGACGGAAGCTATGAGACGAACAGCTGGAGTCTGATCCAGAATACATGGTATTGCTTTGATGCAGAGGGCTATATGAGAACAGGCTGGTATTTTGAGACAAAAGATCAGCACTGGTATTATCTGCTTCCAAGCGGCGCTATGGCAGCCGGCTGGCAGAATATTGATGGAAAGTGGTATTTCCTCAATGACATGACCCGCGGTAATACGGGCTGGACACTTCAGGAGTCTGCATGGACTGTGAATCAGCAGCAGAATCCGGGAATGCCCAAGGGAGCTCTGTACCAGTCTGGCATGACACCGGACGGCTATCAGGTAGATGACCAGGGCGTCTGGGTACAGAAATAAAAACGAATAGAAAATAAAGCAGAAGGGTGCGGCAAAATTCATCGTAAAGGATGGTTTTGCTGCATCCTTTTATTTTGTTTTACAGGACGCAATTTCCTGTGAAACAAAAACGCTCCGCGAGGATCGCCATGGGGCGGCAGAGAATTTTGCCGCAGAAGCG
>UQFC01000071.1 GCA_900540335.1 uncultured Clostridium sp. | reverse complement strand
CGCTCTCCCGCTCCCCCCTGTCTTCCTGAAACAGCACTGCCTGCGGCTCTCCCTGACGGCAGACTTCCCTCTGCCCTGCTTCGGGAAACTTGAGTTCTTCCGGAGGTCTGTCCCCGGTCTGACCGGGATGCCCCTGATGACTGAGACTGGGGCTGGACACGGCGGACCGGCTGGGAACCGCCTGCTGACTGACTGCCCCGGCTTCGCCTGTCTCCTGTACCCTGGCTGCAGCGGCGGTAATCCTCCCGCTCTGCCGCTGTACTTCTTCCCCCGGTTCTGAGAATTCTCACAGTTGAACCCGGCGCACTCTCTGCTGCTGCTCTCTGCTGCTCTAACTGCTCGTACTGAATCTCCCCCCGAAATCTGGGTCTGGAATCAGACGTCTTTTTCTTTCTATCTGTTTCGTTCTCCCTTTTATCCACAGCCTCACTACTTTCTGCCGGTGCTTCCGATTCCGCCCCGGTCTTCATTTTCCAGACTTTCTACTTCTTCAAAACGGATTGCCGGCTGGTGCTCCATAATGCGGAACTGACAAATCCGGTCTCCTGTCATAATTTTAGTATCTCTCAATGCATAAGCAGGGAAAAACCACTGATCATTGTCTCCGCAATAGGTTTCATCCACAACTCCCATGTGATTTGTCTGGATCACACCAAAATTCTTATAGGTGCTGCTTCTTGGTACAATATGAGCCTCATAGCCTTTTGGCAGCTCCATGGCAACCCCAAGGGGAATCAGACGGAATTCTCCGGCCTTCATTTCTACATCCTCTGCCGCCCGCAGATCAATCCAGTCAGACTTTCCTCCAATATAAGTAAGCTTTTCAATTTTATCTGTTAAATATTTAATTTTAATATCAGGCATCTTCTTCCTTATCCTCTCTTCCTATTTCCTGGTTTTCTTCTTCCATGGCGCGTTCCACTGCTTCCTCCAGATCCAGAGACGTATCTTCCCCGTTCTCCGGCTCGCCCATTTCATTCAGTTTCATCTGAAGCTCTTCCTCAACCTCCTGACGAATCTCCTCTTCCTGTTCCGGATTCATTGTAGGAAGATCCGTTGTAGAGCCTACGCCAAACCGGCGCAGGAATTCCTCTGTTGTTGCAAACAAAGCAGGGCGTCCGGGAGCATCCATTCTTCCGGCCTCATAAACAAGACCATACTCCACCAGACGGTTTACCGCGTGATCAGAGGATACGCCTCTGATTTTTGAAATTTCCATTTTTGTCACCGGCTGCTTGTAGGCAATAATAGAAAGCGTCTCCAGAACCACATCTGTCAGAACATGCTTTTTGGGAGCAGAAGCCACACGGATCAGATTTTCATAATACTCAGCCCTGGTACACATCTGATAAGCATTCTCCAGCTCAATAATCTGCATCCCTCTGTTTTCCTTCTGATACCGCTTCTGAAGGCTCGTCACCACCCGGCGGGCCACATTCTCGCTTTGATCAATCGCCGCCGCCAGCTGTCTCAGCTCTACAGAATTGCCCATGGTAAACAGCACAGCCTCCACTATGGCCTCCCAGTCACTTTCCGGATATATTCCGTCCGGATTTTTCTCGTCCATGGTGTTCTGACAGCCTGGAATATCCAGCACCAGCTGTCCTTCTCTGGTATCCAGCGCCTCCAGCGCTTCCAGCTCCTCATGGCGCGCCTCTACGGCAGCCAGGTCAAATTCATCGTCGTACAGACTTCCCATATTTTCTATCCTTCCAGATCCTCTAAATCTTCCAGTAAAAGTTCTGTTTCCTCGCCCTCTGCTTCCTGAATCTCTATGTACATATCATCAAAGGCATGCTCCTGCGTCAGGTGAATCTTTCCTATCTTCATCAGCTCCAGAACAGCCAGAAAGGTCACAACCACCTCCAGCTTGTCCGACTGACGCTCCAGCATCTGCCGAAAACTGAATTTTCTGTGTTCTCTTGCATAAGCCATCACATCAAGAATCCTCGTTTCCAGGCTGACCGGCTCTTTTTTTATCGTTCCAAACTTGCTTCGGATCGGATCCACCTTATCCTGCTGCCGCTTCATGACAGACTGGAAAATACGCTGCAGCTTTGCCAGAGTCAGTCCGTCCAGCAATTCATCCAGATCCACCGGTGTCTCATACTTTGCCACCTCTTTGGGAACCGTAGGCTTTTTAAAAAGCAGTCCGCCGGCATTTTCCTCCATATCCAGAAGCTCCTGAGCCATCATCTTATACTGCTTATACTCCAGAAGACGGGAAACCAGCTCTGCCCGGGGATCCTCCTCCCCCTCCTCCTCGACAGTTTCTGCCGGAAGCAGCATCCGGGATTTAATATCCAGAAGCGTTGCCGCCATAACCAGAAAATCGCTGACCAGATTCAGATCCTCTTTCTCCATCTGATTCACATAGTCAAGATACTGCTGTGTAATCTCCATAATCGGAATATCATAAATATCTATTTTATTTTTATCAATTAAATGAAGAAGAAGATCCAGAGGACCTTCAAACTTCTCCAGTTTATAGGATATTGCCATTCCAATCCGCCCTTTGCCTTTTGTCACGTATGTACCAGTATAACAAAAAACCCCCGCTCTGTAAATATCGAACAGGGGTATCCTATGCCGCATCGGCCTGCTATGATTTCGGCTCCAGCCTTATTACTGCCAGCTGAGGTCTGTTTCCTATGCGGATATTGATGGAATGGGTTCCAAGCCCGCGGCTGACAAGCATCCATCTGCCGTTCTGCTCAAAAACACCTCCGCAGTAGGGATGGAAAAACTGATACTGGGGTGTCATCACTCCCCCCAGTCCGGGGATACGGATGGTTCCTCCGTGAAAATGACCTGCCAAGGACAAATCCGCCCCCCAGTCTGCATACGCATCAAAAAACAGGGGGGAATGAGCCAGCAGAATCTGAAATTTATCAGGATCTGCATTTCCCAGTCGCCTGGTAAGATAAGACGGGGTCATGGAATCCGGATGAAAATCCTGATAGTATTTCCAGGCTATATCCACCCCGCTGACTGCAATATCGTCCCTCCAGGAAACTGTTTTGTTCTGCAGATATTCCACCTGATAATCTGCCAGCAGTTCCCTGAATTCATCATACATGGCGCCGTAAACACCCCGATCCCGCTGCATTCTCTGCTCATGATTTCCATTTGCATAAAAGACCGGACAGGAAAGGAGGGAAATTCCCTGAAGAAGCTCCCTTGTTCTGGAAAGATCTGCCCTTCCCGGCTTTATCACCATGGTATCTCCGCCAATCAAAACAGCATCCGGATGGATTCTTTTGATCTCTTCCAGCAGATTTTCATTCTTTTCTCCAAATGCATTGTCATGAAGATCCGACAAAAACACAAGAACCGCCGGACGCCTGATTTTAGAGGAAGAAAAAACAGACTCCTCTGTCACAAAATGTCCCCGCTCATAGCGGCTCCATGCCAGCCCTGCCGCGGCGGCTCCAGCAGCCGCTCCGGCAGCCGCCCATAAAGATAACTCCGTATTTCCTGCCCTCATATCCTTATCCTGCTCTTTCTGCTTCCAGCATTTCCTTTACTTCCAGAAGGGAACCGCAAACCCGGTATACCCTCTTTTTCAGTTCCTCATCCGGCCGGGTCAGATCCGGAACCATAACGGTGACAAATCCTCCCCGAAGTCCTGCCTCCACTCCATTTAAGCTGTCCTCCAGAACCAGACAGTCCTCCGGCTTTTCTCCCAGAAGCTCTGCCGCCTTCCAGAAAATCTCCGGATTCGGTTTGGCATGGCTGACCATATCTCCGGTAACCAGATGGCAAAAATGTCTGCGGATTCCTGTTTTCTCCAGATTTCGCTCCGTATACTCCATTCTGCTGGCAGATGCCAGAGCTGCCGGAATCCGCTGCTCCTCCAGATACTCCAAAAGCTCATAAAGTCCCGGCTTTACCGGAATTCCGTCCCGTTCCAGAAGCTCCTCAAAAATCTCCTGTTTTTTGCTCCGGAATGCCATAAAATCCACAGAGTCACCAAACACCTCCTGAAATCTTATGCGGGCATCCTGATGATTCATTCCGCGAATGGTCATTAAAAAACTTTCCTCCAGATGAATTCCCCACTCTTTTTCTGCCTGATGCCAGGCAATTCCTGAGATTCGCTCTGTATCAAACATCAGACCGTCCTGATCAAAAATCACTGCCTTTATCATTTGTATCTCCTCACTATTGTTTTTTACTGAATATAGGGAGCCAGCTCCATGCGGACAAAATAACCCTGTTCGTGACGGCAGACAGGACACTGGGCAGGCGCCTCCGTTCCCCGGTGAACGTGACCGCAGTTCAGACACATCCAGCCGGTTTCCACCTCAGACACAAACAGCTGATTTTTCTCCAGATAGTCCGCAAACAGCTGAAAACGATCTCCGTGAGTCTTCTCGATCTCTGCTATCATGGAAAAACTGGACGCAATCTGGCTGAAGCCCTCATCCTTTGCCGTTTTTGCAAAATTCTGATAAACATCTTCAAATTCTTCATATTCATTGTGGTGAGCTGCTTTCAGATAATCCAGGCTTTTCTCGTACTGATCCACCGGATATCCTCCGTCAATGAAAATCGTTTCTCCGCCCAGCTCTTTCAGATAATTATAAAAAATTTCTCCGTGTTCCTTCTCCTGATTAGCTGTAAAGGAAAAGACAGACTCAATAACAAACAAGCCTTCTTTTCTGGCAATTCCTGCTGCAAAGGTGTAACGGTTTCTCGCCTGGCTCTCACCGGCAAATGCTCTCATCAGATTTTTTGCTGTTTCGCTGTTTTTAAAATCCATTATAAAAACCTCCTGATATCATATCCATACTTTGGTTTCTATTAGGATTTCCTGGTTCCCCCTGAAATATGCCGCCGGACGCAGACTATTTTCTGTTCTGAAAGACCGGATCCGCCGGATGGCCTCCGGTCAGCTTCTGCATGGTTCTCTGTACTGCATCTCTGGATTCCTTCCAGTCTGCATCACGGTTTCTGTAATCGTATTTTTCTATCAGCCAGTCAATGTCCTCCTGAATCCGATCCAGATTCCTTGAAGTCAGCTCTGCCAGCCTTGGAATCCACACCTCCTGCTCCTGGGCTGTCAGCTTAGCCTGACAGATATCCAGAACATCTGCAAAGTGAGGCAGACAGAACCCCCTGGAAGCCATCAGAAGCTCTCCGAAATCTGCATCATTCTTCAGCATATATACAAAGGTATCCAGCATTCTCTGATAAATGCCGTCCATCCGCTCGCAGATGTAGCAGTGACTGTTTTCCCCTCTGAGCCAGGCTGAAGCTCCTGACTGTCCTGCTGCTGAGCCGGAAGCAGAGGCGTTCTGTTTTCTGCCGGCAAACAAACGCCCCAGAAGAGAACCGCCCTTTTCCACGGTACCAGCCTGTCCCATCTGCTTTTTAAAGTCCCGGTTCACCTTTTCCATTCGGGATTTTAAAATCCAGGCATTGCCCAGAGAATTTCCGTAATCAAACATCATTTTTGTATGATGGCGGCAAAATCCCCGCTCACTGGTATTGTCCCGAATATCACTTTCCATATAAGAAGAACCAAGAACAAACTCCAGATTTTCCTGCTCCAGCTTTCTCTCCAGCCAGCAAAACAGACATTCATCACCAGACTTCACTGCATCTGTCAGTTCTATGGTATATAACTTTTCCTTCATCCCCGCGCCCCTCATTCTTTCTTTTTCATCGTTCTGTTCCGGGAAGATCAGGCCCCTGCCTTTTCATCCCAGATTCCGTATTCATTTACCTGATATCCGTCAGGGGTTGTTCCATTGGTCAGAAGCTTTCCGTCCCCGGTCAGGTAATACCAGGCTCCTCCTTCCTGAATCCACCGGTCTGATATCATGGCTCCCGTTGCCGGATCAAAATAATAATACGATCCGTCCGTATAATTTCTCCATCCGGTTGCCATATATCCATTTCCGTCAAACCAGTACCAGGTATCCTGAAGCTTAAGCCACTGGTTTGCCGCACGGGAACCGTCTGCGGCAGCATAATACCATCCGGTCTGATCCTGCTTCCAGCCCTGACTGATGCCTGCTCCCTCCTGGGTTCCTGTCTGTTCTCCCGGTCCTGCGGAAGCACTCTCCCCGGGCACAGACGATGTATTCTGAGATGGAACGCCGCTTGGCCCTGCTGATGTTCCCTGGCTGTTTCCGCTGCCCGGCGTCACTTCACTGTTCTGACTTCCTGTCCCCGGCGTCACCACGCTGTTCTGGCTTCCTGTCCCCGGCGTCACCACACCGCTCTGGCTTCCCGTCCCCGGCGTCACCACGCCGCTCTGGCTTCCTGTCCCTGGCGTCGCCACGCCGCTCTGACCTTCTCCGCTGCCTCCTGTCAGCTTTCCGTAATTTGCAAAACCGTAATCCAGCATGGCAATGGTATCTGTATAATGACTTCCGCTGGCCTTCATAACCACTGCAATCAGGCGGACGCCATTTCTTTCCGCTCCTGTTACCAGAGTATTTCCTGCCTTTGAGGTATATCCCGTTTTTCCTCCGATAATGCCCTCATAATACCTGGAATCTGTGGGATACATCATCTTATGTCCCATGGTAATGGTCTTGGCAGCCGATTTTTTCGTAGCCGGAAATTCATAGCTTGTTGTAGTATCAATTTTCCGGAAGGTTTCGTTCTGGAGAGCCGCCCGCATGATCAGCGCCATATCGTAAGGCGTTGTTTTATGGGCCGTATCATTCAGCCCGTGAGGATTGGTAAAGTGGGTATTCTTACACCCAAGCTCCCTGGCTCTGGCGTTCATCAGATCTGCAAATGCGCTGACGCTTCCTGCCACATGCTCAGCCAGTCCATTTCCAATCTCATTGGCTGATTTTAAAAGCAGACCGTAGAGACACTGCTCCACCGTCAGCTGATCCCCCTTAGAGATACCCAGAGACACTGCTCCCGATTCCAGATTGGTTGTAGCAGAATCTGAAAAAGTCACTGTGTCATTCAGACTGCAGCGTTCAAGCACCAGAAGCGCCGTCATAACCTTGGTAATACTGGCCGGATAAAACTGCATGTCCTGATTCTTTCCGAACAATACTTTTCCCGTTGCCGCATCCATCAAAACAGCTCCCTCCGCCTTCACCTGCGGCAAAGCTGAATCCTGTGTCTGAGAAGAGCCTGACTGACTGCTGCTCTGATTCCCTGCTGCGCCGGGACCTCCCTGATTTTGTGCGCTGCTCTGTCCTCCCGATGTGCCGGGACCCCCCTGATTTTCCGTGCTGCTGTTCTGACCGCCTGTCATTCCCGGCTGCATAATCCCAGTTCCAAGTCCTGTATTTCCTGTCTGGCTTCCTCCAACTCCAACAAAGGGAGGCGGAGGAACTATCACCGTATCTGCATAAGCTGTCTGACTAAGCAGCATAGCAGTTCCAAGCCCCGCTGCCAGTACTTTCTTCCATTTTATCATCATGTCTGCTCCTTTAAGCCGTTTTTTCGGAATATATTCCGCCAGTTCCGGGCAAAGTTCCCGATCCGGATCCTGCTTTTTTTAGTATATCATAGATTCTTTCTATAAAATATGACAACTTTCTTAATCTTCCCGCATAGGCTTTAACAATAAGATTCCCCGGAGTCTGTTATGAACCAGAATTTTTTTCTTCATCAGTGCAGTCTGTGCAAACGGACTGCTGCCATCCTGTTTTTTCTGATTTTCTCATTTCTTGCCGGAAACTGGCTGGGCTATCTTTCCTTCCGCCACAGCTCTGCTCCCGCCAGCGCAGGCGCTTCCGCTGAAAACTGGGGACTCAGCTTCCAGCAGGAGGGAAAACCGCCGGTTGCCAATGCAACCTCTGACTATTTAAAACAGTTTCAGGCCCATTATGCAGCAGATACTGAGGAAAAAATCATATATCTGACCTTTGATGCAGGTTATGAAAACGGCAATACTGCTGCCATTCTGGACGCCCTGAAAAAACATCATGCGCCTGCTGCCTTTTTCCTTGTGGGAAATTATCTGGAAACCAGCCCGGAACTGGTCAAACGAATGGTCGCAGAAGGCCATACTGTAGGAAACCACACCTTCCATCACCCGGATATGTCTAAAATAGCTGCAAAAGAAGATTTCCAGAAGGAGCTTCAGGATCTGGAAAATCTCTACCAGCAGGTCACCGGACAGCCGCTGAAAAAATATTACAGACCGCCCCAGGGAAAATACAGCGAAGCCAACCTGAAAATGGCAAAGGAAATGGGGTACCACACCTTCTTCTGGAGCCTTGCTTATGTAGACTGGTATGAAGATAAACAGCCCACCCATGAGGAAGCTTTTCAAAAGCTTCTTGGCCGTATCCATCCGGGAGCCATCGTTCTCCTCCACAGCACGTCCAGAACCAACGGAGAAATTCTGGATGAACTTCTCACAAAATGGGAATCCATGGGTTATCAGTTCCATTCTCTTGATGAGCTGGCCGGACAGCCGGGATAGGATACTCTGTTTGTGATCTTTGTCCTTGAATTTTGCTGGAATCTTCCTCCTTTTCATGGTAAACTATATGCAGGAGAAAACAGTCTCTCGTGAATATAAAAAAAGAAAGGTGGACTTTCTATGCATTCATTTACATACCACTCCCCTACAGAAGTGATTTTCGGCAGGGATGCCCAGCAGAAAACCGGTGCCTGCATCCGCAAATACGGAGGAAAACGGGTGCTCCTTGTTTACGGAGGAGGTTCTGCTGTGCGAAGCGGACTCCTGGCCCAGGTGCGCCGCTCCGCAGAAGAAGAAGGACTGATTTGTGAGGAATTTGGCGGTGCCAGGGCCAATCCGACCCTTGAGCACGCCCGCAAAGGAGTTCAGGCTGCTGTTTCCTTTGGAGCAGACTTTATTGTAGGCATTGGCGGCGGTTCTGCCATTGACACAGCAAAAGCCATTGCCATCGGAGCAGCCAATCCCGACACCGATATCTGGGAATTCTGGAGCCGGAAGAAAAAACCGGAGCATGGTCTTCCCACAGGCGCTGTTCTCACAATTCCCGCTGCAGGCAGCGAAACAAGCTCCTCCTCTGTGCTTACAAACCAGGAAACCGGATGCAAGCGCGGATTAAGCACCCCTCTGAACCGGCCTAAATTTGCTGTTATGAATCCGGAACTGGCCTGTACCCTTCCTGTCTATCAGGTAGCCTGCGGCGTTACGGACATTATGATGCATACGCTGGATCGCTATTTTAATCCTGTTGATAATGAGGTAACGGATGCACTTGCCGAGGCGCTGCTGCGCACAGTGATTGCAAACGGCCGTACTGCTGTTTCCGATCCCCGCAATTATGAAGCCATGAGTGAACTGATGTGGGCCGGTTCCCTGTCTCACAATGGTCTGACCGGTCTGGGCGGACAGGAAGACTTTGCGGTTCACCAGCTGGGGCATGAGCTCTCTGCCATGTTTGATACCGCCCACGGCGCATCCCTTGCCACAGTGTGGGACTCCTGGGCGCTGGCTGTCATGGACGCAAAACCGTCCCGCTTCGCCCGGTATGCAAAAAATGTCTGGGGTATTTCCGGCTCAGATGAAAAAGAGCTGGCTCTTGCAGGCATTCAGGCAACCAGAGAATATTTTGCATCTCTGGGAATGCCGGTGGGCTTCCGGGAAAATCAGGATATTGGAGAGCAGACAGATGAGGTACTCCGGGAACTGGCCAACCGCTGCTCTTATCAGAAAACGCGGACCATCGGAACCTTCCGTCAGCTGGATGAGGATGGAATCTACGAGATTTACAGACAGGCAAATCAGAAATAATCCTCTGCCTGTGATTTAAAATCAGAAATACAGGAACTCACACAAAAAAGGCGCCGCAAAATACTATGCTCTGCGGCGTCTTTTTCTTTCTGTGTATACATATTAAGGCGTTATCAAATCCATTCCCTTCTGCAGGGTTGCTCCGTCAATCGCTCCGGCGGCATGAGCAATCACATACCCCTCCTTATCCAGGAAAAAGGTTGTGGGAAGAGAGTATGCCCCGAATGCCATGGCGGCATCAAATTCTGTATCAAAAAAAACAGGAAATTCATACTGCTTCTTTTCTATAAAACCGGCTGCAGTTTCCTTTGTTTCTCTGGAACCATCTGTCATATTAATCATCAGAAACTGAATCTCTTCTCCTGATTCCAGATACTTTTCATGGAAATCCGGCATTTCCATCTGACAGGGACCGCACCAGCTGGCCCAGAAATTTAAAACAACCGGTTTTCCCAGATAATCCGACAAATGGACTTCTTCACCTTCCTCATTGTAAACAGTAAAATCCGGCGCTTTCATGCGCTCTGCTTCTGATGACTCCTCTGTTTCAGAAGGCTTTTCAGACTCTTTCTGCTCTTCCGGGGATTCCGCAAGGCCGTCCTTCTCCGGCTGAACCTCCGGCGTCTCCTGCTGTTTTTCAGAACCTGTCTGTTCCTCCACCGCCGGGGACTGCTCTTCTGATATAACAGCCAGCTGTTCTGTTGCCTGGGCTTTCCCAAGCTTACCATAAAGAACAGACGCCCCTCCTATTAAAATAACAAAAGCCAGAACCATCCATAACAATGTTTTTTTCTGTTTCATAATTCCTCCTTAACTGAGCAGTGCCAGAAGCCTTCCAAATGTTCCTGTTGCCATGAAAATGCCAACCAGTATCAGAAACAGACCGCTGACTGTATTGATTATTCCGTAATGCTTTTTAATCCACTGAAATGCTGTTTTTAAGTAGTCAATCATCACTGCACTGAGAAGAAATGGAATTCCCAGTCCCAGTGAATAGGCAAGAAGCATCATCATTCCTTCCGCCACATGCCCCTGCTGAGATGCCAGCATCAGGGCTGAACCAAGAAAAGCGCCTACGCAGGGAGTCCAGCCGATGGAAAACACCATGCCGAAAACCATTGCTGAAAAAAAGCTCATATTATCGGTATTCACAGAATGGCGGCTTCCGTGGAACAGATTCAGCCGGAACACTCCGAGAAAATTCAATCCAAAGAAAATAACTACAAGGCCGGAAACAATCTGAACCGCTGTCTGGTACTGTCTTAAAAAGCCTCCTATGGTACCGGCCAGCCCTCCAAGAGTTACAAACACCACGGTAAATCCCGTTACAAACCCCAGGGCTCCTCTTATTGTTTTTCCAGTGGTTCTCTCCCCGCCGCCTGCAAAATAAGAAAGATAAATAGGAAGCATCGGCAGCAGACATGGGGAAATAAAAGTAATCATCCCTTCTAAAAATGCGATGGTATACTGCATCAAATATATTCTCCTTCCGGGTATACTGAAATTTTTTCTGTATTTCCTGTTTCTTTTATGGATAGATTATAGCGAAAAAATCCTTCTCTTTCTGTGACAATATCACCATACGGCGGCGCGCCTCGCCGCATGGCGATCCCCGCGGAGCGTTTTTGTTTCATAGAACGTAATTTCCTGTGAAACAAAAAAATCCGGAAAGAATCAAGAAATCTCAAGATTCTTTCCGGATTGATTCCGAAAAATGAAGGCTGCCGGATACCGTCAGAACAGACATCCGGCAACAGGCATTATAATTCCGTCATCCAAAGGCCGTGGAGATTGCAGTAAGCATAAACCGCAGTTGCCTTGTCGTCGCCCAGACAGAAGGAAACCTCAGGTGCATCGCCGGGTTTTAAGGCCTTTCTCTGTCCGCCATGCTCTGTCTGCACATAAACCCACTCAATAAAGTGTTCCGGAAGCATTGGATGATCCACACTTCCCACATGGACACGAAGCACATTGCCATCCATAACAGCTACCGGCAGATGTTTCTCGCCGCTGGCATCAACTGTGTTTGGAACCAGAGCTTCCATTTTCTCTCCGCAGCAAATCATCGGAACGCCGGAATCGTGAATCATTCCAACCAGATTTCCGCATCGGCGGCAAATATAAAACTTTGTCTTCATAATGTTCTCCTTTCGTCTGCCTTGCAGTATATCTGCTTCATTTTCAGAAAAAGCAGATAAATACCACTTATTTCCGTGCAAATAGAGTTTTTACTCTCTATTTCCAGTATAGTTTTCTTACAAGAATCTGTCAAGAATAGAATTGACGCTTTGGTGCAAATAACCTATACTAAATAAAAGCTGTTATAAATAAAACCCAAAGGAGGGGGACATGATTTTTCAAGACTACTTTCCCACATGGAATAAACTGACTGCTGTTCAGCAAAACCGGATACTGGGAAGCCTGATTTCCCGAAAAGTAGAAAAGGGCTCCATCATCCACAACGGCAGTATGGACTGCACAGGACTTCTTCTCATAAAATCCGGTCTGCTCCGGGCATATATTCTTTCTGACGAAGGCCGGGAAATCACCATTTACCGGCTCTTTGAACGTGATATGTGTCTCTTCTCCGCCTCCTGCATAATGCGCTCCATTCAGTTTGAGATCACCATTGAGGCAGAAAAAGATACGGAACTCTGGGTCATTCCTTCAGAAATCTATAAGAGCATTATGGAAGAATCTGCTCCTGTGGCCAACTATACCAACGAGCTTATGGCCACACGGTTTTCTGACGTCATGTGGCTTATTGAACAGATCCTCTGGAAAAGCCTGGATAAACGCGTGGCAGCATTTCTTCTGGAGGAAGCTGCTATCGAAGGTTCCGATGAGCTGAAAATTACTCACGAAATTATTGCAAATCATCTGGGTTCTCACCGTGAAGTCATTACCCGGATGCTTCGTTACTTCCAGAGTGAGGGAATGGTTCGCCTTTCCCGCGGAACAATTGTACTCCTTGACCGAAAAAAATTAGAGACTCTGCAGTCTGGTGCATAGTCTCTATTCCATCATCCGAAGCACGGCCGGGCGCATTTTCAAAGCGGTGGCCGATGCAAGGATGCAAAGCACAAAGTCCTCTCCGATTGTAAGCAGGCAGCAATTAATCAAAACCGCTTTCCAGCCTATAGGCATGGAAATCACATAATTGCTGATAAAATAAAAATACAGAATTCCGGCTCCATAATACACGGCCAGACCTGCAGCTGCAGGAATCATCATCCCGGTCATTTTTGCCGGCTTCATCCATTCACAAAGCTTACCTATCACCCAGGCAGCCAGAAGAAAACCAAGCAAAAAACCAAAGGTGGGACGAAGCAGATAAGCCGGCCCTCCTCCTGCTGCAAAAACAGGAACTCCCAATAAACCGATCAGAAGGTAGGTTCCTACACTAGCTGCCGCCATTCTGGGACCCAGCAAAAAACCAGCCATCATTACAAAAAACCACTGCAGTGTAAAATGCATGGGAAACGGCTGTACCGGTATGGTAATCTTGATAAATGCTCCCGCTGCAATCAGCGCCGCAAACAGCCCGGAAACTGCCATTTCACGCCCCATCCCCCTGTCTCGTGTTGTCAAAATTTCTTGCTCCATCCAAATCTCCTTTTCCTGTGTTTCACATCTTTAAAGCTGACATCCATTGTACTATTATTTTTTCATTTTCACAACTCATTTTTCCACAAAAATCAGAAAGAAGCCTGCAGGTTTCTCCGCCTGCGGCAAAGTTCCGTTCTTCCACATGGCGATCCTCGCGGAGCGTTTTTATCTCATAGGATGCAATTTCCTATGAAATGACAAAAGAATCGCCAGAACCGGCATACGCCGGATCTGACGATTCTTCACAAGAGACTGAAAACAGCCTATTTTTCTTATTTGTCTGCAATTGCAGCCTGTGCTGCTGCCAGTCTTGCAATCGGAACACGGAACGGTGAGCAGGAAACATAGTCCAGACCCAGTTTGTTGCAGAACTCTACGGAGCTCGGATCTCCACCGTGCTCACCGCAGATACCTACGTGCAGAGAAGAGTTAACCGGTCTTCCAAGATCGATAGCCATCTTCATCAGCTTGCCAACGCCGTCCTGATCGAGTTTTGCGAACGGATCGTTCTCGAAGATCTTAGCATCGTAGTAA
>UQFC01000070.1 GCA_900540335.1 uncultured Clostridium sp. | reverse complement strand
AAGCAAACTTTCAACGAGTTTTTCTGACTGAATCCCCGCAAGGCTGAACTGTTACAAGGAAGTTTGCGAAAAACCTTTTTTTCCTTGCTTTTTTCGACAAAAATAATTATAATAATTCAATAACTATGCGTATAAAAAGGTGGCTTTTCTATGGCAGAAAAACAATTGGAAACGGGAGTGGATATTGAACTGGAGAATCCTGCGGACTTTACCAGTCCGGAAGTATTGTATCAGGATTTGATCAAAAGCATCAGGAAGTACCATCCGTCTGATGATATTTCCCAGATAGAAAAAGCATACAGAATCGCCAGAGAGGCCCATAAGGACCAGAAGCGGAAGTCGGGTGAACCTTATATTATTCACCCTCTTTGTGTTGCCATTATTCTGGCGGATCTGGAGCTGGATAAAGAAACCATCATTGCCGGAATTCTTCATGATGTGGTAGAGGATACCATTATGACTCTGGACGAGGTGGAGAAGGAGTTCGGCGCAGAGGTAGCTCTTCTGGTAGACGGAGTTACAAAGCTGACCCAGTTGTCCTGGTCCATGGATAAGGTGGAGATTCAGGCTGAGAATCTGCGGAAGATGTTCCTGGCCATGGCCAAGGATATCCGCGTGATTCTGATTAAGCTGGCGGACCGCCTTCACAATATGCGTACTCTTCAGTATATGAAGCCGGAGAAGCAGAAGGAAAAGGCCCGTGAAACGATGGACATTTATGCGCCCATTGCACACCGGCTTGGTATTTCCAAAATTAAGGTGGAGCTGGATGATCTTTCTCTGAAGTATCTGAAGCCGGAGGTTTATTATGATCTGGCAGAGAAGATTTCTTTGCGCAAGGATGCCAGGGAGGCCTTTGTTCAGAGTATTGTGGACGAGGTATCCGCCCATATCCGTGAGGCGGGGATTGAAGCCCGGGTAGATGGAAGAGTGAAGCACTTTTTCAGTATTTACAAAAAGATGGTGAACCAGGACAAGACCCTGGATCAGATATATGATTTGTTTGCAGTCCGGATTATTGTGGAGACAGTGAAGGACTGTTATGCAGCGCTGGGTGTGATTCATGAGCTTTACAAGCCCATACCGGGCCGGTTTAAGGATTATATTGCCATGCCCAAGCCCAATATGTACCAGTCACTGCACACCACTTTGATTGGCAGCACCGGTCAGCCTTTTGAGATTCAGATTCGTACTTATGAGATGCACCGGACGGCTGAATACGGTATTGCAGCCCACTGGAAGTATAAGGAAAGCGGAAGCGGAAAGATTGCAGCAGGAGATGAGGCTGCCAAGCTGTCCTGGCTGCGCCAGATTCTGGAGTGGCAGAGAGAGGCAGACAACTCCAAGGAATTTCTGAATATGGTAAAGGGCGACCTGGATCTGTTTTCTGACAGTGTGTACTGCTTTACACCCACAGGAGATGTAAAGAACCTGCCCAGCGGTTCCACGCCCATTGACTTTGCCTATTCCATTCACAGCGCTGTGGGCAATAAGATGGTAGGCGCCAGAGTGAACGGAAAGCTGGTGAATATTGATTATGTGATCCAGAATGGAGACCGGATTGAGATTATTACCTCTCAGAACTCCAAGGGACCCAGCAGAGACTGGCTTGCCCTAGTCAAGAGCACGCAGGCGAGAAACAAGATCAATCAGTGGTTTAAGACTGAGCTGAAAGAAGACAATATTACCAAGGGCAAGGAGATGATTGACCGGTACTGTAAGGCCAAGGGCATTAACTATCCGGAGATCAACAAGCCGGAGTTTCAGGAAAAGGTTATGACCCGGTATGCCTTTAAGGACTGGGATTCTGTCCTGGCATCCATTGGACACGGCGGATTAAAAGAGGGCCAGGTCATCAACAAGATGCTGGATGAGAAGGCCAAGAAGCAGAAAAAAGAGGTAACGGATAAGGCGATTCTGGACGGCATTGAGGAGATGACGGCAAAAGCTCCTGAAAGCAAAAAATCCAAGAGCGGAATTGTCGTTAAGGGAATCCACGATGTGGCTGTGCGTTTTTCCCGCTGCTGCAGTCCGGTTCCGGGAGATGAGATTGTCGGATTTGTTACCAGAGGCCGTGGAATTTCCATTCACAGAACAGACTGCATCAATATTATTAACCTCCCCGGTGATGAGCGGGTTCGTCTGATTGACGCAGAATGGCAGCAGCCGGAGGGCGAGGGAAATAAGGAGAGATATTCCACAGAAATTCAGATTTATGCCAATAACAGGATTGGAATGTTTGTGGATATTTCCAAGGTCTTTACGGAGCGGCAGATAGACATTACTTCTATGAATGTGCGTACCAGCAAGCAGGGAAAGGCGACTATTATTATGACCTTTGATATTCATGGAATAGAGGAGCTGAACCGGCTGACTGATAAATTAAGACAGATAGAGGGCATTCTGGATATTGAGCGGACTGCAGGCTAGAGGCGCAGCCGCATCTGATCCGGATGCAGAAAAGAGAGAACAGAGGCAGATAGATGATATTTGCTTCTGTTCAAATTATATAAGAGGAAGGGGAAACATCATGAGCGATTTTCGGATACAGACCTGTGTAATGGGAATGGTCAGCACGAATTGCTATATTGTTTACAGAAAGGGCGGAAAGCATGCGGTGATCGTAGATCCGGCAGACAACGGAGCCTATATTCTGAATAAATGCCGGGAACTTCAGGTGGAGCCGGAGGCGGTGCTTCTGACCCATGGACATTTTGATCATATTATGGCGGTTGATGATATCCGGCGGGCATTTCACTGCAAGGTGTATGTTCACATGGACGAGGCGGAGCTTTTGAGGGATCCGTCTATGAATCTGTCAGGAACCATGGGAACGGAGCAGTTTTCCATGGAGGCAGATGAGCTGCTTCGCGACGGACAGAGCTTAAAGCTTTTAGACTGCGAATGGAAGGTGATGGCTACACCGGGGCACACAAAGGGCTCTGTCTGCTATTATCTTGATTCCGAGGAGGTACTCTTCAGCGGGGATACCTTATTTGCAGAGTCCCTGGGAAGAACGGATCTTCCCACAGGAAGCGTACAGCAGATTGTCCGGTCTATTGCAGAGCGGCTGTTTGAACTGCCGGAGGATACCATGGTTTATCCGGGACACGGAGAACCCACAACCATTGGCCATGAGAAAAAGTACAATCCGGTCGTTCCGTACTGGAAGAAAAACCGCTGAAAAACAGTTTCAGAGGAAAATATCTGTGAGGATAATGCAAAATGATAGGAATTTTATTAAATGATAATGGATATGAGCAGGATATCCGCGAGCTTTTGATGGCATTTTATCCGGGAGAAACCTTTGTTCATGAGGAACAGGAGAATCGGGAGGATGTGCGCTTTTATGTAGAGGGAAAAGTGAACCGGGAAAAACAGGTGTTTTCTCTGTCCCTGTGTTTTCCGGGAAGTTCCCGGTTTCATGTGCCGGAGGATCTGGAGCCGGAGGTCAGAAAAGAGTGGGAGGCAGCCGGTGAAAGCGCGGAGATTTCCGTAGATTATGAGGACCGGTTTGAAACAAAAAACAGGATAAAGCGGCGGCTCTATGTGCTTTTGATGGGAGAAACGGGGAGACAGCTTCCCTGGGGAACCCTGACAGGAATCCGTCCCACGAAAATTGCCATGACAAAGCTTGCTGAGGGGGATTCGCCGGAGGAGATTTTCCGTTACATGAAGGAAACTTATTTTACCAGCGATGAGAAAATCCGTCTCAGCATTGAGATTGCCCAGAGAGAACGCCGGCTTTTGTCTGCGATTGACTATAAAAACGGCTACAGCTTATATATCGGCATTCCGTTTTGCCCGACCACCTGTCTGTACTGCTCCTTCACCTCCTATCCCATTGGAAAATGGAAGGACAGGACAGGGGAATACCTGGAGGCTTTGTTTAAGGAAATGGATTATGTGGCAGAGGAAAAACGCGGCTGCACGCTGGATACCGTGTATTTCGGCGGAGGAACGCCCACCTCTCTGTCTCCAGAGGACCTGGATATTCTGATTACCCGTCTGAAGAAAACCTTTGATTTTTCCACGGTTCAGGAATTTACGGTAGAGGCGGGAAGACCGGACAGCATTACAAGAGAAAAGCTTCAGGTTCTGAAAAATCACGGAGTCACCAGAATTTCCATCAACCCCCAGACAATGAAGGAGGAAACCTTAAAGCTGATTGGACGCCGTCACACAGTTGAGGATGTGAAGGAACGGTTCCTGATGGCCAGGGAGATGGGATTTGACAATATCAATATGGATCTGATTATCGGTCTTCCGGAGGAAGGGCTGGAGGATGTGAGAACCACCATGGAAGAGGTGAAGGCTCTGGCGCCGGACAGCGTAACTGTTCATTCCCTGGCAATTAAGCGGGCGGCACGGCTGAACACCATGAAGGAAGTCTACAAGGATTTGAAGATTACCAATACTCAGGAAATGATTGATTTGACGGCGCAGTATGCCCGGGAAATGGGGCTGGAGCCGTATTATCTGTACCGGCAGAAGAACATGGCCGGGAATTTTGAAAACGTAGGTTATGCGGCTCCGGGCAAGGCATGTATTTACAATGTGCTGATTATGGAGGAGCAGCAGACGATTATCGGCTGCGGGGCAGGAACCACGACGAAGCGGCTGTTTCCGGAGGAAAACCGTATTGAGCGGGCGGAGAATGTAAAAGATGTGGAACAGTATATCAGCCGCATCGAGGAGATGATCGAGAGGAAAAGGCACCTGCTCTCGGAAAAAACCATTGCTATTTAACTGTGACAATAGTATAATCGATAGGCAAACGCAGTTGCCCCAGGGGAGGCGGCTGCAGAAGAGGAACGGAGAAAGGATATCATGGCATTGAAGAAAAAGCCGGTTACCGGCATGAGAGATATTCTGCCTGCAGAAATGCAGGTACGGGAATATGTAATGAACCGGATTAAGGAAACTTATCGAAGCTTCGGATTTACACAGATGGAAACTCCCTGTGTAGAGCACATTGAGAACCTGACCAGCAAGCAGGGTGGCGACAATGAGAAGCTGATCTTTAAGATTTTAAAAAGGGGAGAGAAGCTGAACCTGGAGACAGCAGAGACAGAGAATGATCTGGCAGACAGCGGTCTGCGCTACGATCTGACCCTGCCCCTTTCCAGATATTATTCCAACAACGGAGCCCAGCTCCCCAGTCCCTTTAAGGCGCTTCAGATGGGAAGCGTGTGGAGAGCGGATCGTCCCCAGAGAGGACGGTTCCGTCAGTTTACCCAGTGTGATATTGATATTCTGGGTGATGCTACCAATATGGCTGAGATTGAGCTGATTCTGGCTACGACCACAGCTCTTGGAAAGATCTGTCCGGACAATGCTTTCACCGTCCGGATCAATGACAGAGAAATTCTGAAAGGAATGGCTCTGTACTGCGGATTCCCGGAGGATGGACTGGATCAGGTGTTTATTACACTGGATAAGATGGACAAGATCGGTTTAGATGGAGTCAGCGCAGAGCTGCTGGAACTGGGATATGAGGCAGAGAGTGTAGAAAAGTACACCGGTCTTCTGGCAGAGCTTGGCGATGATGCGGCAGCTGTCCGTAGCCTTGGCGAAAAGCTGTCCCAGGTACTTCCTGTGACTGTGACAGAGAATCTTGCTTCTATTATGGATACAGTGACAGAAGTGGCAGAGACAGATTTTAAGCTGGCCTTTGATCCCACCCTGGTTCGCGGAATGTCTTATTATACGGGAACCATTTTCGAGGTTTCCATGGAGGGCTTCGGCGGTTCCGTGGCAGGCGGCGGCCGTTATGATAAGATGATCGGCAAATTTACCGGTCAGAATACTCCGGCCTGCGGATTTTCTATCGGATTTGAGCGGATCGTTACGATTCTGATGGAGCAGGGCGGTCATGTTGAGGACGGTATTGTGAGAAAAGCATACCTGGTAGAAAAGGGAATGGATTCCGCCCGGTTCAGCCAGATTATGAAGCAGGCGATGGAAGAGCGCCGCGCCGGTGTTCAGGTACTGGTTTCCCAGATGAACAAGAACAAAAAGTTCCAGAAGGAACAGCTGGGAAAAGAAGGCTACACAGAATTTGTGGAGTTCTACCGGGAAGCATTAAAATAGGCGGAATTCCGGAAAATGCAAATAACGGCGGCAGAGCCCGCCGGAGATAAATAAAAGGAGATTATGATCATGGCAGAGTCTATGCTGGGACTGAAACGGTCCCATCGCTGTACAGAGCTTGGCACAGCCAATATCGGTGAACAGGTAACGGTTATGGGCTGGGTTCAGAAAAGCAGAAACAAAGGCGGAATTATTTTTGTGGATTTACGGGATCGTTCCGGAATTCTGCAGATTATTTTTGAGGAAAGCAGCTGTGGAGAGGAAAGCTTTGCAAAGGCAGAGAAGCTGAGAAGTGAGTTTGTCATTGCAGTAACAGGAAAAGTAGAGGCACGATCCGGCGGTGTCAATGAAAATCTGGCTACCGGCGGAATTGAGGTTCGCGCAGAAAGTCTGCGTATCCTTTCCGAGTCGGAGACTCCTCCTTTCCCCATTGAGGAAAATTCCAAGACAAAAGAGGAGCTTCGCTTAAAATACCGTTTCCTGGATCTGAGAAGACCGGATATCCAGAGAAACCTGATCCTGCGCAGTAAGATTGCTATTCTTACCAGACAGTTCCTGGCTGAAGAAGGCTTCCTGGAGATCGAGACTCCCACTCTGATTAAGAGTACTCCGGAGGGAGCGAGAGACTATCTGGTTCCCAGCCGTGTGCATCCGGGCTCTTTCTATGCCCTGCCTCAGTCTCCGCAGCTGTTTAAGCAGCTGTTAATGTGCTCCGGCTATGATCGTTACTTCCAGCTGGCCCGCTGCTACCGGGATGAGGATCTGCGGGCAGACCGTCAGCCGGAGTTTACTCAGATTGACATGGAGATGTCCTTTGTAGATGTGGACGACGTAATTGATGTAAATGAGCGTCTGCTTCACAAGCTGTTTAAGGAGCTTCTCAATGTGGAGATTCCTCAGCCGATTCCCAGAATGACCTGGCAGGAGGCGATGGATCGCTATGGTTCTGACAAGCCGGATATTCGTTTCGGTATGGAACTGAAGGATGTTTCTGAAGTAGTAAAGGATTGTGAATTTGTTGTATTTAAGGGCGCTCTGGAAAATGGCGGAACTGTTCGCGGTATCAATGCTGAGGGACAGGGAGGAATGCCCAGAAAGAAAATTGATGCTCTGGTTTCCTTTGCAAAGGATTACGGCGCAAAGGGACTGGCTTACGTAGCAATTCAGGAGGACGGAACCCTGAAATCCTCCTTTGCAAAATTCATGACAGAGGAGCAGATGGCTGCTCTGGTGGCTGCTATGGACGGAAAGCCCGGAGATCTGCTGCTGTTTGCTGCAGATAAAAAGCAGGTAGTCTGGGCAGTGCTGGGTGCTCTGCGTCTGGAACTGGCCCGTCAGCTGGATCTCCTGAAAAAGGATGATTTCAAATTCCTGTGGGTAACAGAGTTCCCGCTGTTAGAGTATTCTGAGGAGCAGGGCCGTTTTGTGGCTATGCACCATCCTTTCACCATGCCGATGGATGAGGACTGGCACCTGATTGATTCCGATCCGGGCGCAGTTCGTGCAAAGGCTTACGATATCGTATTAAACGGAACAGAGCTGGGCGGCGGTTCTGTCCGTATTCACCAGAGCGATATCCAGTCCAAGATGTTTGAGGTTCTGGGCTTTACTCCGGAAAAAGCACAGGAGCAGTTTGGTTTCCTGTTAGAGGCATTCAAGTACGGAGTTCCGCCTCACGCAGGTCTGGCCTACGGCCTGGATCGTGTGGCTATGATTATGGGCGGCTGCGACAGCATTCGTGAGGTGATTGCATTCCCGAAGGTAAAGGATGCTTCCTGTCTGATGACTGAGGCACCGACTCCGGTGGATCCCAAGCAGCTGGAGGAGCTGGGCATTGAGATTTCTCCCGAGGCAGAGGATGCGGAATAAAAGAGAATGACAATGGAATAATAAGAAGCGGAAAATGGAGAACCGCCATGTGAAAAGCATGAAGGTTCTCTGCTTTTTTCGGGCATTTATCTGTGAAAAGTATGTGAAAACGTGGAAAATGGGGCTTTAATTTGATACAATGAGGATATCTACAGAAGACAGAAATGTTGAGCAGAAATTGAATCAGAGAGAGAGGATTCCTATATGGGAACAGACGGTTTAAAGGTACTTGTTGTAGATGATGAGGCGAGAATGAGAAAGCTGGTCCGGGACTTTCTTACAGTAAAAGGCTTTTATGTGCTGGAAGCGGAAAACGGGGAGCAGGCGGTGGATCTGTTTTTTAAGCAGAAGGATATTGCCCTGATCATTCTTGATGTGATGATGCCGAAAATGAATGGCTGGGATGTGTGCAAGACCATTCGCCAGTATTCCAGAGTTCCGATTATTATGCTGACAGCAAGAAGTGAGGAGAGGGATGAGCTTCAGGGCTTTCAGCTGGGTGTGGACGAATATATTTCCAAGCCCTTCAGTCCCAAGATTTTAGTTGCGCGGGTGGAGGCGATTCTCAGACGCAGCAATATGACAGTGGCGGATGTGACAGATGTAGGCGGTATCCGCATTGACAAGGCAGCCCATCAGGTTACGATTGACGGACAGCCGGTGGATTTAAGCTATAAGGAATTTGAACTTCTGGCGTATTTTGTGGACAATCAGGGCATTGCTCTGTCCAGGGAAAAGATTTTAAATAATGTATGGAATTACGATTATTTCGGCGATGCAAGAACGATTGATACTCATGTGAAAAAGCTCCGGAGCAAGATGGGAGAAAAGGGAAACTATATTAAAACCATCTGGGGAATGGGGTATAAGTTCGAGGTAGAACAATGAACAGTCAGTCGCAATTGAGCAGACTCAGGCAGCGGTTCAGCCTGAGACATTCCATCCGCCGCCGGATTATGGTGATTTTCATCGGCCTTATGGCCTGCATGCTTCTTGCAGTCTGGGCTATCAACAACTTCTGGCTGGAACGCTACTATGTGTCCCAGAAGCAGGAGGTGATGGAGCAGGCCTATCTGGATATTAACCGTGTTGTTATGGAGCAGGTTCAGGAGGGGAAAAGCGTCAGCGATATCATCGAGGAGGAGCAGCGCCAGGAGTGGGAAAACTGGATTCAGGACAGAAAACAGTCCGGCTTCCGGGAAAATTCTTCCGAAACCCCGGAAGAGGATGCTTCTGAAAACAGCAGAAAGAATTCGAAAAAAGGAAAACAGGAAGGACCTGTGGGGCCTGAGGAAAAAGGTCTTCTGGGGACTATCCGGACTTATGGAGATCATAACAATATTACCACAGTGCTGATAGACAGCTACACAGGAACCATTCTTCTGCGCTCAGACTGGGAAACGGATTTTCTGGCCAGGAAAGTTCAGCAGTATGTTCTGGGAATGGATGCCGATCGATCCAAGGTTTTAAAACAGGGAGATAATTATGTAATTGAAATGAATTACGATTCCCGGACCAATGCAACCTATGTGGAGAGCTGGGGATATTTCTCTGATAATAAAACCCTGTTTATCATGTCCATGCCTCTGGACAGTATCAGGGAAAGCGTGGGATTGTCAAACCGTTTTATTACTTATGCAGGCCTTATTGTGCTGGTTGCCGGAAGTATTCTTATGTATTTTGCGACGAACCAGGTTACACGACCGATTTTGAAGCTGGCATCGCTGTCAGAACAGATGTCAGAACTGAATTTTGATGTAAGCTGTGATGACAGCCGTCAGGATGAAATCGGAGTTCTGGGGCGCAGTATGAATACCCTTTCGGATAAGCTGAAGGAAACCATAGGAGCCCTTCAGGAGGCCAATCAGCAGCTTCAGCATGATATCGAGGAAAAAACGCAGATTGATGAAATGCGAAAGGAGTTTATTGCCAACGTATCCCATGAGCTGAAAACGCCCATTGCCCTGATTCAGGGATATGCCGAGGGACTGACCGAGGGAATGTGCGAGGATGAGGAGAGCAGAAATTATTACTGTGAAGTCATTATGGATGAAGCCAATAAGATGAATAAGATGGTAAAACAGCTTCTGACTTTGACAGCTCTGGAATTCGGAAGAGACATGCCGTCCATAGAACCCTTTGACGGGGCGGAGCTGATACGTGATCTGGTAAATTCCTCCAGCATCCTGCTTCAGCAGAATGAAGCCAGGGTGGAGATTGATGTCCCGGAACATCTGGAGGTTCTGGGGGATGAGTTTAAAATTGAAGAGGTTGTGACAAACTATCTGACAAATGCACTTCATCACCTGGATGGAGAACGGCTGATTCGAATTCGTGCGGAAATCAGAGAAGAAACGGGACAGGCGGTGATTCGGGTATTTAACACAGGAAATCCGATTCCGGAGGAAGACCTGCCCAACCTGTGGACCAAATTCTACAAGGTTGATAAGGCGAGAACCCGCGCCTATGGCGGAAGCGGGATTGGACTTTCTATTGTCCGGGCAATTATGGATGCTCACCACCAGGATTGCGGTGTAGCCAATACAGACGGCGGAGTGGAGTTCTGGTTCACACTGGCCATGGCACAGAAGAAAGAACCTTCAAAGGCTGATTTGCAGGAAGAGGAACAGAAGGGAAGCCTGTGACAGAAATGCCAGAGCAGACGAAAACCCGGAGAGGGAATGGCAGATTTCACAGCGGGAAGAGTTTGAAAAAATATAAAAAAAAAGGAAAGGAAACACAGGCAATGAAAAAAACAGAGATAAACTGGAAGCAGGATCTTCCTGAATTTCGGGAAAAAACAGCTGCATTTTATGCAGGAGAAATGGACAAGGGAGCATATAAGGGATTTTCCGGCTATTATGGAAGCTATGCCCAGAAAGGCGGAACAGCCAGCATGCTGCGGCTTAGAATGACAGCCGGACAGGTGACAAGGGAGAAGTTAGCATTTACCGCCAGAATGATTCAGAAGTATCAGGTAAAGAAAATGCATTTTACGACCTGTCAGACCATTCAGTTTCACGATTTGAATCAGGAACAGGTTTTCGGCATTATGGAAGAGGCTCTTGATGCGGGAATTATTACCATGGGCGGCGGCGGAGATTATCCGCGGAACGTGATGTGCTCTCCCCTTTCCGGAACAGAGGCCGGGGAATATTTTGATGTAATGCCATGGGCCAGAGAAGCAGGAGAATATCTGATGACCTTTATCAAGGCAGAAAAAATGCCGAGAAAGCTGAAAGTGGGATTTTCCAATTCTCCGAAAAATATGACCCATGCCACTTACAGAGATTTGGGCTTTGCAGCCCGTCCGGACGGGCTGTTTGATGTGTACAGCGCAGGCGGCCTGGGAAACAATCCCCGTTTTGGTGTTCTGGTGGCAGAAGGAATCAGACCGGAGGAGATTTGCTTCTATATCAAAGCAATGTGGCTGACTTTCCGGGCTTATGGAAATTATGAAAATCGTGCAAAGGCACGTACCCGGTATATGCAGGAGTCCCTGGGCGGTCCGGAGGCTTATAAGAATGCGTTTTTGGAAAAACTGCAGCAGGTTCGGGAGTCTGGCGAGGATTTGACGGTTCATGCTGTTTTGGAGGAAATCCGGAAAAAAGGAGACGGAAGCACTGTTTCAGACGGGCGTGCGATTGCGCAGAAGCAGGAGGGATTGTATACAGTAATGTGGCATCCCCTGGGCGGTCTGGCAGATCCGGAGAAATTCTGTGCTGTGAATGACGCGCTGCAGAAAATAGAGGGTGCAGAAATGCGTCTGGCACCGGATGAGACTGCTTATATCATTAATTTGACAGGCAGTGAGGCAAAACAGATTCTGGAACTGACAGACGACAGTGCAAAAACACCGTTTGAGGCATCTGTCAGCTGTATCGGGGCATCTGTCTGCCAGGTAGGAGTCCGTGACTCTCAGGGGCTTCTTGCAGCATGTGTGGAGGCGGTCCGCAAGGCAGGACTTCCGGCTTCTGCTCTGCCGAAAATCCATATTTCCGGCTGTCCTTCTTCCTGCGGAACGCATCAGACCGGAGAAATGGGATTTAGAGGAGGAGTAAAAAAGATTGATGGAAAGGTCTGCCCGGCATTTGTACTGTATGCAGACGGCTGTGATTATCAGGGAAAAGAGACAATGGGAGCGCAGCTGGGAACCATCGAAGAAACAAAAATTCCGGAATTTCTGGTGACTCTGGGACAGCATGTGGCTGAAAGCGGCATGGAATTCCATGAGTGGCGTCAGAAAAATCCGGAAATGCTGGAGAAGCTGGCAAAGCCTTATTTGGAATAAGGCTCTCAGCTTTGATTTTCATCAGATGAAGAGGAGCTTTTTTTGTTCTGGACAAGTGCCAGAAGCTCCTGCATATTCAGGCGCTGATCCTTCATCTCGCTTCTGGTACCTGGAAGATAATGCTCCAGAATGGGAAGGAGGATCAGAACGGTGATTCCTGCAGTAAACCCTCCGTTGTATAAAACAACCCGCCGTGAACCGCGCTGGTTGCGGAGCACATGGAGGCGCAGAGAAAGCCGCTTAAAATACCTACCCGGAAGCCGTAATGGCCGACTAAGGGACTCATTCCTGTTGCAAAAGCGACACCATTTAAATATCCCTGGGTAGAAAGGGACCAGGTCAGCTCACGTCCGTTCATATGACAGAAAAATCCGGTAACCAGGTAAAGCAGCTGATATCCAATCAGGATAGGAAGCACGTTCCGGGGATGCTGTCCCATGGCGGAAAAGGTAAGAGCGGCCAGCATAATACCAAAGGTGGGGCCGGTGAATCCGGCTCCATTGGTAAAGAGAATCGCCAGATTCAGATAAAGTAAAAACAGAGAGCCATAAATTCCGATATTCATCAGACAGACAGGCATTCCGTATTTTTCTGCAAAATCACTTCGAAAGCCGGTATCCTTTAACAAATGAGAAAGACCCTTCAGGCTTCGTCCGTTTAAAATATATCCAGTAAGAAAGCAAAACAAAAAAATCAGCAGATAGAAACAGTTTCCATAAAACCTGTAGCTTTCCCCGAACCGGGTATAAATGGGGTTTTCTACTGTGATTACTTCCGGCGGGATAATGCCCATAGTCCGATACATGAGATTAAAAACAAAAAAACCAAAAATCCCAAAGGCCAGGCCTCCGTTGTACAGGTTATAGCCTTTATGCCATGCCTTGGCTCCGGGCAGAATAGCAGGAGTGACATAGCCCATCATCAGGCAGAAGCAGACAGCCAGAATGATACCTTTGATTTCCAGGTGTGCCTGTCCGTAGAGGAAAGAGTCTCTCTGGGTATAACGAAAGAGAAATTCACTGATAAACGGAGCAAAGGAAGTTGTATACATACAGATGTGAAGATTATCCTTATAATCCAGTTTCTGGCGGTGAAGGTAGATAAATGGCGCCAGAAAACACGGCATCATATTCAGCAGGTTCAATCCGTAGAAGCAGTGGGCAACTACAAGAAAGTAACCGGATAAGGTATTGGTGTGAGAATTGCCTGGAAGGAAAATCATAAATAAGAAGCAGACCATGCCGCATACACCGGCATTGAGCATGGCGCTGGCCAGTCCGCCTATAGCAAAATAATCGGTTACAAGAGGACATGGAGTAATAAGAATCCGATACCAGTTTTGAAATACGGATCCCCATTCGCCTGTGTAGATTGCTGCGATAAAAGAAGATACCAGGAATGCGGCAGAGAAGCCAAAAGCAATCCCGTTGATGATCTGACTGTTGCTGAATTTTTTCATTTTCATTTGTAAACCTGCTCCCCTTAAAATGATTCTGCATAGAGATTTCCCTGCAGAAGATTTGTTGAATTCTTTATATCATCTTAACATGGAAAAATGGATTCTACAATCAGCGGAAGCATTGTCTGTGAAAAAGTACATCATCAGCTGCTTCTATAAATAGAAAAGAACCTGCAAAACAGAAACAGGAGTGTGGGACACCGGGAGAGGAACTTGTGGGAACAGGGAATGGGAGAAGAAAATCAGAGAAGAGAGACAGAAAGGAAACAGACGGAAAAACAGTGGAAAACAGGAAAAAACGAATAAAAGCGAAAAAATAAAAAAGTTGGAAAAAACTGTTGACATTTGTCCGGAGGTTTGGTATTATATAACTCGCCGCTGAAAACGGCGG
>UQFC01000069.1 GCA_900540335.1 uncultured Clostridium sp. | reverse complement strand
ATAGATTATATTCTGTGGAATCGTTGGTACACTCTGCAAAACGGCATATCCGGCGCATCGTATCCAGAGACTGAAATTCTTTCATGCTAAACAATGCATTATGAAATTGATTGATCTCTTGTATTAGCGCTGGCGTTGGCTTTTCTTTATTGCAGTTGTTCCAGGTAGTCCACCACTTATAACCATCATAATCGGAGCGGGAATATACAGTTTCATTAGCAGAGGATGAAGAAGGTTTTTCTAAATCTTTTGCAGTATTTTTAAAAATTTCGCTGAAGGAGCAGGACGGCATCAATAAGGGATGTTTATTTTGTTTCCGATAAAGAAGTCGTCCACTGGTTATTGCATGCCATTCAGATAGAGGCAGAGGACTTTTTTGATAATTCCGAACAGCCTCATCTGCACCGCAACTATGGCAAACATAGACATTTAGGTAGCGGCTGGGAGAATTGGCCGTGAGCTGTCGTTCCAATGGCTGCCCGCATCTCAGGCAGCATGGTGGATTATCCGCATCACAGGTCAGCAGTCTTTTGTCCTTTTTCCAAGCAGATTCCAGCAAATCTTTGGGGTAAATGGATATTTTCATAGATACCTCCTAATACAATCATTGAGGACTTGACAACGGGTTTCAAATTTCATGCACGATACCTATCTTCCAGTATTTGAAGGTAACGTGTATACCCATCAGGATCAATTTCTTTCAATTTGGAAGTACGGAACCGATATTCGGGATAACAGCAGAATCCACTGGAGGCAGATCGTCCAGTTGGAACGGCAAAACCATGGCGAACAATCCATGCTAGGATGTCCTTTCCGTTATTATTGGTGTCAATAAATGCGCAGTCCTTTGGCATTTCGCCCCCAAGGTTAACTGTCAGTATATTCCAGAGTTCCGGTTCACCATTGCTCCAGTTTTCCATTCTGATGGCAAGGTTTCCGTTCAGATAGGTAGCAATAGTGAGCTGTATTGAATAGGTTTTTCCATAACGTTCTAAATCAAATCTCTTCATAATTTCTAATTTCCTTTCATTTTATCTGAAGATTACAGGAGTTCAAACAGACTGAGCTGTTGTGGCTGATTTTGTTGAGCTCTCAGATATTCCTGATGGTGATTCTCTAAATCCTGAATTTTTTCCTCACCGAACCATTTGATGGCATGAATGTAATCAAGAGAGTAAGGTGCAATGGAATCCCATCCTTCCTGCACGATTTTCTTTTCCAGCCGCTGTTCCCGTTTTTCTTTTTGGTTAATTCGCCGCAGTCTTTTGGATTCCTTGTTTTGTTTAATGTGATCGGAGGCGTGTATTACAGTAATCCCGTTATGAATATCCTGAAGGTCTTGCAGAAGATCCCTACTTTCCCGATATTCGGCGCGGATATTTTGTACCTCTACTTTCCAACCGAACAAAAATCTTTCCGAATGAAAGTTCCCTTCCTCCCATTTCTGAATTTCCGCAGAACTGTACTTAACGATGTTTTCACATATGGTCAGGGATGTATTGGTTTTTAAGAAACGGCAGCCTTTTTGGATACTGACTTCCTCCTGTCCATTAAAAAGGGTATCGTCTCGGCGGATTTTGGTAATTTTCAAGTCATAGAAGACATTGCCCCTCTTTTTGGATATGGGAGAGTGCTTTAAATCACAAATTCCTCCAATATTTTGGCAATTCCTGGCACATTCTATGGGATTATACAATTGACGCCACTCTTTGGTTCGATAATTATAGCGCATATGCCAATAACAGATGTGATTTTTCCTTTGTTGTCGGAAGACTTCATATTTCTGGCGGATTATGTGCTCCTGCTCATCGCGAACCTTTTGAATACTATGATCATAATCATAAGAATGTTTGACCTCATGGCAGTTGCATTGGCTTATTTGACAAAGTCCGCCCTTCTTTGCACAATCTAAAAGGGGATGGCGGAGCGGACAATGATTTACTCGATAAGGACAGCAGACAACTGGATTGTCATTTTCGGGTTTCCAGTCAATCCCTGCGAAGGACATATAGCCATTAGAAAATTCGGAACCTTTGCATAAAAGCCCACATCCGGTAGCATATACTTTGTTGTACAAATAGTGCCGTTCATATTCAAAACCACCCAGAATATCAAAAAGATGCTTGTCACAGCCATGGTGGGGGAGCTTTGCATAATCAGGATAGTGTTCAAAGGTATACCCCTGAGCAAAGAGCTTTTGGGTAAATAGGTTGTACTCGTTCATTCTGTCCACCTACAATCCCAGGCATGGCCGCATACCAAAATAGTTTTCCATGCGATGGCGAAAAGCCTCGACATCAATATCATATTCTTTAGCAATACAATGCTCACAACAGGCATATCGATAAGCCAGAGTTTTTGATATGCGCTTATCCCAGCTGTTGATCTGTCTGCCGCAGCAGTTGCAGTTTTCATCGAGCCATCTTAGTTTTTGTTTCATTTAAGATTCCTCCATACAAAATTTTGACTGCTGGAAGGCTGCCATTCAAAACAGCCCTTCAGACATATTGTAATTAAGCTGCTGTTTTTGGTGCTGGTGATTCGGACTGCTTTTTATAGACATACATCAAAAATGCTCCTTTTTCTATTTCCCACGGAATCCATACTCCATTCCGGCAGATACATCCAGAGGCTTCGTTATAAAGTTCCGGTATTCTTGGAGGATCGACAAAACAATCCTCGGTCATGTATAAACAAAGATACTGGTCATAAACAGGCTTTAAAACAGCTTTTATCCGTCTGTGCAGCTCCAACGCCAGTGCGTCAATTTCTGCAATATCCTGTCTGCGGAAAGCTGCAGCGGAAATTTGTTTCAGAATACCGGACTGTCGGATTGCTTCTTCGATTTGAGGTCGGGTTGTATCAAACAGATCCTTTCGGAGACGAATTCCCTGAAAGGTAACCTCCCTTACATATGCCGAGGCGGCATCAGCGATATCATGGCGCAGCTTATCGTAGGGTTTTCTGTACTTTGTTTTTAGGATTTCCAGAGGAACGGCTTCCAAATTTGCTTTTAAATTTGCAAGGTGGACAGCAAGTGTCTTCCGTAATTCATTTTTATCCATGCTACACTTCCTTTCGTAAAATAATAGTTTAATCATCCTCCCATGGGGAAGAATTTGGAACCTGCTTATCAACGACAGGATAGACTTGAGGAACATTGGTTTGATCAGATGAATCGGCTTTCTTAGAAGACTCCTGTTTTTCTTTGTTATTTTGCAGACTTCTTCGGTACATCTGAGTCAGCGCATCATCTCCAATATCACTTTTTGGGTGTCCCTGTCCCCGCTTTTTTCGGCATTTTTCTATCGCAGCGGCATAGTCGTATCCGATGGCAGTTCCGAACCGTCCTGCAATCTTGACCATTTGTTCAGCGTGATATTCATAAACAGCTTTGTGGTATCCTGTTAAATTCCATTGCTTGCATGCTATTCGCAGTATTCGGGCATAATCCATCAGGGCATTTACTGATTTGCAGAGATCACCGTAACAGGTTTTAAATTCGTGCTTACCATCCACATCATAAAAGCAAACCATAAGCTCGTTCTTGAGAAGCTGTTCGACTTCGATTGGCTGCTGGACAACAGACTGGAAAATTTTGCGAGGCATTTCTGGGGGAGTGTTATTGGGATGTTCAGTATGGCTCATGTTGTGAGACCTCCTTTTTGGATGTTTTAGAGGAAATGTGATCTGACAGTATCAGTTGGACTGCCAGCTGGAATCCCGCTTTATAAGCCTGTTCCGCAGCAACGCTGTCACGAATAGAGACCGCTGTTTTATAGGTTTCGAACAGTTTTGCTACTGTAGGAGAAAGGGCAGAGGCTAAAGCTGATTCTGCTTCCATAACCTGTTGATCCTGCGGAGTCAGAAATTCTTTGTTTCCAAATGATTCCGGTTCATAATTGCCATAATAGAGCTCATGCAGGATATCTGTATCCGCTGTCCATTCCATGTGTGGAAGCCTGTACGAAAGACCTGCGGCGATTTCCTGTAATGTCTGAATCAGCTTTGGAAGCTGATGATTAAAAAAGATTTTTCCCATTTGGGTTTCATGAAAATTCATAGATCCTCCTTTTATACAATCAATTGTTCTCCCCAGCGGATATGGAACTTTCCTTTTTCATCCTGTTCTCGGTACATTAAAAGAGAGAGCAGATCATAGTCCACATCAAAACGTTGGTAGATATCATCTAAATTTACATTTTGCCCTTTCATAAACAGATTGAGCTTTTCTTTTGCAAGAATCATCTGCATTTGATTTGATTCAATGCTGCCTGCATAGGTCAGAAAATAAACATCTTTATACGCGGTAGAGTTGTAACGGATAAAACGCATATAGAACTGGCTCATGCCGGAATTATTGTAATGAAGTTCCGGTATGATGATTTTGTTGACATATTCAAAATTAACACTGGATGGAAGGCTCTGCTGGGTGCAGAGTAAAATTCCATTTTTGCTCTCCTGAAGCGTCTTTCGGAGGGCACGTCGTTTGGCAAAGCTGACGGTTGAACCAGTGACAATAAATAAAGGGCGGTCCGGCAGGTATTTGCGGATTGCTTTTTCATAGGACTCCAGAACTGTCTTGTGTCTTACCCCGACTGCTGCGATTTCATCCGGCCAGGATGCAAGCATTTCCACAGCGGTGATAATCTTTACTGGTGTGTCTCCTATATATTCCGTCAGGGTATCTGGCGCAGCGCCAATCCGCAGAAGCAGCAGAATCTGCTGTACCAGCTTCATCATGGAATCTTTACGGCTGTTTCCGGTAGAGGAAAAATAGTGGTCACGCATCTGATGGAAGTCTTCGATTGCTTTTTGATAAACCTCCTTTTCCTGAGGAGAGAAGGTAACAGGAACCTGATGAAGTCGTTTGATGTCTTTTCCCACCACCTCTTCAAAGGTACGCGTAATAACCGTTTTTGCCAGGAGGTCGTTTAAAATATCGGCATTGTAGATGTCCTGTGTCTGTTTTTTTAATCCGAAGACGGTGATTTTTTCCGGAAGATGGGAGGCAACAAACAGAGAATAGCCTTTTTTATAAGCCGGAATTGGCCGACCAAAATACGGATTGTTGGGAGATGTAAGCGTATCTTCTCCATTTTTGTTGATTTCCCTGTTGTATATCAAAGGATTCCAGGAGATCATATTAATGGAATTGTTGTAAAGAAGCTCCAGTTGCGGAGCAAATTCAGAGATATTGTTTCTGGTACTGGTTCCCGTAGTAAGAAGCTTTGCTCGGCAGCGGCGAAAGCAGGAGAGAACGGCCTTGCAGCGCAGGCTCTGTGAGTTGGAGATCTCATCACTTTCATCCAGGATAAGCTGAATATTTTGTTTGAGTCTGCGAATTGTCTTTGCCAGTCGTTTTCGGTAGGTACTTACCTTGTTGAGCGTGATCAGTACAAAATCGCCTGCTTTGATTCGTTCCAAATCCTTCAGGCGCTCCACAAATACATAGGACAGTCCGTAGTTCTTTAACACTACATCCCAGTTATTGCGGATGGAGATTGCAGATGAAACTACCCATGTGCTGTGAATGTTTTGGCGCTGCATCCGGTACAAACCGGTGGCGATACCTGCCAGTGTCTTTCCGCTGCCCTGTTCCCATTGAAGAAGGGCATAACGCTTTTGGAGAACCAGATTGATGTCATGCTTCTGGGTGGGATTTAGAAGTATTTCCTCCTCGTTTTCTGAATCCCAGAAGGTGAGGGAAGAGAGCCATTGGGCAATTTTAAAATCTTCCGTCATCTTGTCAAAAGGCTGGCTTTGGTTTTCATATTCTGTATGTTTTCGGCGGAGAAGCCGTTCAAAACCAGGGAAATGTTCCGGCTGGTTATCCAAAACAGCTTGATAAACGGGAATGGGCTGCTTCATGGATACGCTTAGCCTCTGTCTGGCTTTTTTACTGTAACCTTTGTAAACAAAATGACCACCCTGTTTTACAAGCGTAATTGTGTCATGCTCCGGCTTTTGATTTTGTTTTTTTAGGAGCCGGCGCAGATAGGAGAGTACTTTTGCTTCCGTCAGCTGAGCGTGACACCACTGTTCATAGCTCATATTGTCCGGACATTTTTGGGTATAAAATGTATGCAGGTATTCGCAGCATTTTGCATAGTGGGACCGGACTGCAGGATGGCTCTTGATCTGGTAAAGAAGCTTTTGCACCTCATATTTAAAAGTTTCAGAAGTATTGCTGCTTTTAGATAGTTCTAAAAGGATACGGGAACTGTTCTGTTCCAGAGTTGCCTTTGGAAAGTGAATGATTCGCTCATAGATCGTTTGAGCTTCCTGTTCTATGGAGTTATAGTCTGGTAAGTCCAGTATGGTATCCGTACAATAAGGATGGGCTTTCCAGCCTTCTGTATTGCTGCGTTTTTGCCAGAACTGAATTTTTGCGGGAAATTCGGATACGCCCAGAGAACGGAATGCATTTGAAGGTAAAGAAATCTGCCCCAGAAAACTGAAATTCTTTTCCATCTGCCGTATCTGACTTTTATCGGTAAAAGTGTCAGCCAGAAAGGACTGGGGGACGATCAGAGCCATAATACCCAATGGTTTCAGTAATTCTGCAGCTTTTAAGCAGTAGTACATTTGAGAGGACAATTCTCCAAGAGATTCTGTCCACCAGGTCAAATGGAAGGGAGGATTGCCTACCACATAGTCAAAACGGAGTTTTGGCTGATAAGTGCGAAGATCCTGACACTCAATGTTGGCATCAGGGAATAAAAAATGCGCTACTTTATAGGCTCGTATATCCAGCTCACATCCATAAGCATTTGATTCAACAGGAACAAAGTTAAAAAAGCTTCCCATTCCGCAGGTTAAGTCTGCAATCAGATCATTGGAAGACAGCTTCAGGCTGGAGATGATTAATTCACACAATGCGGGCGGAGTAAAAAACTGCCCGTTTTCAAATTCTTTTTTTGCATCGCTGTATTCATGGTAATTGTTGAAATCACTTGGATTGAGACCATGGAGACCACCGTCTCCTGTGTATGCCTGGAAAATATCTTCGGGCAGTATATGATGGGAGTCGGCAGTGTTGCTGTCAATCAGAAACAACACCTTTTCGTTTAGTTCCTTTCTTCTGTTTTGGGGAATAATTTTTTCTGTATATGGGTATTTCAATGTCTTTCCTCCTAACATATTGTGCCAAGATAGGTTTCTACAAACTCTTTTGCATAGCCTTCCTCTGTAAAGCGGAGATCTACACGCCCATTTTTAAATGCTTTCAGAGATTTGATTTTTTTACAGGTTGTAAATGTGATTTCGTTGGTGGTATGGTAGCCGTATCCCAAAAGTTCAGAGAACTCCCGGGGGATCAATGTAAAACTATCTGTTTCATAATGGATGATACCTCTGAGGATATGTTTCATGGAGTCATTTAACTCCCACTTACCGTCAAAGGGCCAGCTTTTATAAGAACAGGCATAATGGGTAAACTGGATCACACTTTTTTTACGTTCATAGTTGGCACATTTTTGATATGTGTTCCAAGCTGCTTTATGGCATTTGCCTCTTAATTGGTGAAACGCTTCCTGCAGAAAACTTCTTCCGTTTAATTGCAGGAGAATTTGTTCCAGAATCTGATTGCTGGACAGAGAGCAATTTTGAAGCTCCTGATGGTATGCATGGAGTGTCTCATCATGTAGCGAAGAATTTTCCGGCTGTTTTGGCAGGAGTTTTTCTTTGATTTCCTGGGCTGATATGCAAATATGGTAGTTGGAGTTGAAATAACTCACCAGATTTTCTATAAAAGCGCTATGAGTAGCTCGAAGTTCTTTCTGTATTGCATCGGAAGAAATTTTGAGACAGCTCTTTGGAGTGAGGTATGCCAGAGGAGAGGTGTCCGTAGAAGAAAGCGCCGTCCTTTGCACAGCCAAAATATCACCCCAGAAGTAATCCAGTTCCAGCAGGGATTCCTTTGCAGCCTCATATGCATTTTGATGTGCAAGGCAGAATGCCTGCTCTGTTTGGGTTAGGCATGTATCTGCTGTAATTTTAACGGAGTCAAATTTTTCGATAAGGCTCATATCTGTTTCCTTTCAAAGAATCAATAGATGAAAGTATGGTTGTTTCTTATATAAAAAACTGCGGCAGTGAAATCTGAGCTGCCGCAGCCAAAATATACTGGAATGGTACGTACCATCTGTTATGCTACAGTTACAGTCCTTCTATGCACATGCAGCCAGTCTCACAGGGATCGGACTGATGGCTGCCAGCGGAAAAGGGTGCAGAGACAGGTGGTAATGAGTATTCAGAGTTTCAAAATGGACATACTCATGATTCTGTTCATACAGAGCCACAACGCGGGATGTATGATAAATCTGTCCGTCAATAGCAATGAGAACACTTTTGCCAATGGTAAGGGGGCTCATCAGCCTGCCACACAAGTGTAATTCCTTTTTCTGTTTCTTCATTCGTTCAGACCTCCTTTTATTGCGCATTATTCATAGCAAAGTTTTATTAAAATTTGCCGTACTTCTTCTAAGGCTTCTTTTACACATTTCATGGGAATCTTCTGGATATGGGCAATATCCCGGATGCTGTAACCGCTGGTTTTCAGACGGATCATGTCCATCTGTTGCCTGGATACGCGGTCGGCCAGGTCGTGCAGAAGAAGTTCTGTCTCTAATTGCAGCATGAGTTCATCGGGTTTAGCGAGAACTTCCTCTAATGTAAACTCGTCGTTTGGTATTTCTAAATGAATACTTATAGTTTCTGCATTGCGCTTTTGGCAAAGCAGACCTTTATGATAGTTGTATAGACTTTGCTTCATTGTTTTCCAACAAATTGTGGCAAAGGAGTACTGATGTAAGCTATCTTTTGAAAAATATTCTTTTACAGCTTTCAGATAGCCGAAAATTACAACATCATAAAATTCGTCCTCCGGCAACTGATTTTCATTCAGAAACTTATATACCAGTCCATGATTGTCTGCTGCGAAAGTCTTTTGTTCCGGAGTTAAAGGTATATTTTGCATACGGCTTTCTCTCCTCCAAAAAATAAAAAGGACACCTTCGGAAGTTTCCGAAAGTGTCCTGCTGACTTGAATTGTGGGGTATCCCACAAAAGGTTTTATTATGCGGGTAGAGCTTCTCGCTCGCCATCAATGGTTTTGCCAATGCAGAAGCTTTCACCAGCCTGGACTGGAAGCTCTTCTTCGCTGTGATATTCACAAATATCAGGACGCTGTTCCTCGTTAATGGAAGCCCGTTCTTGTAATATCAGTTTGATTTGATCCTTGAAGCTATTGGCATAAGAGCGAATCTGTGCCAGCTCTTCTCCTTCAAAATCATACAGGCGGCGGAATGTGGCAACGCTGTAATCGTTGGTTCCATTGCTTGCCTTTTTAAGTCCGATCTGTACCACGCTTCCATAAGTAGTGCGCCGACGAAGCATAAATGACTGATTGATAAAATCTTTAAACGGCTTCAGACTGGTTGAAGGAAGAGTTACCTGCAGCGGCATATAATCGCCACTTCGGAGCAGATAAAGAATCCGCATATTTTTGCAGGCTTTTCCATTCCCTTCGGGAGCCGTACCGTACTGGTTAAGCGCACAGGCGGCGCAGAGACCGCCAGGTTCTCCAATTCCGTTCTTTCCATCAACAGAAGAGCAGAGAGGCGCTGTATTGTCATCATACTCATTTCCTTCCGCCCAGTAAGCGTTGTTGGAATGATTGTAAAGGATGACTCCCTCCAGATTTTTTGCATAATCCGGATTGTCCGGATCGTCAGAGGGAAGTTCAAACTGCAGCATGCCGCCGGATGGGATTTTTACCCGCTGAAAGCTCATCTGCATGCCTTCCATGTCTTCAGCCAGTTCTTCTGGTGTAAAATCGCTCTCTACCATAGCGGGAAGTACGAAATTTTCATGATTCATTAAAGCTTCATTCTGATTATACATAGTGTTTCCTCCAATATAAATAGTTGTAATCTGGCAGACTGGTCAGGCTGCCATCTGGTTGATTCGGTTCCATTGTCTGGGCGGCATGGAAAGGATATTGTATCCGATGCTTTCCAGTTCGGTAGCCCTGTCGTAACTTTCAACATCCTGGCTGTGACGTGTAATTGCATTGGATAATCCATACAGCGAAAGATCGTTTCCTTCAATGAGATGTTGTAAAACACCAGTGCTTTCGTCTTCTGTAATGTGAAATTCTTTGCTGGCAAGACGCACAATGCCAGGGACGTCCTGGGTATTCATGGGCGTATTTTTTGCCTGTTTCATTAACCCGACCACCTGGGAAAAGCGGGCTTCCTCCACTGCGGCCTTCACAGTATCCTGAATTTTCAGGACAAATGCATGGTCTTCTGCCATAAGCGTTTTTTCCGAGTAGAGCAGGAAGCCTTCGTCAGAATCATTGACACGTCCAACATGATTTTTTCGGGTCTGCGCATCATTGACAATCATGCCGTTGCTGCACACAAGGCGGTAAACCAGAGGCTGGATACAAACGGAGCCCAGTCCGACCTCACTGTTACTGATAATGACACCAGCCTGTACAATATCACCTGGGACAACTTCTGCCTCAAGGCGGGTGTTTACCACCTTGATATACATCCGGCTGTCTGTAATCTGGCAGCTTTCAAACCGTGCACCATTCATCTGACCAATAATGGGAAGAACCACTCTGGCAATATCCAGGTTGTCGATGCGGCGGTAGCGGTTGCTTAGGAATGCTCTTGCCGTCCCGCCCAGTGTGCGGATCATACGCTTTGAGGGCTCCTTTTGAAACCAGGCGTTGACATTTTTGGTGAGGAGTTCCGGATAGCTGGTAAGCATCCGGTCATAGTAGGCTGCCGGAATCTTTAAATGGGTACCAAGCTGCCGGTGGGCAATCGGATTGACTTCCAGCGGTTCTAGGATGTCAGAGCCGTTTTCATGCATATGAAGATAGACCTGGGAACCGAAAGATTCCATCTGAAGATTTCGTGTATCCACCAGATAATCTTCTTTAAGGTTGCTCTGGCGTTCAATCTCCGCAGCCATTTCCTGTAGAGATAATCCTTCTTTCATTCGAATTCTCCACTCCTTTCATTTTTATTTGACCGTTTACCAGGAAACACGAATTCCCTGCGTGGTAACTTCGGCAGCCAGTCCATTGCTTTCCAGAACCTGGACCAGACGGGACCAGTAAACTTTTTCCGGAAAGTTGGACAGATGCCTTTTGGGAATCTCATCCGCATTTTCCATGACACAGATATCTCCATTTTCATGAAGCGTCAGGCTGCTGTGACCGCGTGAATTAAGGTCTGTTATCAGAGATTCCAATACATTACGCCCCTGTACCTCGTACCAGATCTGGGGATCTACAGGCTGCTTGTTGGGAGGAATATTACCTCCAATGTTTTCCTTTTCGTTTTCACCAGGCAAAGGAACGATTTTAATCATATCGCAGTGAATATTGGCATTCTGATCCAGAGTTATGTCCGCATGATCAAAGTCAGCAATACCAAAAACACGAATGCGACCGACGCCTCCATGAAGGGCAAGCTGTTCTGGCTTTTTTTCGCACCATTCCCATTTCACATCTGGATAGGCAGATTGGAGGTAGGAAGAGATTCGGTGATTGACATGATGGAGCAGCAGACTCTCTATAGGTTCTTCGGTAATCAGTGGAGCCTGTAATGGAGTCACGGGGATAATCCCCTCTTGCTGCCGCTTTTTAATCTGTTGTTTTCGTCTCTGCCGGCATTTGGCTTCGTGCATATAGGGCAGCAGGAGAACTGCGATTATCCATAATCCCCATAGGGTAAACACGGTAATTAAAAGTCCGGACTGCCATGCACCCCGTACCAGAGCAAGGATTGCGATTACAGCACCGATCAGAATACTGATACTGCTCCATAGAATTTTTTCCTGTTTCATTTGTTGGTTTCATCCTTTCTTGTGATAATTTTTACAGAAATAAAAAAAGAGGAACCATACAGGTTTTTCGTTCATTCTGAAATAACCTGATATAGTTCCTCTTTATGTTACCGAAGTCTTTTTTACTCCGGCAGGAAGTCCCGATCGCCGTCCAGAATCTCCGCTGGGGATGTGGATACAGCTTCTGGAATTATGGGCTCATTTTTGGAATCTACATGACTGTGCGTAGGAGAACGTAGGGAAATATAGCCCCAGTTGGTAAGATATACCTTCAAAAGCTTCGTCCTTATGATTCCCTGACTGTCCGTAGCATCCACCATCTGCAGGGTGCCGGTAATCCAGATTTGACTTCCTTTTTTTACTCCCAGTTGGATAAGGCGTGAAACGTCGGTGTTCCATGCCCATACCTGATAGGACTGGCTTCGGCCGCTTGCCTGTTCTTTGACATAGAAGCAGACATAGGAAGAATTTTTCTGGCTTTTTTTCACTTCCAAATCGTTCTCTACCTGACCGAATAAAAAAATCTGTGCCATAACACTCCTTTCTGCCATTGGCATTGATATCTATAAAAAAAGTGCCAGTAGAATCCAATGCAAAAAGGCATGGAAATACCACTGACACTTATATACAAACTTAACAGCGTGTGCAATGCAGATAAAACTCTGCAGATCCCTGTAGGGGAGTGCACAAAAATCAATTACAAGATGAGTATAACACTACATTATGTATGTGTCAAGTTTATATATACAATATATAGATATATGCAGCGGCTCTATCACAAGATATGGTTCGTTTTGTGGCATTAATTACACGATTAGATCCTTTCAAAAATAATTTGTTGGCGTAGATATAAATTGGCAACGGCCAGGGTTACGGATTCTGTGCAGGAACCGGATTTTACCAGACTGCTGATATTGTCACTGGTCGTATCCTGGTCATTATAGAGCCCTTCCAGAATGCTGTATTCGTCTGGCAGACACCGGATATCTTTTTCGATACATTTAATTATTTCTGCAGTAGATAACAGCGCCTGTCTGGCAAGATGTATCACCTGTTTTTCTTTGGCAGTCCGGCAGTCTTTTTGAAAAAGCTTACGGGCAGCAGCAAGGGGAACATGCTGAATAAGGGTTAGCTTACAAAAGGAAAACAACCGCAGGAATATGCTTCCATCTGCCGGAATAATGTATAATGTGGAGAGCAGATCATAAAGGGCATCGTATTCGGTCTCTCCAGTTCCGCAAACCAGAAGTCCCCGTGTAAGCAGACGTTCGACACAGGCATCCCAGGTACGGCTTGTTATGAATTCTGAATCCAGACAGGCATTTTGATAGAGCGTGCGGATTTCTTCCTTTCTGGAGATTCGCCAGTTCAGAATGGTCCAGATGACTATTTCCTGCATATCCACCATATATTCGGTGCCGCCTAAAATAATAACAGGGCAGCTACGTCCGCATCCGTTTTTCCTGCGTTCAAAACGTCCCACAGCAGTGTATAATGATTTTGTAGCCATTGCTTGATACCTCCTTTTCATTTATTCTATACGGTTATCTGGTTCTGATTTTCAACAGCTTACAGGATTCCGGATAAAAAGTTTGGATCGTTTCTAAGCTTTTGCGCAGAACGGGAAATCCATGCGCCCACATGGGAGGTCGGCACATGATAAAGCTGGGCGATTTCCGTTACACTTATACCCTTGATTTTCAGTTCCAGAGCTTCAATGCCAAGCTTTGCTACTCCATGGTAATTTGGAGCAAAGGATTCCAGAAAATCAAGAGTTTCCACAACTGAAAAATAAGAGTGAAAGGTATCGGAACGATCCGGAATGAAATCTTCTGTTGAAAGCTCCCCATGTTCTCCGATGGTCAGCCTTACAAAATGATTTTCCTTTCTGCATAGCTGGCGGCAATAGGAGATCAGTCCGTTTCGGACAACTGTTTTGGCGTAAGTAGCAAACAGAGCCTGTTCGGCGTGATAGGAGACAGCGGCATGACAAAGCCAGATGCAGCCTTCCTGAAACAGGTCGTCATACCCCATGCCATAGATAGATTCATTTACATGGATATGTTTACGAATCGTCCAGTGGACAACAGATAAATGTTCTTCTACCAGTGTTCTTTGCATTTCTGTTAAACGGATTTCTTTTTTCATAATTGTTCACCTCCCTCATGCGGCTTTTTTATGTTTGGAGATATTTTGCTGGCAGACTGCGATTACCCGATCACACATATCCTCGGAAAACATTCCAATGTGCATCTGGGATTCAGACAGATTCAGTTTTCCCTGGAGCCATAAGTAAACAGCCCATTTATCCATATGGCGGCTCTTTTGCAGGTCATCCAGAGCGCGGTGTGCTAAGATTCTCTTATGGCGCAGATTGCCATTAGCAAGAGTACCCATAGGACGATGATCCTTTTTATGGGCGGATACATAGGAATCGCAGGCAGGCCAGCGGGAACAAAGATACAGATAAGTGCCTTTGACTCTGACAGCATTCCCATATACCGTGCTGGCTGGTCGGCAGATGGCAGGAGAACCGCAGTAAGGGCAGTTGATTTGATA
>UQFC01000068.1 GCA_900540335.1 uncultured Clostridium sp. | reverse complement strand
GGTAGAACACCAGCCTTCCAAGCTGGATACGTGGGTTCGATTCCCATCACCCGCTCTTTTTATTTGCTGCGGAAGCCCTGTTAAGTCGGGGCTTTCGCTTTTTTTTATGTCACAGGACGCGATTTCCTGTGACATAAAACGCTCCGCGGGGATCGCCCTGCGGCGGAAGAGAACTTTGTCGCAGTAGAAGAAAAAATATGAAGTTTGAAAAGAATTATGATTGATCCGATAGGAAATATAGTGTATACTAAAGGTCAAATAAATTTTTGTTAAAGGAGAGAGGATATGAAAAAAACAAATCTGGCAGTGACAGCAGCAGTTCTGGCAGGCACAGTAGTTTTAACAGCATGCGGAGGCGGACAGAAGGCAGAAACAACTGCAGCACCGACAACAGCAGCAGAGACTACTGCTGAGGAGACAACAGCAGAAGAAACAACAGCAGAAGAGACTGCAGAGGCAGAAGAACAGGCAGAAGGTGCTGTTGAGCTGAGAATCGGCCAGGTTGAGGCGGCTGCTCATGGTGACAAGTGCTTTGCTATTGTGACAGCAGTTATCGACAGCAACGACACCATTGTAGCGTCCTATATTGATGAATATCAGTTCCTGTCTACCAATGAGACCGGTGTTCCCAACAGCGAGAGCTTTGCAGAGAGCGGAGCTGTGGCAGCAGATAAGGTTCTGGCATCCAAGAGAGTAAACGATGCTTACTATTCTGAGATGATGAAGAAGGCAGGTTCCACCAAGAATATTGCAGAGAACTTTGACGAGATTCAGAATTATGCAGACGGCAAGAACATTGCAGAGCTGGAAGAGCTTGCCGGAAAGACTCCGGAAGAAGCAGTAGATGCAGTATCCAGCGCAACTCTGGTTGATACCCAGGGCTATATCGCATCCATCGTTGATGCAGCAAAGGCAGCTCAGGAAAATGAGGCAGTGGCTTATGAGGGCGATGTAGACAGCCTGATTTTAAACCGTGTTGAGACAGCAGCTCATGGCGACAAATGCTTTACTGTTGCAGCAGCTCTGACAGACGGCACCAACGTAGTGCTTTCCTACCTGGATGAGTACCAGTTCCTGACCACCAATGAGGTGGGCGTTCCCAACAGCGAGAGCTTTGCAGAGAGCGGAGCTGTAGCAGAGGGCAAGGTTCTGGCATCTAAGAGAGCAAATGATGCTTACTATTCTGAGATGATGAAGAAGGCTGGCTCTACCAAGAATATTGCAGAGAACTTTGATGAGATTCAGAACTTTGCAGACGGCAAGGCTATTGCAGAGCTGGAAGCTCTTTCCGGAAAGACCCCGGAGGAAGTTGTAGACGCAGTATCCAGCGCAACTCTGGTTGATACCCAGGGCTATATTGCAGCAATTGTTGAGGCTGCAAAGCAGTAAGAGAACAGTCCTGACAGGACTTAGATGATTTTGGCCGGGCGGTTTGATGCGGGAGAAATGACCGTATTCCGACTGCCTGGCCGTAAATCGGAAAAGCAGAGTGAAAAAGATAAATATCAGGAAAAAAGCACTTGCAAATACTCGGAATCTGTGTTATTATAAATAACGTCCGAAGCTTCTATAGACAACGGATACAGCAAAATGCGCGAGTGGCTCAGTTGGTGGAGTACGACCTTGCCAAGGTCGGGGTCGCGGGTTCGAGTCCCGTCTCGCGCTCTTTTTTATTTTCAGAATACAGATTCCTGTTTCGGGGATCTGTATTTTTTTCATTTCACAGGAAATGAAAAACGCTCCGGGAGGAGTGCCGCGGGAGTGGAAGGGGGACGCTCCGGGAGGAACGCCGGTGTCTGTTTCGGCATTGATTGCAAAGAATGCGTTCAGGTGGTACAATAGGAAAAGAGAATGGGGAGAATACGGGCATATTAACACAGTTTTGGAGAAGGGACAGAAATTATGCTAAAGATTATCGTGTGTGATGATGACGAACGCGACTTGGATCGAATGACAGAGTTGGTTGAGGCGTATCGCAGTACCCATCAGGAGCAGCCGTTTTCTGTGGATCGGGTTGATACCGCATCTGAGCTGGTGGAACAGCTGGAGCGGGGAAAGAGGTATGATATCTATATTTTAGATATTATCATGGATGATCAGGATGGAATCAGTCTGGGGCAGACAATCCGCAGGTACAGCATGCGCAGTGCAATTGTCTATGTGACAAGTTCACCGGAATATGCCATGGGGGCATTTGATGTATTTGCAAGCGGATATTTGTTAAAACCGGTGGAATCCGAAAAATTTACAGAATGTATGGATCGGATTGTATCTCAGCTGCGGCCGAAAAAAGAGGATATCTATACCTTCAAAGGGCGCAATGGAATTGTGAGTATTGAGCTGGGACAGCTGATTGCAGTAGAGAATGTGGCCCGGGTTATGCATTTTTATATGGAACAGGGAAAAGTATATGAAAGTGTATATATCCGCAGGCCCTTTGAGCAGGAGCTGGATCGGCTGCTTCAGGACAGCCGTTTCATTCAGCCTCACAAATCTTTTGTAGTGAATATGGATCATGTAGAGAAAATGATGGCTCATGATTTTCTGATGTCAGACGGAAGTGTGATTCCTATCAGCAGGAACAGTCTGTCTCAGACAAAGAGAGGATATCTGGAGTTCCTTTCCAGAATGGATCGCAGATAGAAAGGAACACGGAAGAATGACAGGACAGCCGGATGCGGATTTTCCGTTCCGGCTTTTCTGATTTATGGGGAAGGAACGAAATTCATGGAGATCAGGCATTTTATGATAAACTGCATTGCCTATATTTTCCTTGGCATGTTTTTGATGATTCTTTCTGTCAGGCGTTTTTCTTTGAAAAAGACAGCAGAAATTCTCCTTGGCAGTGTGATCATTCTGATAGGAGCGGAGACAGCGGTTTTTCGATGGGAGCATAATAAAATCGTTTTTTTCCTGATGGCGGGACTGCGGATTTTTGCAGCTCAGGGTGTGGCCCTGTATATTTCCGAATACAGAGATTTCAGAGGCATGTTTACAGGAGTTCTGGCCTGTATGTGTCTTCTGGCGGGAATGATGATTCCGGAATACCTGGGAGCGGTGATAGGATATCCGTTATGGATTCCGTTTTTGGGAATTCCTATTCATCTGAGTATTCTGCTGTTGATGCGGCATTTTTTTGTGCCTCTTTACTGGGAAAATCAGAGGATTTCAAGGAAAAGCTGGAGGAAAAGCTGTGTAACTACGATAGGCTTTTATTTTGCGGCATGGGGAATCGGAGTGATTCTTTACGGAACTTCCCGGGCGGCGGAGGCCTTTTGGGCGGTTGTATTTGTTCTTTTGACTGTGTACAGCCTTTATATTCTGATGTTCTGGATGGTGTGGCGGCTTCATAAAGAGAGACAGGCCATGAAATCCAGAGAACTGCTGGAGCGGGGGATCCGCGCTTTGAAATACGAGCTTCAGGAACTGCACAAAACGGAAAACAGAATAGCAGTTCATGTTCATGACAGAAGGCATCTCATTCGTTTGATGCAGCAGCTGATGGCGGAGGGAGACTATGAACAGGTGAACCGTGTTTTAAATCAGATGAAGCAGATGACAGAGCTGACAGCAGAGAACAGAAGATGTGCCAATCCGTCTATCAATGGAATTATGGCGTCTTATGAGGCAGAGGCAAACGAGCTGGGAATCCGGACTGATCTTCGCGTCGAGATTCCGGATGAGCTGGAGCTGAAAGACTGGGATGCCGCCGCTATTACCGGGGGACTGATGGCTAACGCAATTCGAATGTGCGGAGAGCTGGAGAAGGCGGAAAAGCGCTGGATGCACGTGGAGCTGTGGGAAGAGGAGAAGAAGCTGGGAATAGAGGTTTACTGCAGCTGCAGAAGCGATATCCGGCTTCATCCGGAGACAGGGCTTCCTGTGGCAAAGAGAGGCGTGGACTACGGAAGCGGTCTTCAGAGCGCGGCATATTATGCGGAGCGGAACGGGGCAGATTTCCAGTGCAGACGGGAAAATGAAACGTTTATAGCCCGGATTGTAATGTAGAGGAGGACGGATATGGCAGAGTATCGTTTGATCACATTCTGTCTGACGGATGTATTTCTGGGTGTGTCTATGGCCCTTTTTTTAAAGCGGAGATTCAGCTGGAAAATAACCATAGCCGCTTTGGTTTTTATGGAACTGGAGCTCTGGTTATTTGAGTATGTGTGTTACGTCAATGGAATGGGAGAGAATTGCTATGACAATATTCTGTTAGGAAGAATTCCTGTGGTAGCGGTGGGATTTTTTCTGTCAGAGTATTGGGATGCAAGAGGACTTTTTACGGCGCTGTCAGGCGTGTTTTACGGGAATCTGGGAGGACTTGTGGTACGGACAATCTACTGTCTTAATCAATCCCTTCTCCTGGGGATTGCATCGTCAGTAATTCTTAATGTATTGCTGTTAGTGATTCTGTACCGTGATTTTCGTCCGGCCTACTGGAAGGCCCAGGAGGTGTACCGGAAGGAGTGGGTGCTGTTCAGCCTGATTCTTATCATGTTTATTACAGGGAATTACCTGATTCTGGGCGCTGCGCGGGGACTGCCCATAGAATGTGTACGCAATGTGATCCCGCTTTTGTATTTACTGAATGTATTCGGAATGATTGTAATGGCTTTCCGGGTTCTGGATCGTCTGGATCGGGAACAGAGCCGGGAACAGGCTGTGCGGGTTCTGGAGGCCAGCGGTCAGATTCTGAAGCAGGAGACGGAGGAGATTCAGCGGGTGGAGCGGCGGATTACGCAGTTTAACCTGGATAACCGCCAGTTTGTTGCCAAGGCGGAAGATTTGATGGCGGCAGGATGCTATGAACAGATGGAAGAGCTTCTGGAGCAGATGCAGGAGCTTCCGGCCAGACTTTCCGTAAAGCGGTACTGTCAGAATCTTCCAATCAGCGGTGTGATTTCCTACTATGTCAGAATGGCCAGAAAAAACTGGATTCATGTTATTGTGCAGGCTGAGATCCCGGAGAATATCGGGGAATATGAGTGGGAAATTGCAGTAATGCTTGGCAATCTTCTGGATAATGCAGTGCGGGCCTGTACCCAGGTGGAAAAATGGGGAAACAGGAAGATGACGATTAAGGTGCAGCAGATTCGCAGACAGATTATTTTTGAGATCCGGAATACCTATGCAGGAAAGATTCAGTTTGATTCAGAGACAGGACTTCCTCTGTCTCAGCGGGGAGAGGGACACGGTCTGGGAATGGGCAGCGTTGCCTCCTGTGTGGAGAAATGGGGCGGAATTCTGGACTGCGGGGAAGAAAATGGTTGGTTTTTTGTCCGGATTCTGATATAAAATAGAGGTATGCGGCACAAAAAGGCAGCAGAGGACAGAAAGGCAGGAATATGGAGATTTCTTACCGTATTGTAAATGACACGGTTTGTATTGATAAAATAGAAAATCCCGGGACTGTTGTGGTGGTCCCGGAGGAAGTGGAGGGGCGTCCGGTGACTGAGCTGGGCGCTTACGTGCTTTCAGGGAGCAGCGTGGAGGAGGTTTATCTGCCTTCCCGGCTGGTAAAAATCGGCGCTTACGGATTTTACGGCTGCGAGGCGCTGAAACGGCTTCATGCCTTTGGGCGGCTTACAGATTTGGGGACAGGTCTGTTTGCCGGAGCTCAGGGTGTGGAATATCTGGAGTTTACTGAATTTGCCGGAGAGCGCTCCGGTTTTAAGGAGATGCTGTCGGAGCTGAGGCAGACTCTTCGGGTAACGCTTTGCCGGAGGGAGGCGGACGGAAAAACTGCCCAGGCGCGGCTTATTTTTCCGGAGTATTATGAGGAGTCCGTGGAAAATACACCGGCCCGGATTCTGTTTATTGAAACGCACGGCTGCGGCCATCGGTATCGTTACTGTTTTGTAAACAGGCAGTTTCAGTTCCGGGGCTATGATGAGCTGTTTCCCCATGTGAAGGTGCAGGAGTCAGAGGAGCTGGTGACAGAGCTGGCTCTGGGGCGTCTTCTGTATCCGATGGAGCTGACGCCCCGTTTTGAGGCTATGTACCGGGAATATGTGAAAGAGCACTGGAAAGCGGCAGGACGGCTTTTGATTGAGGCGGACGGGCCGCACAGAGGCGGGAGAGCCAGTCTGGAGCCGGGGCGGCTTCCATGGCTGGTAACAGATATTCTGGCCGGGACAAAAGACGGAGAAGAGGACGTTTCGGCGGAAGACGGGAAAAAGCAGCTGACGTTCTGCATAGAGGAGCTGATTGCTCTGGCCGGAGAAGCAGAGGATACGGAAATGGTCGGCTGGCTGATGGATTACCGGCATGAGCAGAAGCGGGAAGAACAGACGGAAAAAGCTTCAGAGCCTGAAGACGCCTCCAAGGGCCGCCGCCGCAGAAGATTTGAACTGTAAAACCAGGCGGCTGTTCAGAATAGAACCTGTCCGGAACAGCTGCAAAACCGGCATGAAAGCTGCAGCAGAGAGAAACCATAAAAGACGGAGGAAGAGATATGATCGATCCTACAAGACACAGGCAGCTTCAGGAGCTGGATGTGGTGGGACTGTGCACACGGATTCTTCAGAATTCCAGAAATGAATTATATTTGAATATGCGCTATCTGGATCTTTCACTCAGCAGTCTCGGCTTTGAGATGGATCCGGCCTGCCGGGGGCTGGGAACAGATGGCTTTGTTATTTATTATCACGGGGAATACCTCTGTGATTTGTACCGGAGAGGCCGGGTGCTTGTAAACCGGGCCTATCTTCATATGGTGCTTCACTGTCTGTTCTGCCATATGGATACCATGGGCAGCAGGGAAACCAGGATGTGGAATCTGGCCTGTGATATTGCGGCAGAATCTGTGACAGACGGACTTTATCTGAAATGTGTCCATATACAGATGCCGCCCTTCCGGATGGACTGGTACGGGCGTCTGAGACAGCGTCTGCAGGTTTTAAATGCAGAAGGCGTGTATAAGGCTCTGGAGGAAATGAAGCTGACAGAGAGGCAGATTGAACGCCTGGAGGCAGAATTTCTGGTGGACGATCACCAGTACTGGCAGCTTCCGCCGGATTCCCCGAAAACAAGCGTTGTGCGGCAGAACCAGTGGAGCAATAACAGGGAGAAGCTTCAGACTGAGATGGAAACAATGGGTAACCAGCAGGACGAGGACACAAAAAGTCTTCTGGAGCAGGTTCAGGTGGAAAACAGAAGCCGGTATGATTACCGCAGATTTCTGCAGAAGTTTTCTGTACTGCGGGAGGAAATGCAGGTGGACGAGGATTCCTTTGATTATGTGTTTTATACCTACGGCCTTTCCCTGTACGGCAACATGCCTCTGGTGGAGCCGCTGGAATCAAAGGAAGTCAGCCGGATTGAGGATTTTGTTCTGGTGATTGATACCTCCATGTCCTGTTCCGGAGATCTGGTACGGCGGTTTCTGGAGGAAACCTACCATGTTCTGTGCCAGTCGGACAGCTACTTTAAAAAGACCAATATCCATATTATCCAGTGTGATGATCAGGTTCAGCAGGACAGGAAAATCACCTGCCGTCAGGAGATGGAAGAATATATGAAGGATTTTTCCATTATCGGACAGGGCGGAACAGATTTCCGGCCGGCCTTTGAGCATGTGAACCAGATGCTCGGGCGGGGAGAATTTCACCGCCTGAAGGGGCTTTTGTATTTTACAGACGGAGAAGGAATCTATCCGGTAAAGCGTCCGGTCTACGATACTGCTTTTGTATTTGTGAAGGAGCAGTATACGGATATTTCCGTTCCGGCCTGGGCCATGAAGGTGATTCTGGAGCCGGAACAGCTGGCGGAGATGGGGCAGGAGAAACCTATAGAGATAGAATAGCAGGAGAAATAAAATGAACATTAAACGTGCAAAACAGGAAATAAAGGATACCATAGAGGCTTATCTGAAAAAAGATGAGTTTGGATCCTATGTAATCGGATCAGTCCGGCAGAGGCCTGTGCTTTTGATTGGCCCGCCGGGAGTAGGAAAAACACAGATTATGGAGCAGATTTCCCAGGAATGCGGAATCGGACTGGTGGCTTATACCATTACCCATCACACAAGGCAGAGTGCGATTGGCCTTCCCTTTATTGAAAAGAGAGAGTACGGGGGACGGGAATATGCAGTAACGGAATATACCATGAGCGAGATTGTGGCTGCTGTTTATAATAAAATCCAGCAGACAGGACTGGCAGAGGGAATTCTGTTTATTGATGAGATTAACTGTGTGTCGGAAACTCTGGCTCCGACCATGCTTCAGTTCCTTCAGGGAAAGACCTTCGGAAATCACAGGATTCCGGAGGGATGGATTATTGTGGCGGCAGGAAATCCGCCGGAGTACAACAAGTCTGTCCGGGATTTTGATATTGTAACCCTGGACCGTATCCGCAGAATTGATGTGGAGCCGGATTTTGATGTCTGGAAGGAATATGCAGTAAAGGCAGATATTCATCCGGCAGTGCGGGACTATCTGAACATCCGCCGGCAGAATTTCTGCCAGATTGAAACAACCGTAGACGGACGGCTTTTTGCCACTCCCCGCGGATGGGAGGATCTGTCCCAGCTGATTCAGGTATATGAGGAGCTGGGGAAAAAGGCAGACCGGGAGCTGATTCAGGAGTACATTCAGTTTCCTAAAATTGCCAAGGATTTTGCAAACTATCTGGAGCTGCATTACAAGTATAAAAATGACTACCAGGTGGAGCGGATTCTGGAAGGAGAAATTTCCGAGGCGGCAGTGGAAAAGCTGGAGCGGGCGGCCTTTGATGAGCGGATCAGCGTGGTTGGGCTTCTTCTTTCCGGGCTGAATGAGGAATTTCGTCAGGTGAGCCGGATGGGCCGGATGATGGCCATGCGGATGGAACAGATGAAGGAGCTGCACAAAAGCGGTGCTTTTGAGAAAAATGGTGTGGAGGCCTTTGCGGCCATGACGGAAGAATTTCAGGAGCAGATGGAGAAACGCCGGGAGCAGGGGCTGATGTCCCGGATGGAATACCGCACCAGGAGAGCCGTGCTGGCACGGTTCGAAGAGGATCTGAAAAAGCTTCGCGCCGGAGACTGGAAGGACGGGGCGCAGGTATGGGAAGCCCTGCGGGAAAGTTTCGGACAGGACAGTGACCGGTATGAGGATATGACAGAGGCTGCCGGAGAGAAGCTGGAACACGCTTTTGATTTTATGGAATCGGCCTTCGGGGGAAGCCAGGAAATGGTTTTGTTTGTAACAGAACTGAATACCGGTTTTTACAGCATAGAGTTTTTGCAGGAATATGACTGCGAGCGGTATTATCAGTACAATAAAAATCTGCTGTTTTCCAGGGAGGAGGAGCTGCTGGGCCAGGTTTTGGGACAGTAGTGTGGAGAAAACAGAGAGGGTGTGGAAAACACAGGGCAAGAGTCTTTACTCTGTGGAAAACGAGAAAGGATAACAGAACAGTATGGATGGATTGAGAACGGGAATTGTATGTCAGACGCTTCCAAGGCTGAATACAGATGCCATGATGAACACAATGAAGGGCTGGGGGCCGGGGATTCTGGATTTTATCGTAAGGCTTTTGATTGCGCTGCTGATTCTTTTTATTGCAAGCAGGATTGTGAGGATTATCAGCCGTATTATGAATAATGCCATGGAGCGGGCGTCTCTTGATGTGAATGTGATGAGGATGCTTACTACCCTGGCAGAGGTGGCGATTTATACGCTGGCTGTGTTTATTGCAGCGGACAATATGGGAATTCCGTCTGCATCGATTATTGCCCTGTTAGGTTCCGCCGGTCTGGCAATCGGCCTGGCTTTGCAGGAAAGCCTGAAAAACGTGGCAGGAAGCCTGATGATTATGATCAGCCGTCCCTTTGTTATAGGAGAGTATATTATTTTCGGAGATATTGAGGGAACGGTTGTCAGCGTGGGGCTGATTTATACAACCCTGCTTACGGTGGATAATAAAAAGGTCACGATTCCCAACGGCAGCATTTCCAATGGAGTGGTGGTCAATGTAACCGGACAGGAAAAGCGGCGGGTGGATTTGGAGGTTGGCATTGGATATACCTCTGATATGAAGCTGGCCAAGGAGATTATGTACAGTTTGTTTGAGAACAATCCTCTGGTACTGAAGGAGGATGGAATTACGGCTTATGTGGGCAATCTGGGAGACAGCTCCGTAACCGTGGGAATCCGGGGCTGGACGAAAACGGCTGACTATTGGACGGTGCGCTGGGAAATGATTGAGCGCATTAAAGAGGAGTTTGATAAAAACGGTATTGAGATTCCATTTAACCAGATGGATATTAATGTGAGAGGGGCATTCACCCCTCTGCAAGAGACAGCATCCAGTGAATCCACCCGCTGACGGTGGAGGAGCGGCGTTTGTAGGTGCTCATACTTTCCACCTTGTAAAGGCCGGACTGCTTCATGACAGAAACAATGGCTGAGGCATCCGGCATAACGCCGGTTTCCAGATAAAGGCGGAAGGTTTCACGGAAGGGCCGGTGCTTCAGCATGGCTTCACAGAGAGCCAGCTGACGCTGGCGGTAGCCCAGGCCCATGATTTTCCTTCCCATAGGTGTGAGAAAGTATACAGGACGGCGACCGTCTCCGTAGCGGCGGTCCAGAAGGCCGAGATACCGGGCTGCATCTGTGTAGTAGCTGGTCTGGCGGATGTCGAAGGCGTATTGCTCTGTCACCTGATCCTGACTCAGCTCCTGAGCGGAGAGAAGCTCGCACAGGTTGATGATTCGTTTCATGCTGTTTGCCTGGGGGAAAGAAATTTCCGGTTCCGGAACAGCAGATGTCCTCAGAAGCACGCCCTTGAGATCTTCAAGGCTGATTGAGGTATCTTCGATGGAATAGTTTTTTTGTTTCCGGAGAATCAGGGAATTGTAGGATTCCGGATTTTCAAATTCATATTCGTACAGGCTGAAAATTCCGTTGGAATAAACGAGAAAGATCGGCCTGATTTTTTTTGTCATTCGGCAGGACCAGGTGCGGAAGGGATAATACAGCTGGCGGATGAGAAAATCCTCGGAGAGATCCCGTTTTGCTTCCAGAAGAGAGAGGCTGGCGGCGCCTTCAAAGGCCGCGTCGATTTCTATCTGGGAATTATTGACAGAGACGGAAACGGGAGTCCGTGTTACACAGTTTTGAATCTGAAAATCAAACTGTCCGGAACCCATCCGTCCGGAAACAGTAGGCAAAAGGCTCTCCTCTTCCAGAAAATCTGCCAGCATTCCCGATGCCAGAGCGCAGTTGATGGCAATGGCTTCGCTGGGAATATGATTGGCATTCAGGCTTTGAAGTCCGGAAGGAAGGGACAGCCGGGATACTGCAGGAACCGGCTCCGGAAATGTCTGATAGGCGTCAAAGTGGGAGATCACATAATCTCCCCGGGAAACAGGCAGAATTGCCAGCTGATGATCAGAAAAAATCTGCGGCAGATTGATCCGGTGATCGAATTTGGCCATAAGCCGCGGTTCCCGGTATTCCTTGATCTGAGCCGCAGAAATCATAAACTTCCCCTCCTGGCGAATGCGGGAAAGGATATCGTATTTTTCAAAAAGAGCCTCCCAGGCCCGATCGTTCTGACCTTTTGATTTTTCGCTCATGGGCTGTACTCCTTACGCTGCAGAACCTGGAAAATCCGGCTTTTGCCGGATCTGGCCTCTGCAGTTTTTATTTGTAGTTTCTTACAACCACCTCGTCTACCTGTCCCCGCTTGGCGGCGTTGGAGTTAATGGCACGTTTGGCTTTGACAATGGTAATATCGTAGGCGGCATACTGTTCCCGGATAAAGTCAGTGGCTGAGTTGGAAAGCATAAACCGGATGCCCCGGCGGTTCAGCTCGTCACAGCATTCCCGGAGACGAATCTGCTCCTGACGTCCAAAGCCGCCCTTGGCGTAGCCGGTGAAGTTGGCGGTATCGGAAACAGGGTCATAGGGGGGATCCAGATAGACAAAGGTTCCCTTTTTCACATTGGAAAGAACCTCGGCATAATCCATGCTGGTGAAGGTCAGGCTGGCCTTCTGGAAATAGGAGCTGACAGCCCGCAGGGTCGGCTCATTGATAATATTCGGATTCTTGTAATGACCGAAGGGAGTGTTGAACTGTCCGGCATTGTTTACCCGGAAAAGCCCGTTGTAACAGGTTTTATTTAAATAAATAATCCGCGCGGCCCGATCGACGGGGCTGAGCTGCTGATATTTTTCCCGATCCCGATCCCAGTCACGCACCTGATAAAAGTGTTCCGCTTCGTTGGGATGAGTTCCAAGGGCTTCAATCAGCTCGTCTACGTTGTCGCGGATTACCTCGTACATCTGAATCAGTTCAGAGTTAATATCATTGACATGGGCGGTGTTGGGCTGTAGCTGAAATAAAACGGCGCCGCCTCCTAAAAAAGGTTCGCAGTAGGAGGAAACCCGTTTTGGAAACAGCGGTGTTAAATCATCTAAAAGCTGGCGTTTTCCGCCAACCCATTTTACAACAGGCGCAACAAGACGATTTTTTCGCATAATTTGCACCCTCTCTTTCTAGGCATATTTTAACGGTAAAAATTCAGGACGGCGGGAGAGCCGGCAGAAAAATCCGTGTCAAGCTTGCTTGTAAGCGGATTTTTCAGTCAGAACTCACATCGGGGGAATCTCCGATGCTTCTTGTTCGGCTTTGCCGGACAAGAAAATGCCACGTCCTGTATTGTCACATTTCACGGCAGAAATTCAGGACGGCGGAAAAACGATGTGCCGTCCTGAACCTTTGCATTTCACCTATACATTTTATCACAAGTCTGGAACCGCTTCAATAGAAAGACGCATCATCAGGAAGGGGAAAACGCGTTCGGGCAGAGACAGAGAAAGAGTTTATTGTATGTTCTGGAAAAATAAGGTAAAATATTCTAAAAGGCAAAGCCTTCAGAAAGGATTTCATGTGGATAGATATAAAAAAATTATTATTATTACTGCGTTAATCGGAGCTGTTCTTATCTTCTGGGGATTTTTTTATTCCCGGGAGGATCGGTATAGCCTGGAGGCGCCGGAAACCTGTCAGATTCTTCCGGAAAATGTATGGAAGGGTGAAAACGGGACGATTACATACGAATTTTCCTTTGATTTTTCCGGAGATTCCGGACGGTGCCTGCATTTTGTTTCAGACCGTCAGAGCGTGAAGGTTTATCAGAACGGGGCGCTGATTCACTCCCTGGATGATGGAACCACGGCAGTGGGACGAGTTCCCGGAAAGTTTTATCATTTTGTGAAGCTTCCCCAGGCAGAAAGCCAGGTTCTGGTTGAGATTCAGTATCATTATTACCACGATGAGAATATTCCTCCTGTTTTCTGGCTGGGGGATCGGCAGCAGATGTTTAAGGAACGGATTATTTGCGCTCTGCCTGCGGCTGCTGTTTATTTTTGACCTTTGTGATTGGCGTGATGGTGCTTTTGTTCTGGGGTGTTGTCCGCGGCTCATTAAAAAACAGCCGGGAGGGTTTTTATTTTGCTGCTTTGCTGATTGTAGTCGGGCTGTGGTTTATCCGTGGAAGCGAGCTGGTCAATCTTCTGGCTTCCAATCACATTGCCCTGTCTTACGCGGGATATCTGCTGCTTCTGCAGATTCCGATTCTGTTTTTCTGCTTTTCCGTTTACTATTGGGATATGAAGATAAAGCCCCTGTGGGAGAATCTGTATTTTACCCTGTGTGTGCTGAATATGGCTGTCAGCATTGGACTTCATGTATCCGGAATCCGGGAGTTTAAGGAAACGGTGTTTACGGCGCATATTCTTTTGCTGGCTGCATTTGGGGCTATGTTTGCAGGAATGTTTCTTTATTTCAGGAAGCATGGATCTGATTATAAGGTAAAGGCGACATTTTTCCCGGCAGTGCTGATGCTGATTTCTACAGTCTGGGATTTCGGGGGATTTTATCACAATACACTGGACACTTACCGGGTTGGCGGCCTGGCGAGCCTTCTGTTTGTGGGCTGCGTTTCCTGGAGCGTTATTTATGACCTTTCCATGCAGCTGAAGGAGGGGCGGGAAAATGCGATTTACAAAAGACTGGCAGTGACGGATCTGCTGACCGGTCTGTACAACCGCAATGCCTATGAAAGCTGGGAGCAGAGCTGTCAGGGAACGATAGAGGGAATAGGACTTGCTGTGTGCGATTTAAATAACCTGAAATATTATAATGATACCTTTGGGCATGAAACAGGGGATCGCTGTATTATGGACGCGGCAGGTCTGATTCGGGAAGCCTGCGGCAGGGAGGGAACCTGTTACCGGATTGGGGGAGATGAATTTCTGGTTATCTGGGACAGAAAGCCGTATTCTTTTTCTTCTTCCATAGAAAAGTGTCTGAAAAAGCTGTCTCTTCTGCAGCAGGATTATAATCAGAGCTCCGAGTTTATCTGTATGCAGATTGCCTGCGGTTATGCTGTGGCGGAGCCGGGAGATACCAGAACAGGGGATTTGATTAAACGGGCGGATCATATGATGTACCGTCATAAAAGGCAGATGAAAGAAGGCACAGAAAATTCATAAAAAATTAGCACTTGACCCTTGATAATGGAAGTTGATTTTTGTCCTGTCTTGTGTATAATGGAAAAATAATTACCGTTCTGGCAGGTGGCAAAATGAGTCTAGATTTTGCAAATCACATTAAAGGTAGGAAAACCGCTAAAGCGTATCGAGATAATCCAGAGTATGTAGATGGGGATGGTAATATTCTTAAAAGAAGTATATAGAAAATCAAGGATAGAAGGGCAGGTGGCAGCAAATGTTAAAA
>UQFC01000067.1 GCA_900540335.1 uncultured Clostridium sp. | reverse complement strand
ATGCTGTTCCTCATCAATGTGCTTGATATCCAGCATGACAAGATCTGTGTACTTCATCAGCTCTTCCCATTTTTCATAAAGCTCTTCCAGGCTTTTCTGGAGGGCTTCTTTTTCCTGATTCAGTTCCATCAGCCGGGAAACGTCGGTGTAGATCTCTGCCTGACTGAGAAGTTCATCAATCTCACCGTCTCTTGTTTCCAGACGAAGGATTTCTTCCTCGGTTTTTTTCAGATCGTTCTGACGTTTGCGGATGCGGGCCTGTTCCTCCTTCTGCGCTTTCCAGTCCAGCTTGTTTTCAGATTCAGCCGTTACGGGGGAAGCTGCTGCATACTTTGCGGCAGCGCTGCTGTCTGAGGCGGAACCTCCTCTTCCTGCAGCAGCTACAGCACCGGAAAAGCCAGAGCCTCCGTTTGCAGACGGATCCGTGTAAAGCTGAGTCATCAGCTCCCGTTTTTCCAGGTAATAGTCATAGTTTCCAATATAATTTAAGAAGGTCTGCCCTGTCAGCTCCAGGATTCTGGTAGCAGTCTGATTGATAAAGTATCGATCATGGGACACATAGAGAACGGTTCCTGTGTAGTGACGGAGCGCATCCTCCAGAATCTCCTTGGAGGTAATGTCCAGGTGGTTGGTCGGCTCATCGAGAATCAGGAAATTGGCTTCGGAAAGCATGAGCTTTGCAAGAGAAACCCGTCCCCTTTCTCCGCCGCTTAAATCAGAGATTCGTTTAAATACATCGTCTCCGGTAAAAAGAAAAGCAGCCAGAATATTGCGGACCTGAGTGTTTGTCAGATTGGGATAGGCATCGGAAACTTCTTCAAATACTGTTTTTTCCATATGAAGCACATGATGCTCCTGATCGTAATAGCCAATATGAACCTTGGAGCCAAGGGTAATGGTGCCGCTGTCTGAGGGAACCATGGCATTGATCATTTTTAAGAGCGTGGTTTTTCCTGTTCCGTTGCTTCCGATGACTGCAACACGCTCTCCACGTTTAATATCAATATCCACCTGAGAAAACAGCTTCTGGGAACCAAAGGACTTTGCCAGATCCCGGATGGTCAGCACGTCATTGCCGCTGACAATATTCGGCTCCAGGGAAATGTGCATTTCATCGTTGACCTCAGCCGGCTTTTCCAGAACCTGAATTTTGGAAAGCATCTTCTCACGGCTTTCCGCCCGCTTGATGGATTTTTCCCGGTTGAAGGATTTTAACTTGGCAATTACCTCCTCCTGGTGGCGGATTTCCTGCTGCTGGTTTAAGTAGGCCTTCATCTGGGCGGCGCGGATCATGGCCTTTTTTTCACTGTAAGCGCTGTAATTGCCCTGATATACACTGCAGTGGCCCTGCTCCAGTTCGACAATTTTAGTGACAACCCGGTTTAAGAAATACCGGTCGTGAGCTACAATGACAACGGCGCCGCTGTAGTTTAGCAGATAGTTTTCCAGCCAGGAGATGGATTCCATATCCAGGTGGTTTGTTGGCTCGTCCAAAAGAATTACATCCGGTTTGGAAAGAAGAAGCTTTCCCAGGGAAACCCTTGTTTTCTGTCCTCCGGAAAGGGTGGAGACTTCCTTGGAAAATTCCTCCTCTGTAAAGCCCAGGCCCTTTAAAACGCCGGTCAGCTCGCTTTTCCAGGCATAGCCGTTTTCCAGCTCGAAGGTGTGGTTTAGACGGCTGTAGGAAGAAAGCAGCTGCTCCAGCTCTTCGCCGGAGGCATGCTGCATGCTTAACTCCAGACTTCGAATCTGCTGTTCCATTTCAATAATAGGGCGTTTCACTTCTTTTAATTCTTCGTAAATGGTTTTGGAACTGTCCAGGTCCTGGTGCTGGGCCAGATAGCCCAGAGTTTTTCCCTTGGAAAGAACCACCTCTCCTGTATCGGCGGTGAGCTCGCCTACGATAATCTTGAGCAGAGTGGATTTGCCCGCTCCGTTAATGCCTACGATGGCGGCTTTTTCCTGATCTTCTATATGAAAGGAAACCTCGGAAAGGATCTGCTCTGTACCGAAGGCCTTGCTGATATGGCTGCAGGATAAAATCATAAATATAAAACTCCATTTCAGTAAAAATAGTGATTTCAGTAAAATCCTTCTATCAGTATAATATAGGGATCCGTTTATTTCAAGTAAGTCTTAAAGGGAGTTTTTCCTTTTCTGCGGGATATGACATCAGAAGTGCTTTAATTTTATGCAGTTTTCTGTTGCCGATTTGCCTGTCATACGTTATAATAGATACGTTAAGCATCAATATGAGTGATTGCGTATCTGTTCCGGACTGCCTGCAGGCATAGAAGGCCCTGCGGTCCTGTTTACCGGCAGAAAGCTGCGGAATAATTACAGAATCAGGAAATGAGGAGATTCAAATGAGCGAAAGAAAAGTTGGAACAATATCAAGAGGCATCCGCTGCCCAATTATCCGTGAAGGAGATAATCTGGCTGACATCGTAGTAACCAGTGTACTGGAAGCGGCTGAAAGTGAAGAGTTTGCATTAAGAGACCGGGATGTTATTGCAGTAACCGAGTCTGTTGTGGCGCGGGCACAGGGAAACTATGCCAGCGTTCAGGCAATCGCGGAGGATGTAAGGGCAAAGCTTGGCGGAGAAACTGTTGGTGTGATTTTCCCGATTCTGTCAAGAAACCGTTTTGCAATCTGCTTAAAGGGAATTGCCATGGGTGCAAAAAAGGTTGTGCTGATGTTAAGCTATCCCAGTGATGAGGTAGGCAACGAGCTGGTATCCCTGGATAAGCTGGATGAGGTAGGCGTTAATCCTTACAGCGATGTGCTGTCTCTGGAGCAGTACAGAAACCTGTTTGGTGAGAACCGTCATCCCTTTACCGGCGTAGACTATGTGGACTACTACAGCCAGATTGTCAGAGAGGCCGGCGCTGAGGTTGAAGTGGTATTTGCAAACAATCCCAGAGCAATTTTAGATTATACAAAGAATGTGCTGACCTGCGATATTCACACCCGTGCAAGAACCAAGAGAATTCTTCTGGCAGCAGGCGCTGAGAAGGTATGCGGTCTGGATGATATTATGAATGCTCCGATTAACGGAAGCGGCTGCAATGAAAGATATGGTCTTCTGGGCTCTAACAAGTCCACAGAGGATACCATTAAGCTGTTCCCGAGAGAATGCCGTGATTTCGTTCTGGATGTTCAGAAGCAGGTTCTGGACAAAACAGGAAAGCATGTTGAGGTTATGGTATACGGTGACGGCGCATTTAAGGATCCGGTTGGAAAGATCTGGGAGCTGGCAGATCCGGTGGTTTCTCCGGCTTATACAGATGGTCTGGAGGGAACTCCCAACGAGCTGAAATTAAAATATCTGGCTGACAATGATTTCAAGGATCTGTCCGGTCAGGCATTAAAGGATGCTATCTCCAAACGGATTCAGGAGAAGGAGGACAATCTGGTAGGCAATATGGCTTCCCAGGGTACCACTCCCCGGAGACTGACCGATTTAATCGGTTCTCTCTGCGACCTGACCAGCGGTTCCGGAGACAAGGGAACCCCCATTATTCTGGTGCAGGGATATTTTGATAATTTCACAAATTAATCCTGCAAAAATACCGGTAAAAACTGTGTTATACAGACAAAATTTTTCTAAAATCACTTCTTGATTTTATACAGATCAGGTATTGTGTTTTTTGCGGAAAAAGTGATAAAATAAGCGTGCAGCAAAGGAAGGAAGAGCTTCCGGGGCTGCGCGCTTTTTGTATCGCGGGAGAATTTATTCTCCTTTTATCAGGAAATAAAATTTCTTTTTAATTCATAGTAACAGTTCAGCCATGCGAAGATTCAGACAGAAAAAAGCATTGAAAGCTTGTTTTTATAAGATTTTTCCTGTCTGAATCTTTATAGGGCGGACACCCGATGCTTCTTGCCTGCTGTAAGCGGGAAGAAGATGCATGGCTGAAGTGTTGCAATTCATAGCGAAGGAGACGGATTATGTCTAAAGCAGATGTGGTATTAGGTTGTTTTTATGGAGACGAGGGAAAGGGAAAGGTTATTGACTATCTGGCAGCAGACGCGGATATTGCCGTGCGTGCTACAGGCGGAGACAATGCCGGCCATACGATTAAGACAAACGGAGTAAAATATGCAATGCATCTGATTCCTTCCGGGATTCTGTCCGGACACACAGTTGGAGTGATCGGAAACGGTGTTGTTCTGAATCCGGAGGTTCTTCTGGAGGAGATTGATAATCTGGTTTCCCACGGATACGATATAAAGAATCATTTGAAAATCAGCGAGAAGGCACACATTATTCTGCCTTATCACAGCATGCTGGATCTGGCTCTGGAGAAGGCCAGGAAAAATCTGAAAATCGGAACAACAGGAAAGGGAATCGGTCCTGCATACTGCGATAAGTATGAGCGCAGCGGACTTCGGGCAGAGGATCTGTACAGCGACGATTTCCGGGAAAAGCTGACCGGTCTGGTGGAACACAAAAAAGCTCTTGTGAAGTTTTACGATCCGGAGAATGAGGATGCAGAAAGGCTTCTGGATCCGGAGAAGATTTATGAGCAGTATACAGCTTATGCAGAGCAGTTAAAGCCCTATGTCTGCGATACCGTTACCTATCTGCATAAAGCGATGGAGGAAAACAAAAAAATCGTAGTGGAAGGCGCTCAGGCAACCCTTCTTGATATTGATTTTGGCTCCTATCCCTATGTAACCTCTTCCAATCCGACAATTGGAGGAATTATCACGGGAACCGGTATGAGTTCTGCAGATATGGGCAATGTTTACGGTGTTATCAAGGCTTATTCCAGCCGTGTGGGAGCAGGTCCTTTTGTGACGGAGCTTCTGAATGAAACGGGAGATCGCATCCGGGAACTGGGCCACGAGTACGGAACTACAACAGGACGTCCCAGACGGTGCGGCTGGCTGGATCTGGTAACCTTAAAATATGCAAAGCGTGTCAATGGCCTGACCGCTTTGGCTGTCAACCATCTGGACACGATTGGCCGGTTTGATCGGATTCAGGTCTGTGTTGCTTATGACTGTGACGGCAAAGTGACAGAGGATTTTTCTACCAATCTGAAGTTTTTAAACGGCGCGAAGCCTGTTTACCGGGAATTTGAAGGAAATTTCGGAGAGATTTCAGGCTGCAGAACCTTTGAGGAACTGCCGGAAAATGCAAAGGCCTATATCCGTTTTATTGAAGAGTACATTGGAATTCCAGTGAAATTTATTGGAACCGGAGCAGAGCGGGAGGCTATGATTGTCCGCTGAGGCTTTCCGGAAAGAAGAGAGACAGCCGGGAGATTCCCCCAAAAAGGGGGGAGCTCCCGGCTGTTTCTGGAAAATGACTTTTTAAGTGGCAGATTCTCAGGCTAAACTGCCCTGTTGGGAAGGGGCGCGCAGGAATCGCGGATGACCAGCCGGTGAGGAACCAGCACCTTTGATACCGTATCCATAGGGGAATCCGAGTAAAGCTTCAGCTGACGGACAGCCTCTGCGCCCAGCTGCCAGGGATTGATATCAATGGCAGTCAGCTGCGGTACATGGTGAAGGGCAATGGAAGAATCGTTAAAGGTAATCAGGGAAAGCTGCTCCGGAATCCTGATATTCCACTCAATCAGACGGCATTCCAGCTCGCGAATCAGCATATCATCACTGACAAGAAGGGCGGTTGGCGCCGACTGGCCGGTAAAAACAGACCTCATCCTTGCAAGGCCCTCTTCCCGGGACAGGTCTTCCATGTGAAAGGTATATTCCGGAAGGAAGGGAAGCTGATGCTGCATCAGGGACTGTACGTACCCCGCATAGCGATCCTGGTTAAAAAGAAAGGATGTATCCCCATTTAAAAAGGCAATCCGGGAATGGCCCAGTTCAATGAGATAATCCACAGCCTTTCTTGCTGCAAGCAGATTGTCGCTGTCAACATAAATGGTTTCGTTGGGGTAGGCGGAAACCTTTCCAATCAGCACATAGGGAATCCCGGCAGAATGAAAATAATCAATCAGGATATCCTGATTTTTGGAATACAGAAAAAGAAAGGAATCAGCCCGTCCGCTCTCAATCAGGAGCTTGGCATTTTCCAGAAGCTCTTCCTCGGTTTCTCCCATAACCATGGAAACGGTCCAGCGGTACTCCCGGCAGAGACTGGCAATGCCGCAGCTGGATTTCAGATAAAAGGTGTTTTCTGAAAGATCACTGCGTTTTAAAGGCGGAAATACAATGGCAGTTGATTTGACAGCAGCAGAAGTCTGCTGCGGATCCGGGTAGTTTGATGTATATCCAAGGGCAGACATGGCGCTGCGCACTTTTCGTTTTGTTTCTTCACTGATTGACGGCTGATTCTGGCAGGTTCTGGTTACTGTGGAAGGTGAGACGCCGGCCAGCTTTGCCACATCTTTGATAGTTGCACTCATGATAAGACCTCCTTGAGGGTTTCTTTTCTTAATTATATCGAAAAAAAGAAACAAGTCAAGCAACAGAATGCAAATGAATGCAATACAGCAAAAAATACTATGCAAATAATACGCAAAAGCGGCTGAGAGAATTCTCTCAGCCGTTTGTGATTTTGTCAGAAAAAGGTAATCTGATATTCTTTACAGATTTTCCGGATTTCCCAGATACAAATAAGAGATGCGGCAGCTCCGGTTAAAATGTTGCTGACACCCATGACAATTCCCACGCTGATGCTTCCCAGGTCTGTGAAGTTTTGAAGAAACCACAGAACCGGTATGCGGAAGAGAAAGACGCGGCAGAAATTAATGACCAGGGTCAGCCGTGTTTTTCCAAAGCCGTACAGCAGAGATAGAACAGCGGCATTGATACCGAGAGGAACAGCACCCAGAGCCTCGTACCGGTAGATGGAGGCAATCATCTGAAGAAATTCCTCGTCAGAGCCTGCAAACAGCCAGCTGATCTGACGGATAAAGACCAGGGACAGAGTCATAAAGAAAACTCCGATGGCTGCGTCAATCACCAGAACGCACTGGAAGGCCTTCAAAGCCCGTTTTGGTTCTCCGGCACCCAGGTTCTGGCTGATAATGGCAGAGCCCCCTTCCTGGAATCCATTCTGAGGCATGGTGGTGAAGCCGCCGATGTTGTTGGAAATTCCAAGTGCGCCTACGGTCAGGGGAGTGTAAATGGTACTCATGGAGTTTACAATCACCTTTCCAAAGGAAAATGCCACCTTCTCAACAATAACCGGAATGGACAGGGCAATCATAGGTCTGGTTACCTCCGGTTTTAAAGAGATGGCAGCCAGAGAAAAGCCGAAGGCATTGTCCTTCTGGTTCAGGTTTTTGCAGGCGGCCGCCAGAAGGAAGGTCTGGGAGATAATGGTTGCAACGGAGATCATATTGATTCCGCAGTTGAGAACATAAACGAAGAGGGCCGTCAGCGCCAGCTTCAGTCCGATCACTACCATATTCAGATTCAGAATCCGTTTGGAGTTTCCCCTGGCCCGCTCAATGGCAATGTAAACGTTGTTAAAGAAGCTGATAACCATTCCGAAAAGCTCCAGAATAAAATACTGGGTTCCTCCTGCGATAAATTCCTCCGGCGTCTTTGCAAGACGAAGAAACTGGGGCGTAAAGGGAACCAGAATAACCAGAAGAGCCAGACCAAGAATGGCACACATGGCAAACAGGGTGCTGACCCGTTTTTTAACCAGCTGGAAATCTCCGGAGCCGTAGGCTTCGCTGATTTTGATGCTGGCGCCGACTGCCAGACCGCCGCCCAGGGCAGAAAGCATCATATTGATCTGGGAGAGGTAGGCAACGGTAGATACGGCAGTGGCGCTGATGTGGGCGGCCATCATGGAATCAAATATTTTAAAAAGCTGGGTAAGGCTCTGATACAGGGCCAGCGGAAAGCCCACATAGAGAACGACTCTCCACATATTGTCGTGAAGGGAAAAATCCCGGAATTGTTTGTCCTTGTCTGAAAGCTGCGCTTGATTGTTCATGTCTCTTTCCTCATTTCTCACAGGATAATTTCGGATCCTATCCTATAACAAAAAAAGAAGTTTTTTTACAGAATAAACGTCTTATATGAGAAAAACTACAGATTATTTGTCCGAATTACGAGATTGTGGTACAATAAAAGAAAAAGGAACCGGAAACGATGAAATCAGAAGAAAGAATTTGTTATAAGAGCATGAACTGTGATCAGGATGAGGAGCTGAAGGATAAGCCTTCCGGTGTATTTGCCAGCAGAAAACGGCGTCCTGTGGATTTTTCCATGACAGTGGATCACAGTCATGGCTATTATGAGCTGTTTTATCTGGCAGCAGGGAGATGCCGGATTTTTTTGAACCATACCATATATCATCTGGAGCCGGGAGACCTGATTCTGATTGAGCCTCAGGCGCTTCACCGGACGATCTACGGTCTTACCAGGGAAAATGAGCGGATTGCAGTGGGATTTGCGCCGGAACATATGAAGCAGCTGGAAACCCGGTGGGGGAAGGAATGGTCCGGACGGCTGCGGGGAAAGCCCTGTATTTCCGTGGAACCGGGACGGCGCAGGTATGTGGAGGGGCTGCTGGAGAAGATTCTGGCAGAGCAGAACAACAGGGATGTGTTTTCTGACGTTCTGATTTGCAATTATCTGTCTGAGCTGCTGGCTTTTTGCGGACGGTACCGGCTGGAGCATCAGAACCCCAGAATTCAGGACGTGGCAGAGTCGGCAGCTCAGGAGGAGGAGATTCAGAAAGCGGCTTCTTATATTTATCACCATTTTCGGGAACCTCTGACCTTGGAGCTGGTGGCAGAGCGGGTTCATATGAGTCCGGCCTATTTCTCCAGACGGTTTAAAAAACTGACCGGTTTTGGCTATAAGGAATATCTGAACTATGTCCGTCTCAAGGAGGCATCCAGGATGCTTCTGGAAACAAAGCTGTCAGTGGCAGATATTGCCCAGCTGTGCGGGTTTTCTGACGGGAATTATTTTGGAGATTTGTTTAAAAAAGAGAAGGGGATTTCTCCCAGAGAATACAGGAAAAATCCCCAGCGTTTTATTTGACGCCAAGACAGCAGAGAAGCTGTTTTAAATAAGCGGAGAGACAGTCCGGATTCTGAAGGCAGACATCAATCAGGGCAGCATAGGAGCATTTGTCTCTGCGTTCTTTTTTCAGAGCCGGTTCCCACAAGGGAGAAAACTGGGGAAGGAAGACTCCCTGCTCTCTGGTATAGCAGTTTTTTGCTGTGGCTCTGACACAGACTCCGGGATCATAGCGGGCAGCATCTGATTTGGGAACTGCACGATCCTCCTCTGTCAGATAGCAGTAATCCTGATAGTTGGAATAAAAATGCCTTAGCTCTCCTTCAAACAGAGTAACCTCCAGAGTCAGCTGATTCTGGGATGCAAAGCAGGCGACGGGCTCCGTACTGCAGGAAAAGGGAACAGGGATGGCGCAGGGGCTCTGGCAAATCAGTTCCAGAAGATGGCGTCTGCTTCCGTCACTGCAGGTTTCCGTAAGAATCTGCTGGCTTTTCAGAGTCATTTCCCCTTCAAAAAAGTCCGGATAATTCAGAATGGGAAGGATGGAGGGCATACCCTTCAGATCGTCCTCATTGTGAAGAATCAGCAAATCGTACAGCTCCTCGGAATGGTTTTTCAAATAGGCGCGGTATACATCGATAAGCTGACCGCCGGAGTACTGATCGGTTCGTGAAATGCCGAGAAATGCTTCGATGGCTTTCTGCTTCATGCTTTCCAGTCCCAGCAGCTTTCGGTAGGGCCTGATTTTTTTGTAGATGTCAATGCTTGCAACATTTGAAAAATCATAATCTTTTTTCAGATGGCGGCACCGCTTTAACAGATAGGGAATGTCGAATCCGTCTCCGTTAAAATGAATCAGGATTTTATAGTTTTCCAGAAAAGAAAAGAAGCTGTCAAGCAGCTCCGGTTCTGCGGCAGCGGTATCTGCAAACCACTGGATCAGATTCCAGCTGCCCTCCTGAAAATAGGTACAGCCAATCAGATACAGGTTGGACGTATCGCCGGAAAATCCGGTAGTTTCAATATCAAAAAACAGCAGATCAGAAAGAGGGCCAATCCGATCGAGGGGATAGGTATCAGGCAAATCAAGTTTTTTCGTTATTGTAATCATAGCGTTCCTCCTTGTTCGATTATAGAGGGACAAAAAAAGAAAGTCAACGAAAAAACACCGGGCAGAATCCCTCGAAAAAGAAAGAAACAAAAAGAAATCGAATGTCTGTTCGATATGCGTATTGCAATCAGGAGTTTCTTATGGTATGATGTCCGTAAAGTGAACAGCAGGAGGACTTTATCAGTGTTTTCATATATCAAGGGACCCTTGACGGAAGTGTGGGAGGGCGGAATTGTCGTGGAGGCAGGCGGAATCGGCTGGAATATTCTTGTTCCAGCATCAGTGCTGGACCGGTTGCCCAGAATCGGAGAGGAGATCAGGATCTATACATCCTTTCAGGTGAGAGAGGACGCTATGACTCTGTACGGCTTTTTCAGCAGCCAGGATCGGAAGATGTTTAACCAGCTTCTGGGAGTCAACGGGATTGGACCCAAGGCGGCTCTGGGGATTCTGTCTGTGCTGCGGCCGGATGATTTGAGAATGGCGATTCTTTCAGAGGATGCAAAGGCCATTGCCAGGGCTCCGGGCATTGGCCCGAAGACAGCCAAGAGAGTGATTCTGGATTTGAAGGATCGGATCCGGATGGAGGATGTGCTGCCTTCTGCGTTCGGAGTGGAGAGGGAACCGGAAGAGACGGCAGGAGCCGGAATGGAAGGAACCGGAAGAGAGGCCATAGAGGCGTTAGTGGCTTTGGGATATTCTCTTACAGAGGCATCCAGAGCTGTGCGCCAGACGGAGATTACAGAGGATATGACGGTGGAGGCTGTTTTGAAGGCATCTTTAAAGTATCTGGCAATCTGAGTCCGGGACAAATACAACAAGTGTGGAGAGTAAGATGGAGCGGAGAATCATAACAACAGAGATTACCGAAGAAGACAAATATATAGAGCCCAGTCTCCGTCCGCAGCTGCTGGACGAGTATATCGGGCAGGAAAGGATCAAGAGCAATCTGAAGGTGTATATGCAGGCGGCAAAGGCCAGAGGAGAGTCCCTGGATCATGTGCTGTTTTACGGACCTCCGGGTCTGGGCAAAACGACTCTGTCCGGCATTATTGCCAATGAGATGGGGGTTCACATGAAGGTGACGTCGGGACCGGCGATTGAAAAGCCGGGAGAGATGGCGGCGATTCTCAATAATCTGCAGGAGGGAGACGTTCTCTTTGTGGATGAGATTCACCGGCTGAACCGGCAGGTGGAAGAGGTGCTTTATCCGGCGATGGAGGATTTTGCGATTGATATTATGCTGGGCAAGGAGTCCTCTGCCCGTTCGATCCGTCTGGATCTGCCCCATTTTACCCTGGTAGGAGCGACGACACGGGCAGGACTTCTCACAGCGCCTTTGCGGGATCGGTTCGGGGTGATTCAGAAAATGGAGTTTTACCGGCCGGAGGAGCTCCAGATTATTGTAGAGCGGTCAGCCGGTGTTCTTGGCGTAGAGATTGAACCGGAGGGGGCGGCGGAAATTGCGCGGCGCTCCAGAGGAACTCCCCGTCTTGCCAACCGTCTGCTGAAGCGCGTCAGGGATTTCGCCCAGGTGAAATATGACGGGGTGATTACCAAGCAGGTGGCTGATTTTGCCCTGGATATTCTGGATGTGGACAAGCTGGGCCTGGATAACAATGACAGAAACATTCTGATGATGATGATTGAAAAGTTTGGCGGAGGTCCGGTAGGTCTGGACACTCTGGCTGCGGCTCTTGGAGAGGATGCAGGAACTTTAGAGGATGTGTATGAGCCTTATCTTCTGATGAACGGATTTCTGAACCGGACGCCGAGAGGGCGGGTGGCAACGGAGAGCGCATACCGTCATCTTGGAATTCCCTTTGGAGAGTGACGAAAAACAGGATGCGGAATTTTAAAAATTCATGAGAAAAGCCGCTTGTTGATTCCAGAAGGATATGGTACACTGTTACTGTATGCCTGTATTCCTGACGGGAGACAGGTCACAGAAGCGATGACAGTTGCAGGAAGGAACAAAAGAGTCGGGAGCCAGAGAATATGAGTCAGAAAAATTATGCGGAAGTTTTGATAGATGGTGTGGTATATACACTGGGCGGCACAGAGGATGAGGCCTATCTGCGGAGAGTTGCGGCATATTTGAATGAAAAAATAGGCACAATCAAGAAGCAGAGAGGATTTTCCAGACAGAATGCGGATTATCAGAATCTGATGATCCATCTGAATATTGCAGATGATTACTTTAAGGAGCAGGAGAGGGCAGATATGCTCAGCGGTCAGAAGGCTCTGCTGGAAAAAGAGGCCTACAGCTTAAAGCATGAGCTGATTACCATGCAGATGCGGATGGAAGCCATGGAAAAGGAAATGCAGGAGGAGAAGGCCAGGGCAGAGGAACTGGTAAAAAAAGCGTCAGGAACAGTTTCCGGCGCGGACGTTAACGGACACAGAAAATGAAACAGCAGGTGAAAACTTCAGGGGGTGCTCTTTTTTCATAAGGATCATCCTCTGCTTTATGTTATAAAGAATTTCAGGAGGAATTGCGTGAAATTACCAGTAGAAATCCTGGCTCCGGCCGGGTCGGTGGAAAGCATGAAGGCAGCGGTGAATGCCGGGGCGGATGCGGTGTATATGGGCGGAAGCCGGTTTGGAGCCCGGGCGTATGCGGAGAACCCGGAGGGAGATCAGTTTTTGGAGGCCCTTGATTATGCCCACCTTCACGGGTGCAGCCTCTATATGACAGTCAATACATTAGTAAAGGAAGAGGAACTGGGCCAGCTGTATGATTTTCTCCTGCCCTGCTATGAGCGGGGGCTGGATGCGGTGATCGTTCAGGATATGGGTGTGTTTTCCTTTATCAGAAAACACTTTCCGGATCTTCCGATTCACGCCAGCACCCAGATGACGGTTACAGGATGGCGAAGTGCCGCCATGTTAAAGGAGCTGGGAGCCAGCCGAGTAGTAACGGCAAGAGAGCTTTCTCTGGCAGAGATAGCTCAGATCCGGGATCATGTGGATATTGAGATTGAGAGCTTTGTCCATGGCGCGCTCTGTTACTGCTATTCCGGTCAGTGTCTGTTAAGCAGTTTGATCGGCGGACGGAGCGGAAACAGAGGCCGGTGTGCCCAGCCCTGCAGGCTGCCCTATGATGCGCCGGGACAGGCCCTGTCTTTCAGAACAGGCCAGGAACGGGGCGCAGGAAGGAAAAACAGAGAGAGCGGAGTGGAAAAGGGCGTAGGAAAAACCAGAGAGAAGACAAGAGAAAAGAGGCAGCAGGAAAAGGATAACCGCTACCTGATGAGCTTAAAGGATTTATGTACTCTGGATATTCTGCCGGATATTATTGAGGCAGGCGTTTACTCCCTGAAAATCGAAGGAAGAATGAAGAGTCCCCGGTATACGGCCGGTGTGGTCAGTGTGTACCGGAAGTATGTGGATCAGTTTCTGGAGAGGGGCCGGGAGGGCTACCGGGTGACAGATGAGGATCGGAGAATGCTTCTGGATCTTTTTGACCGGGGCGGACAGACGGAGGGATATTACCGGCAGCACAACGGCAGAGATATGATTGCGCTGAAGGAAAAACCGGCATTCCGTCAGGGCAACCAGCAGCTTTTTGACCGCCTGGATGAGGAATATGTTCACAGGGGAAAACAGGAGCCGATTCGCGGCCATGTAACAGCCAGAGAAGGACAGCCGGTCACTTTGTATCTGGAAAAACAGCCGGTGTCTGTGACAGTTTCCGGAGAGGTGGTTCAAAAGGCCCAGAATCAGCCGATGACAGAAGAGAAGCTGTTAAAGCAGATTCAGAAAACGGGAGGCTCGCCTTTTTATTTTGAAGAGCTGACCGGACAGGTGGAAGGTTCCTGCTTCCTTCCGGTACAGGCGTTAAACGGGCTTCGAAGAGCCGGAATGGAGCAGCTGGAGGAGGCGATTCTTTCTCCTTACCGGAGAACGGCTGAACCCGGGGCAGACGCCAAAGAAAAGACAGCTGAGGGATCCGCAAAGAAAAGGAAACGCAGAGCGGAAGGCAGCGGTCCGGAGCTTTTGGTATCCCTGGAGTCTCCCGAGGGACTGGCTGTGGCAGCAGCCCACCCGGAGGTGGACGGGATTTATCTTGACAGCACCGGATTTGGTCCGGAGCAGTGGAAACAGGCAGCAGAGCAGTGCCACAGGTCAGGCAAGGTTTGCGGGCTGATTCTTCCGCAGATTTTCCGTCAGGAGGCGGAACGGTTTTTCGCATCATCTGCAAAGGAACTGAGAGAGGCCGGCTTTGATGTGCTGGTAATCCGTTCTATGGAAGAACCACGCTTTTTGAAAGAGCTGGGGCTGGAGGAGCTTCCTCTTGTGTTTGATTCCAATCTGTATGCCATGAATCATCAGGCGGCAGAACAGATGAGCCGTATGGGCGCAGGAAGGCTGACCTTCCCCCTGGAGCTGAACAGCAGAGAGCTGGAGCAGCTGAAGGAGGCCTCAGATGGCATTGACTGGGAGATGACGGTTTACGGGCATTACCCGGCTATGGTTTCTGCCCAGTGTATAGTCCGGACTACAAAGGGCTGTACGAAAAAGCCGGAGCTGCTTGTTATCCGTGACAGAGTAGGGAAGGAGCTTCCGGTGAAAAATCACTGCCGGTTCTGCTTCAATACCATCTACAATCCCAGCCCGTTAAGTCTTCTGGGGCAGGAGGAGGCAGTTCTCCGCCTTCAGCCGGCCGGTGTGAAGCTGGTATTTACCAAAGAGTCTCCGGAACAGATTCAGGAGATTATGGATGCATTTGCGGATCATTTCCGGTATGGAAAAGATACCCCGTCGCCGGTAAAGGACTTTACAAGAGGCCATTTCAGACGGGGCGTGGAATAGGAGATTTATGGTTAATGTAATAATTGAGGTGTCAAAGTATCTTCTGATTATTTTGATGGCGCTTTACACTTACTGGAATTTCCGGTACTTCCGGTATCAGGAGGAATGGCAGCAGAACAGGGTATGCACAAAGC
>UQFC01000066.1 GCA_900540335.1 uncultured Clostridium sp. | reverse complement strand
TTTCATAGGAAATTGCGTCCTATGAAATAAAAACGCTCCGCGGGGATCGATTCTTTGTTCCATCCCTATACCTGCATGAATCTGTTTCATTTCCCTTCGCTGACGGCAAAGCTGTAGCGGAGACAAAACAAGAAGAGTTCAGGAGGAAAAAAAGATGAGAAAACATGTTATGGCAGTAATGATGGCAGCAGCAGCGGCAATGGTAATGGCAGGATGTTCCGGAAAGACTTCAGAAGCCTCAAAGGGCGCTGAGACAGCAAAAACAGAGGCAGCCGGTACAGAAGAGGCGGGTACAGACGCGAAGGCAGATTCCTATACCATTGGCATCGGACAGTTTGCAGAGCATGGCTCTTTAGACAACTGCCGCATCGGCTTTTTACAGGGACTGGAACAAGAAGGTTTTAAGGAAGGGGAAAACCTGACGGTGCTTTATGAAAATGCCCAGACAGACGGCGGAACCTCCAGCCAGATTATGGATAATTTCCTGGCTAAGAAGGTGGATTTGATTTGTGCCATAGCAACTCCCATTGCGCAGAGTGCATACAGCGCAGCAAAGGATACGGGAGTGCCGGTTATTTATACAGCAGTTACGGATCCGGTTCTTGCAGAGCTGGCAGCAGAAGATAAAACTCCGGTGGGAAATATTACCGGTACCAGCGATAAGCTTCCGGTGGAGAATCAGCTGGAAATGATTCGCACCATGCTTCCTGATGCAAAAACCATCGGAATCATGTACAGTACCAGCGAGGTAAATTCCATTTCCGCGATTGGGGAATACAAGGCAGCGGCTCCGGAGTATGGATTTGAGATTGTGGAAAGCGGCGTTTCCTCTCCGGCAGATATTCCGCTGGCAGCAGATTCTCTCCTGGAAAAGGTAGACTGCATGACCAACCTGACAGACAATACAGTGGTAAGCTCTCTGCCTCTGATTCTTGATAAGGCGGGAAAGAAGGGAATTCCCGTATTTGGAAGTGAGGTTGAGCAGGTAAAAATCGGATGTCTGGCAGCTATGGGACTGGATTACATCAGCCTGGGTGAGCAGACCGGACGGATGGCGGCTCAGGTGCTGCGGGGAGAGAAGAAGGCAGAGGAAATGAAGTTTGAGGTAATCGAACAGGCGGCTTTCTACGGAAACAGCGCTGTTGCAGAAAACCTGGGAATCACCATTCCGGAAGAGTTATCCGGCTCTGCAGCAGAGATGTTTGATCAGATTGCAGCAGAATAACTGCAGGCGGTTTGTTTTTAGAAAAACAGCAGGCGGCGGAAAATAAAATGTTAGGGAGAAATGCTTCATGTCTATTGTAATCGGCGTTATTGAGGAAGGTCTGATTTATGCCATTATGGCTCTGGGCCTGTATATTACTTATAAAATTCTTGATTTTCCGGATCTGTCCGTAGACGGAACCTTTCCCATGGGAGCGGCAGTGACAGCCATGGTGATTATAAAGGGCGTACATCCGGCGGCAGCCCTGTTTATAAGCTTTTTTGCGGGAATGGCGGCAGGGTGCATTACCGGTCTGATTCATGTGAAGCTGAAGGTGCGGGATCTGCTGTCCGGAATTATTGTAATGACGGCTCTCTACTCAGTCAATCTGAGGATTGCAGGCAAATCCAATCTGCCGATTTTCAGTAAGGAGACGATTTTTGACAACAGTTTTTTGAACACGGCAGTACCGGAAGCTTTAAAGCCCTGGACTGTCAGTATCCTTCTTCTGGTGATTGTGGGAATCTGCAAGGTGCTTCTGGATCTGTTTTTAAAGACAAGAGCCGGATATCTTCTGCGGGCGGCAGGAGACAATGAGGTTTTGGTTACCTCCCTGGCAAAAAATAAGGGAACCGTCAAAATCATCGGTCTGGCTCTGGCCAACGGCTTCGTGGCACTGTCCGGCAGTGTGTACTGTCAGCAGAAGGGATTTTTTGAAATCAGCACAGGAACGGGAACCATGGTGATTGGTCTTGCCAGCGTGATTATCGGAACAAAGCTTCTGAAACGGTTTGGTGCAGTGAAGGCCACCACCGCTGTGATTTTCGGCTCCATTGTTTACAAGGCCTGCGTATCTGCGGCCATTGCCCTGGGCATGGCTGCTTCGGATTTAAAGCTGATTACAGCAGTTCTGTTTCTGGTTATTCTGGTTGCCAGCAATCAGAAGGAGAGGAGAAAGATCCATGCTTGAGTTAAATCATATTCAAAAATATTACAATACAGGTACTGTCAATGAAATGTGTCTGTTTGATGATTTTTCCCTGACAATCAATGACGGAGAATTTGTGTCTGTAGTAGGCTCCAACGGTTCCGGAAAAACCTCACTTCTGAACCTGATCTGCGGAAGCATTCCCCTGGATGCCGGTTCCATTCGTATTGGAGGTAAGGATATTACTCATATGCCGGAATACAGGCGTCAGAGACGGATTGGACGGGTTTATCAGAATCCGGCCATGGGAACCTGCCCGTCCATGACCATTCTGGAAAATATGGCGCTGGCAGACAACAAGGGAAAGCCCTTTAACCTGCTTCCGGGAACCAACCGGCAGAGAATTGATTTTTACCGGGAACAGCTTAAAAGCCTGGGCCTGGGTCTGGAGGATAAGCTTCATGTAAAGGTGGGCGTGCTTTCCGGCGGACAGAGGCAGGCCATGGCGCTTCTGATGTCTACCATGACGCCGATTGAGTTTCTGATTCTGGATGAGCACACGGCAGCTCTGGATCCCAAGACGGCAGAGATTATTATGGAGCTGACGGATCAGGTGGTAAAGGAAAAGCATCTGACCACCATCATGGTAACGCACAACCTTCGCTATGCAGTGGAATACGGAAGCCGCCTGATTATGATGCATCAGGGAGAAGCAATTATGGATAAGGGCGGAGAGGAGAAAAAAGTTCTGCGGATTGAGGAAATTCTGGATAAATTCAATGAAATCAGCGTAGAATGCGGCAATTAGTGAAAATTTAGAATAGTTTTATACTCTTTATGCACTTCTTATGGTATACTTATTAAGTGAGGCAGTTTTCTCGCTGAGGGGTCTGCCTGAAAGGGGTGCATTTTTTATGAAATTAAAAACACGCCTCGCCATTGCATTTCTCACCTTCAGCCTGCTTCCCATTGTGTTTGTAGGCATGGTGATTTCCATGGGACAGTTGTTTGTGCTTCACCAGTTTAACCGGTTTGGTCCGGAGGTCCGGGCCGTGATGATTCAGATGCTGGTTACCGGTGTGATGATTCTGATTTTTGTATGCGCAGCGCTGACACTCTGGGTATACCGTTCGGTTCTGAGGCCTTTAAGCAAGCTGCAGGAGGCCACCAGAAAGATCCGGGACGGCAATCTGGACTTTACCCTGGAGGTAGAAGAGGATGACGAGATAGGAGAGCTTTGTCAGGATTTTGAGGAGATGCGCATCCGTCTGAAAGAGAATGCGGAGGAGAAAATTCAGTACGATATAGAAAACAAGGAGCTGATCAGCAACATCTCCCACGATTTAAAGACACCGATTACAGCGATCAAGGGATATGTGGAGGGAATCATGGACGGTGTGGCCTCCTCTCCGGAAAAGCTGGACAAGTATATCCGGACCATATACAACAAGGCCAATGACATGGATCGGCTGATTGACGAGCTGACCTTTTACTCTAAGATTGATACCAACAAGATTCCCTACGAATTCAATAAAATCAACGTCAACAGCTACTTCGGAGACTGTGTGGAGGAAGTGGGACTGGATATGGATTCCAGGAACATTGAGCTGGGGTATTTTAACTATGTCAGCGATGATGTGGTGGTGATTGCCGATGCGGAGCAGATGAAGCGGGTGATCAACAACATTATCAGCAATTCCGTAAAATACATGGACAAGCCCAAGGGGATTATCAATATCCGGATCAAGGATGTGGGAGATTTTATCCAGATCGAGATTGAGGATAACGGGCGGGGCATTGCAGCCAAGGATCTGCCTTGTATTTTTGACCGGTTCTACCGCACGGATTCTTCCCGGAATTCGTCGCAGGGAGGAAGCGGAATCGGACTCTCCATTGTCCGCAAAATTGTGGAGGATCACGGAGGCCGGATTTGGGCAACCAGCAAGGAAGGCATGGGCACAGAGATGCATATTGTGCTGAGAAAATATCAGGAGGTATTACAAAGTGAGCAGGATCTTGATCATTGAGGATGAGAGCAGCATTGCAGAGCTGGAAAAAGATTATCTGGAGCTGAGCGGTTTTGAAGTGGCTTTGGAGGAGGAAGGAAACCAGGGGCTGAAGCGGGCTCTGGAAGAGGATTTTGATCTTCTGATCCTGGATCTGATGCTTCCGGGACTGGATGGATTTGAAATCTGCCGGAGATTCCGGGAGGTAAAGAATACCCCTATTATTATGATTTCTGCCAAAAAAGAAGACATTGACAAAATCCGCGGCCTGGGTCTGGGGGCAGATGACTATATGACAAAGCCATTCAGTCCCAGTGAGATGGTAGCCCGTGTAAAGGCTCATCTGGCCCGGTATGAGCGGCTGATTGGCAGCGGAAGCCCGGAAAATGAGATTATTGAAATCCGCGGCCTGAAGATTGACAAGACAGCCAGAAGAGTATGGATCAATGGGGAAGAGAAGAATTTTACCACCAAGGAGTTCGACCTTTTAACCTTCCTGGCCCAGAATCCCAACCATGTTTTTACAAAGGAGGAGCTGTTTTCCAAAATCTGGGATATGGAGTCCATCGGTGATATTGCAACAGTAACGGTGCATATTAAGAAAATCCGGGAAAAAATCGAATTTAATACAGCAAAACCCCAGTATATTGAGACAATCTGGGGAGTGGGATACCGCTTTAAGGTGTAAAACCGCAGGTTTTGCATGGAAATGCAGGATACCGGAAAATACGAAAGCCGCATGATCAGAAGGATTGCTGATGATGCGGCTTTTCTGCCGGTATGGCAGGATTGATACATGGTATCATGTTTCTTATTTTCAAAACAGGAGGCTTATCTTAAGATTACGCAGTAATCCCCGCCGGCAGTTCCGTCCAGAACATAGTAGGCTGCTGCTTCTTCCATATTCACATAAATCTGGACGTTCTTTGCAGTATAGCCTTTCTGTTCCATGTCTTTTTTCACGGCATTCTCCACATCCTCCGGACTTATCTGCAGTCCGCTGCACTGAAAGCACAGAGACAGAGCCGTCTGCTCTGCGGAAGATGCAGATACGTTTTCTGCCTTTTCTTCCTGCTTTAAGCTTTCTCTTGCCAGAGCCTCTGCTGTCTTAACAGAAGTCTTCTTTCCCTTATATTTTCTTACCATGATGTGTATCTCTCCTTTTTGTCAGTATTTAAAGCGCAGGTATAAATATATCTCATTACGGAGAAAAGATCAACCGGTATCTGAGAAAGGAGCGGTTTAATTCTGCCGGTTGATCAGCAGTTTTTTTGCCAGAGGATAGGAATACAGCGTATTTCCGTCCAGATCGCAGCGGTGCATGTCCACGGCGCTGATGCACTGATTTTCATAAGTTGTATAATAATAAATTCCCCGATCGGTATTGATGCAGGAGGTGTAGCCTGTAATTTCATAGGTTCCGTCATCCAGACGTACACAGCCTCTCTGCTGTTCCACAGAACCGAGAATATGGAAAAACTGGCTGACGCTTTCTTCCTCGCTGTCCCCGGATACAGAATTCAGCTTTACATAGGCGGCCCGGACAAATCTGGAGGCAGAGGATAAATCGCCGGGGAGTCCGATGGCGCCCATGCCCTTGCAGTAGGGGCGAAGCTCTACCTGACCGAAGCGGTTTTCCGGTGTAAAACAGGTCAGATTGATAAATTCTGTTAAATGAGTCATGTGATAGTCAAAGCAGGGGTTATTGGTAAGAACGCCTATCGGGTTTTCGTAAATATTGAAACCGCTTTTTACACATTCCACAGTGATAGAAGCATCTTTGTCAGAAATCATCCAGTGGAGAGGAGAAAGAGGAAGCTGATCTGCAAAATTTTCCTTCCATAGATTTATCTCTGACAGGCAGAGGCGGACCTCAGACAGATTTTTGCACTGACCAAGGAGCCAGGGAATCAGTTCAAAGGGGGCAATGTTGATTTTCTCCGGATCCTCCGGGAAGTAATGGGCATTGTCCGGGAAATTCAAACCGGCCACAGCCAGTCCCCATTCATTGGCTGCTTCGTAATACAGGGGATAGCCATCCATAACCGTAGCCATGCCGATGATAGCCCCGTGGCTGGAAAGGGTTTTCCCGTTCCGGAAATGAAAGGGGAAGTTCCTTGGGGTGACTGTGACTGTCTCCTGATAAGCGTATTCCAAATCCAGTGTTCTTCCAAAATAGTGATCCTTTGTTCGATAAGTGACTGCTGTACACATAAGCGTTTCCTCCGTTCATCTCTGTCAGAATAAAACCTGATAGAATTATATCATAAAAAGAATAAAAAAACAGAAAAATTCATGGACTCTGTTTGACATTCCCTTTTATTTATGATAGTATTTATTTTCGTATACTATGAGAGGATTCAGGGGATTCACTTGAACCCTCTCAATTTAGTTTTGAGATGGGAAACCTCTGCCCGTGGGCAGAGATAGTTAAAGGAGAAAAAATATAGAATGGAATCAGTGAAATTTGAAGAGTTACAGTTAGATGACCGGATTTTGCGGGCAGTTGCAGATATGGGCTTTGAAGAGGCATCCCCGATTCAGGCAAAGTCCATTCCTGTACAGATGGAGGGCGTGGACATGATTGGTCAGGCCCAGACCGGTACAGGAAAAACAGCGGCCTTTGGAATTCCTCTTTTGCAGAAGATTGATCCGAAAAATAAAAAGCTGCAGGCTGTGGCTCTGTGCCCTACCAGAGAGCTGGCAATCCAGGTTGCAGAGGAGATTCGCAGTCTGGCAAAGTATATGCACGGAATCAAGGTTCTTCCGATTTACGGGGGACAGGATATTGTACGGCAGATTAAGGGACTGAAGGACGGTACCCAGATTATTATCGGAACTCCGGGACGTGTGATGGATCATATGCGCCGGAAGACGGTAAAGTTTGACCAGGTACATACGGTGATTATGGATGAGGCAGATGAGATGCTGAACATGGGCTTTCTGGAAGACATGGAAACTATTTTAAGCCAGCTTCCGACGGAGCGCCAGACCATCATGTTTTCTGCAACCATGCCGCCGGAGATCCAGAAGATAGCGGAAAGCTTCCAGAAGGATCCGCAGGTGATCCGGGTGGTGAAAAAAGAGCTGACTGTGCCGAAGGTGACTCAGTATTATTATGAAGTAAAGCCCAGAACCAAGGTAGAGGTTATGTGCCGTCTTCTGGATCTGTATGCGCCCAAGCTGTCTGTTGCTTTCTGCAATACGAAAAAGCAGGTGGATGAGCTGGTGGATGAGCTTCAGGGACGGGGCTATTTTGCAGAAGGCCTCCACGGAGATCTGAAGCAGATCCAGAGGGATCGGGTTATGAACAGCTTCCGCAACGGACGCACAGAGATTCTGGTGGCTACGGATGTGGCTGCCCGTGGAATTGACGTAGATGATGTTGAGGCAGTGTTTAACTACGATATTCCACAGGATGACGAGTATTATGTACACCGGATTGGACGAACCGGCCGGGCAGGACGCACCGGAATCGCCTTCAGCTTTGTTGTAGGGCGGGAGGTATATAAGCTGCGGGATATTCAGCGTTACTGCAAAACCAAGATTATTCCTCAGGCAGTGCCGTCTCTGGATGATATTACAGAGATTAAGGCGGAGAAGATTCTGGAACAGGCAGGCTGCGTGATGAATGAGATGGATTTAAGCCCGGTTGTGCACATTCTGGAAAAGAAGCTGCTGGAGGAGGACTACACCTCTCTGGAGCTGGCGGCAGCGCTTTTACGGATGCACATGGGCGAAAGCAATGAGGATATTATTATTGACAGCCGGCCGGCCCGTTCCCTGGATGATCTGGATTCCTGGGGCGGGAAGGAGAGAGGACGACGGGACGGACGTTATGGCCGCGGCCGTGACGGAAGAGGCGACCGGAGCCAGAGAGGCGGCCGGGGAGGCCGGGGCCGCAGCCAGGACAATGGAATGGCAAGGCTTTTCCTCAATGTAGGACGGGATCAGAATATTAAGCCGGGAGATGTGCTGGGAGCCATTGCCGGAGAATCCGGTATTTCCGGACGGATGATCGGAAGCATTGATATGTACGATAAATATACCTTTGTAGAGGTTCCGGAGGACTGCGCCGGAGAAGTTCTGGAATGTATGAAGCGTGTGAAAATCCGTGGAAAAAATGTGCGGATGGAGCTGGCAAACGAGAAATAAAAACACCTGTTGTGGATTTTTTTATGAACCTGCGTTATAATAACGGCAGGTTCATTTTTTTCATGGGAAATTATTTTCTATGAAGCAAGTTCTATGAAGTAAGCGGTTTTCCTTCTTATTACAGGAACGCAAAGAAAAAACGCAGGAGGTATTTCTATGATTATTCAAAGCACCAGAGTCTGGATCTGCGGGCAGTTTATGCCTGCCCAGCTGGAGGTACAGGGGGAAAAAATTACGGGAGTTCACGGGTATCAGTCACATCCGGCAGATGCAGATTACGGCAGCAGACGGATTCTGCCTGGATTTATTGATGTTCATACACATGGGGCTTATGGATTTGATACGAATGATGCAGAGCCGGAGGGACTTCGTGACTGGATGGCGCGGATTCCGGAGGAGGGAGTTACCTCGATTCTTCCTACTACCGTAACTCAGATGCCGGATGTTCTGACAAAGGCAGTTGCCAATGTAGCAAAGGTTGCAGAAGAAGGCTATGAGGGAGCCGAGATTCTTGGTATTCATTTTGAGGGACCGTATCTTGATATGGATTACAAGGGAGCTCAGCCGCCGGAAGCAATCGCCGTTCCTACCGTGGAACAGTTTTCCATGTATCAGGAGGCGGCAAAGGGCATGATCCGGTATATTACCCTGGCTCCGGAGCATGATCCGGACTTTGCTCTGACCAAATACTGTCATGATACCGGAGTGGTTGTCAGCATGGGCCATTCTTCCGCAACATACGAGGAGGCTTTGCTGGGAATCGCCAACGGCGCTACTTCCATGACTCATGTATACAATGGAATGACACCCTACCATCACAGAAAGCCGGGACTGGTGGGAACAGCTATGCGGGTGCGTGACATTTACGGTGAGATTATCGGAGACGGACAGCACAGCCATCTGGCAGCCCTGAATAATTATATGACGGCAAAGGGCCGCGATTACGGAATTCTCGTTACAGACTCTCTTCGGGCAAAACACTGTCCTCCGGGAGGCGATTACGAGCTGGGCGGCCATTCCATAGAGATTCGTGAGAACGGACTGGCTTATCTGAAGGGAACAGAAACCATTGCCGGAAGCACCCTTTATATGAACCGGGGACTGCGGATTATGATTGAGGACGCGCTGATTCCCGTGGATGCGGCAATCAATGCCTGCACCATTAACCCGGCCAGATGCCTGGGCGTAGATGACAGAAAGGGCAAGCTGGTAGCCGGTTACGATGCGGATATTGTGGTTCTGGAGGATGATTATCAGGTGCTTCAGACATACTGCCGCGGAAAGGCAATGCTGTAAGGCAGGGGGAAAAGAGAATGGCAGACAGAATGTATCAATTTGGCTTCATCGGTATGGGCAATATGGGCTATGCCATTTTAAAGGGACTTCTGGGGGTATACAGCCCGGAGAAGATTACCTTTTCCGCGAGAAATCAGGAAAAAATCCAGGATATTGCGGCAAGGACAGATGTAAAGCCTTCTGAAAACAACCGGGCCTGCGCTTCCTCCTGTCAGTATCTGGTGCTGGCAGTGAAGCCGCAGCAGCTGGATGCGGTAATTGAGGAAATCCGTGATGTGGTAGAAGAAAGCCAGATTGTGATTTCCATTGCTCCCGGAATTACCATGGAAAATCTCCGTCAGAGATTTGGAAAGCCCTGCAGGATTGTCCGGGCCATGCCCAATACGCCTGCTCTGGTAGGAGAGGGAATGACCGGGGTTTCCTACAATTCCGGAGAGCTTTCCCGGGAGGAGATCCAGGTGATTCACCAGTTTTTCCAGTCCTTTGGCCGGATGACTGTGGTGGAGGAGAAGCTGATGGATGCAGTTGTCTGCGCCAGCGGAAGCTCCCCTGCTTATGTGTATATGTTTATGGAAGCGCTGGCAGACAGCGTGGTAAAATACGGAATTCCCAGGGCAGCAGCCTACGAGCTGGTGGCTCAGACTGTGCTTGGCAGTGCCAAAATGGTGCTGGAGACCGGCGAACATCCGGGTCTTTTAAAGGATAAGGTCTGCTCTCCGGGAGGAACGACCATTGCCGGAGTGGCTGCTTTAGAGGAAAAGGGTCTGCGCGGAGCAGTATTCCATGCCACAGACGCCTGCTATGAGAAGTGCACAAAGATCAAATAGAAAAAAGCAGAGCGGATGCTTCAGAAAAGAGGATGAAACGATGGAAGAAAAAAACAGAGAGGAACAGAATCAGATTCCGGCGGTGATTCGTCTGGATCGCCAGTTAAAATACACAGGAACAATTTTAAAAATTTATGAAGATACAGTAATCGCCAACGGACACGAGGCGCACTGGGATTTTATTCACCATGACGGGGCAGCTGCTGTAGTTGCCGTAGATGATGAGGGATACCTTCTGATGGTTCGTCAGTACCGCAATGCCCTGAATCGGGAGACGCTGGAGATTCCGGCAGGAAAGCTAGATGCGCCCGGAGAACCGAAAATCGAGTGTGCCTACCGGGAACTGGAGGAGGAGACAGGGTATCGCTGTGACCATCTGGAATACCTGATGAGCATGAATACAACCGTAGCCTTCTGTGACGAATACATTGATATTTTTGTTGCGAGAAATCTGATTCCCTCCAGGCAGAATCTGGATGAGGACGAGGTGATTCATGTAGAGCGCTGGAAGTTAGAGGATCTGCTGGATCTGATTTATACAGGAAAAATGACAGATGCAAAAACGACAGCAGCGATTCTTGCTTATGCCAGAAAATATGGAAAATAAGTCTGCGGTTGTCATAGGCCGGCGTTTTTCTGCGTACATATAGAAAAAAACGGCGGTGAGAGAGACGAAACGCAGATATGCTCTGATTTTCTGGCTGGCAGCCGGATGGCTCCTTGGAGCAGCGGGAGTCAACCGGCTGTTTGTTTCCGGACTGATTAACGGTCAGGCTCTTTACAGGATGGTGACAGACGGATGGATGGGAGCTATGGAAGGGCAGAGGGCTGCTGTCTTTCGGATTGCCGCAGTCCGGACGGCGCAGACAGCGGCAGCTGCAGGAATCTGCAGAAGCAGAATGCACAATCTGGGGATTCCCGTTCTTCTTGTGCTTGCAGGTCTTTCCGGCAGCGCAGCGCTGGTTGTGTTTACCTGGTGCAGAGGACTGGAGGGACTGTGGTGGTTTCTGATATCCGGATTTCCCCATCAGCTGTTTTATCTGGCGGCCTGGGGGCTTTTGGTCTACCGCTACGGGTACGGGCTTTCCGCACGCAGAGGGCGGTTCTGGAGCGCGGTAATCAGCCTGACAGCCGGGGGAATGCTGGCGGAAATCCGCCTGAATCCTCTGTTTTTAAGACTGCTGTAACAAACAGTACTTTTCTGCGAAATAAAAACTTTTCCTGTTTTTTTACAACATATTGAAGCCGGAAACAACGGCATTCCATATGTTGTATTTTTTTATGTTAAGCAGCAAAAAACCAGGGGGAAAGTGGGAAAAATGTGTTTGATTTTATGAGAAAATGCGGATATAATGGTACTCACATGAGAAAAATACGGTAATTTTGGACGAAAGAGAGTTTGAGGAAGATTGGAATGACAGAAGAAATAGATGCTTTTATTGACTACCTGCAGCAGGTGAAAAAATCATCGGTCAACACGACCATGTCTTATCGGAGAGATCTGACCCAGTTATGGGAGTATCTGGAGCAGCAGGGGATTGACGAGCCTTCCCGGGTGACAAAGACCAGTCTGAATTCCTATATTTTATATCTGGAGGGACAGGGGAAAGCCTCCACAACCATTTCCCGCGTTGTTGCCTCAATGAAATCTTTTTTTCATTATGAGATGACCCAGGGGAAGATCCGCAAGGATCCGGCGGAGTTTATAAAAACCCCGAAGATCGAGAAGAAGGCGCCGGTATTTCTGACCGTAGAGGAGGTAGACCGTTTTCTCCGGCAGCCCGGCGGAGATTCTCCCAAGGAGATCCGCGACAAAGCCATGCTGGAGCTTTTGTATGCCACAGGTATCCGTGTTTCCGAGCTGGTCGGGCTGACTATGGAGGATGTGAACCTGGGGGTAGGCTTTATTATCTGCCGGGACGGACAGAGGGAGCGGATGATCCCCTTTGGAAAAGCGGCAGGAGAGTCCTTGAAGCATTATCTGGATGCTGCCCGGGGACATCTTCTGAAGGGAAAGGAATCCCCGTGGCTGTTTACCAACTGCAGCGGCAGACCCATGTCGCGCCAGGGCTTCTGGAAGATTGTAAAGTTTTACGGAGAGAAAGCAGGGATTGAGACAGATATTACTCCTCATACTCTGCGTCATTCCTTTGCCGCTCATATGATCAGCGGAGGCGCAGATCTCCAGTCTGTGCAGACCATGCTGGGACATGCGGATCTGGCCACGACTCAGGCTTATATTACTTATCTGCAGAAGGATCCCTTAAGAAAAGCCTATACAGGCGCTCATCCGAGAAAATAATAATTCTGGTGCTGGAACCACGATTGCTGTTTTGATGGAACCGGCCCTTTCTTTTCTTCTTTTTTCGCAGAAAATGTGATATACTGAAACAGAAAATGCCTGTAGAAGGAAGGAATGAAAATACTATGGGAGAAGATCGGGAAAACAGAAAACGAAGCAGAAGACAGCGAAAGAATAAAAACCGCCGGATGACGCTCAGACAGAAGACACTGGCGCTTCTGACACTGGACACCATTCTTTTTATTGCCGTTTTGATTACCGGCGGCATGCTTATGGCCCGCTGGTACCGGGAAAAGAATCGTCCCCGTTTGTCAGAACTGACTGCGCCGGACTGGTATACCCAGGACTTTCTCCAAATCAATCCCCATTCCAGACCCGGAACCAAGCGGAGGGAGATCAATCACATTGTGGTTCATTACGTTGCCAATCCGGGTACCACGGCAGCGCAGAACCGTTCTTATTTCAACAATCTGGCCAATCAGACCGGAGAGAAGGCAACCTCGGCCAGCAGTCATTATATTATCGGAATTGACGGAGAGATTCTTCAGTGTATCCCCTTGGACGAAGTGGCTTACGCCAATTATCCCAGAAATGAGGATACGGTTTCCATCGAGTGCTGCCATCCGGATGCATCGGGAGAATTTTCCCCTGAGACAATAGAATCCTTAAAAAAGCTGACAGGCTGGCTCTGTGCGGAGCTGAATCTGACAGAGAAGGATATTATCCGCCATTATGATGTGGTGGGAAAAAACTGTCCCAAGTATTATGTAGAGCATGAGGATGCCTGGAAATCCCTGAAAAAAGAAATGGGAGAAGCAGTGAAGCAGGCAAAGCAGGAAAAACGGGACAGAGAATAGAAAGGAATCCTGAATTTATGGGAAAAGCATTATACATAGCCGAGAAGCCCAGCGTGGCTCAGGAATTTGCAAATGCGCTGAAGATTTCGGCACGGAGATCAGACGGCTATCTGGAATCGGATACGGCTGTTGTGACCTGGTGTGTAGGACATCTCGTTACGATGAGCTATCCGGAAGCCTATGACCCCAAATATAAGCGGTGGAGTCTGCAGACCCTGCCGTTTTTGCCTAAGGAATTTAAGTATCAGGTGATTGACGGAGTGTCAAAGCAGTTTCAGATTGTCAGCCGCCTGTTAAACCGGAGCGATATTGATACGATTTATATCTGCACGGACTCCGGGCGGGAAGGAGAATATATCTACCGTCTTGTCGAGCAGATGGCAGGCGTGGACAAAAGTAAAAAAGACCGGCGACGAGTGTGGATTGATTCGCAGACCGAGGAAGAAATCATGCGAGGTATCCGGGAGGCGAAAGAGCTTTCTGCCTATGATAACCTGAGTGATGCGGCATATCTGCGTGCGCAGGAAGATTATCTGATGGGAATCAATTTTTCCCGTGCATTATCGCTGAAATATAGCTACACAGTCCGGAATTATCTTGGCATGGATCGATGCGTGATCGCAGTTGGACGTGTCATGACATGTGTACTTGGCATGATTGTGAAGCGGGAACGGGAGATCCGTCAGTTCGTGCCGACACCATTTTACCGGGTGCTTGCCAGCACAGAAGGATTTGAAGCAGAGTGGAAGACGACGAAGGATTCTGCCTATCTGGATTCTCCTCTTCTGTATAAGGAAAATGGTTTCAAAAAAGAAGAGAGTGCTAAGCAGTTGATTACTGAATTGTCTGCGGATGCACCGATTGAACTGATCGTGCAGAAGGTAGAGAAAAAGACAGAGAAGAAAGCACCACCGATGTTATATAACTTAGCGGAGCTGCAAAATGACTGTTCACGGTTGTTTAAGATTAGTCCGACCGATACGTTGAATACCGTGCAGACACTCTATGAGCGAAAGCTGGTAACATATCCAAGAACGGATGCCCGTGTGCTTTCCACAGCCGTTGCGAAAGAAATCGGGAAAAATATCGGTGGCTTGCAGAAATACGAACCGCTTGCACAGTATGCGCAGTATATTATGCAACAGGGCGGATACAAGGGTGTTGCCAAATCCAAATATGTCAATGATAAACAGATTACCGACCACTATGCGATCATTCCGACCGGACAGCTCACAGAGCTGCGTTCTTTAAATGAACTGCAGAGAAGTGTGTATGATCTGATCGTCCGCCGTTTCTTAAGTATTTTTTATCCGGCAGCAGAATATCAGACGGTAAAACTTGTGGTGGCCGTCGGAGAGGAAAAACTTTTTGCCGGTGCAAAAGCATTAAAGTTGCCGGGATTTTTAGAGATTGCAGGGAGAAAACAGGAAGAAGAAAAAGAAGGCAGCAAGGATGAGAACGAGGAGACGGATAGTCCGGGACTTCTGGAACTGGCAGATCAGCTG
>UQFC01000065.1 GCA_900540335.1 uncultured Clostridium sp. | reverse complement strand
GATTTTCTGGGCGGATTCATTCGTCTGGTTTGTCTGTCTGGTAATATCTGCTATGGACTGCTCCACTTCATCATTGATTTTTCTCAGACTCTGAATGGTTACTGCCGCCTGAGAATAGCCCAGATTTTTCGCTGCCCTGGAAAAGCTCCTCTGTCTCGCCACTTCAAGGAAGGTAATCATTTCTCTCAGTTCCACGACGATCCTCCTGTGTCTGTTTAATAACTTTTAATCATATTATAAAATCATTAAATTTTACAAAACTATATCCTCATGATACACTGAATTTAAATAAACCGTCAAGAAAAAAAGGAGATTACCATGGAGAAAAAAGATCCCAGATACCAAGCCTATCTTCATATTTTACAGGAAGAACTGATTCCTGCTCTCGGATGCACAGAGCCTATTGCACTGGCTTACGCAGCAGCAGCAGCACGAAAAGCCCTTGGACAGCTTCCCCGGCGCATCCATGCCGGAGTCAGCGGAAGTATTCTGAAAAATGTAAAATCTGTCATCGTTCCCAACACCAATCACTTAAAAGGAATCCCCGCCTCTATTGCCGCCGGAACCATTGTCGGACAGCCGGAAAAACAGCTGGAAGTCCTTTCCGGAATTACCCCCGACCAGGCCGAAGCCATCAAAACCTATCTGGAGCAGACAGAAATCACCGTTGAGCACATTGACAACGGCATCACCTTTGACATTGTCATTACAGCCTTTGCCGGAGAAGATTCTGCCTCCGTCCGCATTGCCGGATACCATACCAACATTGTTTCCGTTGAAAAAAACGGGAAAAGCCTTCTGAACAAAGAATATGCCGACGATTCCGGAGACGGGCTGACCGATCGGAGTCTGCTTTCCATGGAAGGAATCTGGGATTTCATCCAGACTGTTGACATTGACGATATCCGGGAAATTCTCGACCGCCAGATCGCGTTTAATATGGCCATTGCCGAGGAGGGAATCCGGGGCGATTACGGCGCCAATATCGGCTCTGTCCTCCTGTCTATGGATCCGCCCAATATCCGTGTCCGCGCCAAGGCGATGGCGGCAGCCGGCTCTGACGCCCGGATGAACGGCTGCGAGCTGCCTGTTATTATCAATTCCGGCAGCGGCAATCAGGGAATCACCGTTTCTGTTCCCGTTGTCGTTTATGCCAGAGAATTAGGAAGCAGCAAGGAGCAGCTTTACCGGGCCCTCGCCCTTTCCAACCTGACTGCCATTCACCAGAAAACCCCCATCGGACGTCTTTCTGCCTACTGCGGAGCTGTCAGCGCCGGAGCCGGAGCCGGAGCCGGAATCGCATACCTGTGCGGAGGCAGCTACAAAGATATTACCCACACCGTTGTCAATGCCCTTGCCATCGTATCCGGTATTATCTGCGACGGCGCCAAAGCCTCCTGTGCCGCCAAAATCGCTTCTGCCATTGACGCCGGAATTCTGGGCTACCATATGTACAAAAACGGCCAGCAGTTCCATGGCGGGGACGGTATTGTTACAAAGGGCATAGAAGCCACCCTTCGGAACGTAGGCCGTCTTGGCAAGGACGGAATGAAAGAAACCAACGAGGAAATTATCCGGATTATGCTTGGAGATTGCTGACAGTTCCTCCATGCATCTTCTTGCCCATTTTATCCTTTCGTGCTACAATACGTTAAAGAGTTTTGCAGACGCGGTTTTCATGCCCCGCTGCTGACAGGAATCTCTGTTATCCCCAACCTTATTACGAAAGGAACCTTCAATGAAAAAGATTTATACAAAAGTCACGGAAAACATGAATTTTTTTGAGGGGAATGATCCTACAGAACTGGCCCGCCAGTACCAGACTCCCCTGTACGTTTATAATGAGCGGATTCTCCGCCAGCGCTGCCGGGATTTAAAAAATATGGTTACCTATCCCCACTTTGTCGTTGATTATTCTGCCAAGGCCAACTGCGGTCTGGCATTCCTTCAGATTGTACGCTCCGAGGGACTGGAGGCTGATGCCATGTCTCCCGGCGAGATCTATATGGAGCGGATGGCCGGATTTGCTCCTGAGGATATTTTCTATATCTGCAACAACGTTTCTCCGGAAGAAATGCAGTATGCCATTGATGCCGGAGTACGGGTCAGCGTGGATTCTTTAAGTCAGCTGGAGCAGTTTGGACAGCTGGCTCCCGGACATTCTGTTGCCGTCCGGTTCAACCCCGGCGTAGGCGCAGGCCATCACGAAAAGGTGGTTACTGCCGGAAAGCTGACCAAGTTCGGTATTGATCCGGAGGATATCCCCCAGGTAAAGACGCTTCTGAAACAGTATGATCTGAAGCTGATCGGAATTAACCAGCACATCGGTTCTCTGTTTATGACAGGAGAGGCCTTCACCGCCAGTCTGGAACCCCTCTTTGCCATTGCCAGACAGTTTCCGGATCTGGAGTTCGTAGACATGGGCGGCGGCTTCGGAATTCCCTACAAAAAAGAATTCGGAGAAGCTCCTCTTGATTTAAAAGAGCTGGGCGCTGCGATTGACAAGGCCCTCTATGCCTTTGCCGAAGAATACGGACGCCCCCTGACCTTCCGCATTGAGCCGGGCCGCTATATTTCCGCGGAAAGCAGCGTTATCCTTTCTACAGTTCATTCTGTAAAACACAATCACGACCGCAAATTTGTAGGCTGCGACTGTGGCTTCAATGTACTGCAGCGTCCTATTATGTATGATTCCTATCACGGTGTGGAAATTTACCGGGCAGGAGATCAGCCTTCTGAAAAAGAAGAAACGGTTACTATCGTAGGCAATATCTGTGAAAGCGGCGATATTCTTGCCAAGGATCGGACACTGCCGGAGATTATGAAAGGCGATACCCTGTGTATCCTTGATACCGGCGCCTACGGCTTTACCATGGCCTCCAATTACAATAATCGTCTTCGCCCTGCCGAAATCCTCATCCGGGAGGACGGACAGGTTGTCCTTACCAGAGAGAGAGAACAGTTAGAAGACCTGATGCGCCATGTTATCCCCTTAGAATCTGTATAATCACATCATCCGCATTCCCGTCCGGATTTTCCATCAAAACCGGACGGGGAATGCAGCTTCTTTTTTCTGATTTTCCTATTGCAAATTTACTCCCCTGTTTGTATAATATATACTGTATACAAAATAATACAAAAATACAATCCGGAACGGTGTTTCTGTTCTGTGATTTTTCATGAACTGCAAAGGAGAAGTGCCATGATTAAGCATCTTGGGCTGAAGGCCTACGGCAAAATCAATCTGGGACTGGACGTACTCCGGAAACGGGAAGACGGCTACCACGAAGTCCGCATGATCATGCAGACCGTAGGAATTTTTGATCGGATCGACCTGATTCGCACTGCAGAACCGGGCATTCAGGTAGAAACCAATTTGTATTATCTTCCCACCAATGAAAACAATCTTGTTTACAAAGCTGCCAAGCTCCTGATGGATGAATTCCAGATTACAGAGGGCGTTCAGATCCGCCTGAGAAAATTCATTCCTGTTGCTGCCGGCATGGCAGGAGGAAGCAGCGACGCAGCAGCCGTCCTCTTTGGCGTGAACAAAATGTTCCGTCTGGGGCTGAATACTGCCCAGCTGATGGAGCGCGGTGTGAAAATAGGCGCAGATGTTCCCTACTGTATTCTCCGTGGAACAGCGCTTTCTGAAGGCATCGGTGAAATTCTGACACCCCTTCCTCCGGTACCGCAGTGCCAGGTTCTGATTGCAAAGCCTGCCATCAGCGTATCCACCAAGTTTGTCTATGACAATCTTCATGCCAATGATTTAAAACCGGAACAGCATCCGGATATCGACGGAATCCTCCAGGCGATTCAGGATCAGGATATTTACGGAATTGCCGGACGTCTTGGCAATGTTCTGGAGACAGTTACCATAAAAGAATATCCCGTTATTCAGCAGATCAAGGAAAACATGCTGGAAAGCGGAGCCATCGGCGCTCTCATGAGCGGCAGCGGTCCCACAGTCTTCGGTCTGTTTACCAATCCGAAGGCCGCTCAGACTGCCTATGAGGAGATGCGGTTCGGCGCCTTCTCCCACCTTGCAAAACAGGTATATATTACAAATTTCTATAATCAGAAGGAGCTTTCAAACCATGGAACAGAAACTGAAGGTTAATATGAATGAATATCTTCCCCTGCGGGATGTGGTCTTCAATACCCTGCGTCAGGCTATTTTAAAAGGTGAGCTGGAGCCGGGAGAACGTCTGATGGAAATTCAGCTGGCCGACCGCCTTGGCGTCAGCCGCACTCCCATCCGCGAGGCAATCCGCAAGCTGGAGCTGGAAGGCCTGGTTCTGATGATCCCCAGAAAAGGGGCTGAAGTTGCCAAGATTTCCGAAAAAAGCCTGCGGGACGTACTGGAGGTTCGCCGTTCCCTGGAGGAGCTGGCTATTGAGCTGGCCTGTCAGCGTATGAGTGACAGCGATATTGAAGATCTGGAAATTGCCCAGAATGCCTTCCGCGAAGCTGTCATCACCGGAGATGCCATGACCATTGCAGAAACAGATGAGCACTACCACGATATCATCTACAACGGCACCGGCAATAACCGCCTGGTTCAGATCCTCAACAACCTGCGGGAGCAGATGTACCGTTACCGTCTGGAATATATTAAGGATGCGGAAAAACGCCAGATTCTTGTAGTAGAACACGAACAGATTTTAAAGGCTGTCCGCGGACGCAAAGCGGCCGAAGCCAAAACTCTCATCCGGGAACACATTGACAATCAGGAAATCACGGTTTCCAAAAATATCAAAGAGCAGAAATAACTGTTTTACTGTGACAATGTCACAGTAAACTCTCCTGAAATCTGTTACAATGGATTCATGAAAAAGGAAAACAACCATTTACGTTTTAAATAACAACTGACGATTTCATGATAAAATAACAGATAAAACAGGAGGAAAAACCATGTCTATTTTCAGCTTTCTGAGAGGAACCGATATTAACCAGGCCATTCACAACTGCCGCCAGACTCCCGGCGCCGTACTTGTAGATGTACGCACTCCCCAGGAATATCAGGAGGGACATATTTCCGGAAGCATCAATGTTCCCCTTCAGTCTCTGGGCCGTATCAGCAGTCTGGTTTCCAGAAAAGATACCCCTGTATTCGTATACTGCCAGTCCGGAGGCCGCAGCCGGCAGGCCGCGGGCATTCTGGGACAGATGGGCTATTCCAGTGTGCAAAACGCAGGAGGTATTATGTCCTACTCCGGTCAGATTGTAAGATAACTCACGTAAAAAGAGAGGGAAAACGAAACCCGTTTTCTCTCTCTTTTTTATATGTCTGGATTTTATTTTATCTCAGCCCCGTCCCGGGCATTCAATAAAGCAGCTTTTTCTGCTGTTTTCATTCTTCCGGACTTATTCCCCGGCCTGCTGCTCTTCCGGCTCGTCTTCCAGAGGACGGAATTCATCGTCATCCCGCACTTCCTTCTTGGGAATATACTTGTCAAAAATTCCTACAAAGAAAAAGGAATTGACAAAGGCCATCAGCGGGAAACCAAACAGGAAAATCACAGCTGAAAGCATGGGCACAAGAAGGGCTGCCACAACCAGCAGCGCATTGATAGCCAGCATTCCCAAAGAATGGAAAAAGTGGCGGATTGACATAAAGAACGCATTAAACAGAGTTCTCTTAACCGGGTTGTAAAACTTGGCCTGAAGCGGGAATACAAACAGGGTAATGCAAACCCAGATAATCCCGAATGCCAGGAAAATAGCCATCATCACGGTACGCACGGTTGAGGCTTCAGTCTGTACCCGCATAAAGAAATACAGGTCAAATCCGATAATTGCACCTACTGCCATCAAAATCAGCCAGATAATCGTTGCCTGTTTGAAATTTTCTTTAAAGGATTTAAAAAAGGAACGAATCGTAGGTCCGTCTTCATCCCGTACCAGCTTCATCGTAACATAATAAACCGCTGTTGTGGAAGCGCCCATGGTTACAATGGGAATACTGCATACCACCCATAAAAGATTCAGAATCATAACATCAAAAAACTTTCCGATAAACCGCCAGACCGGGTTGTCGTAATTAAATAGTGAAGAAAGCATTCTTATCCTCCTGTTCTCTACTCCGATCCTGCCGCGGAGCATCTTTCCGGCTCAAAGAGCCTGAAAGTATTATAGCGAAAAAAAACACAAATTGCAACGTTCCCTCTGATTTCGGAATTTTTTGTCCCATCCCCGGTCAGTTTATGATATACTTATCCCATGCGGCTCTGCCGCAGGCAACACAGACAGAAAATGCTTTACAGAAAAGGAATGACTGCTTATGAAAATCACAGAAGAAACCATGCGCCAGCAGCAGGCTGGCACCTCATCCGGCAATGCGGAAACGCCGCCCGCGGATCTTCCGCCTGTTCATCAGCCTACAGAAAAAGAAAAACTGAAAGCCATGTCCCCCAGGGACAAGGCCTGGTATATCTGGACCTATTACAAATTTCATATTTTCGGCGCCCTTCTTCTGATTGTCGCCCTGTACGTTGTTGGCTCTTCTTTTTACAGAACCACCTTTGACACTGCCTTTCACTGTATGTATTTAAACAGCCGCGGAGAAGCAGATGTCAATTCCGCCCCCATTGAAAAGGATTTTGCAGAATGGATGCAGTTTGGAAAGAAGGAGCTGGTTGTCACGGAAACTGCATTTGTTTCCTTTGATGAAAAAGCAACCGAGTACAGTTATGCCATGATGGCCAAAATCACTGCTCTTGTTATGGCTCACGATCTGGATGTCATGATCGGAGATACAGAAAGCACGGATCACTATGCCTCCATTGGCGGTTTTGAAAATCTGGAAACGATTCTTCCTCCGGATGTACTTGCTCTGGTCCAGGATCGCCTTTACTACGCCCGGGATGAAGACGGAAAAACTTATGCCTGCGCCATTGATTTAAGCGGCACGGAATTTGCAGAAGTCTCCAATCTTTCACAGGATCCCCCGCTTATGGGTCTGGTTGCCGGCGCTGAGAGAACCGAGAACTCCATCGCTCTGATCCGCTACATCTTTGATCCTGCTGTGACAAAATAATAAGGAATTTCAAGCTTCTTTAAAAGCCGGACAGACGCTGTGTTGTCCGGCTTTACTGCTGCCCGAAGCCGGCAGGAAAGCTCCTGCCTGGCATAAGCAATCACAGCCTCGCAGGCCTCTCCGGCATAGCCTCTGCGCCGGTAAGGGCGGAATATGTGATACCCCAGCTCCAGCCATTCCTCTGATTCCGCTGCTTCTGCTGCACCGCTCTGTCCGTCCTCTTCCTGACCTGCCGCCACACCGGCTGTTCCTACTAAAGCGCCGTCGGACTTGCGCACCAGCGCCCAGATTCCATATTCACAAAAACGATACTGATGACGGATATACGCATCCAGAAGCTCCGGAGTATAAAAGACTTTGTCGCTTTCTGTCTCCTCCTCCGGCTCTGCCGGAACCCTCGCGCCGTCTGCCATGGTAAACTCCCGTATCAAAAGGCGTTCTGTCTCACAGATTCTCCATGGAAGCCCCAGGCTGCGCCGCACAATCCGCTCCAGATATGCCTCATCAATGCCTGCCCGGCGGATCAAATCCTCTGCCTCCGCTTCCCCTGTCAGTCCTCCTGCCTCTCTTATTCCGCTATCTTCCGGAGTATTCTCATTTTCCCTCTCAGGCTCTGCCTCTGCCACATATTCTGCTCCCCACAGCCTTGCCGCCCCGCCTTTTTCCGTCACACCAACAAAGACTCTCCCCGCCGCTTTCGCAGCAAGGAGAGTCTCCTGCTCATCGGAAAGAATAACCGGGTACAAAACTCCGTCAACCAGAACCTTCCGCTCTGTTTTCATCGTTTCCGGATCACCTTTCTCTCTTTTTACTGAAAAACCAGTCTTTTAACCTTTTCCTGACAGCTCAGCACTTCTCCGGCTCGCCATACTCCTCGCCAAAGGTTTCAGCAGTCATGGATTTGATTTTCTGCTCCTTCAGCGGTCTGTCGCTGTAGTCTGTACGGGTTTCTGCAATCTTATTTACCACATCCATACCCTCTACAACCTTGCCGAAGGCAGCATATGCGCCGTCCAGATGCGGAGAGGTCTTGTGCATAATAAAGAACTGAGAGCCTGCAGAGTCTGGCATCATGGATCTTGCCATGGAAAGTACGCCCTCCGTATGCTTCAGATCATTCTTGAAACCATTCTGAGAAAATTCTCCTTTAATAGAATATCCCGGGCCGCCCATACCGGTTCCCTGAGGACATCCGCCCTGAATCATAAAGCCTTCAATCACTCTGTGGAAAATCAGTCCGTCATAAAAGCCCTTATTTGCAAGACTGATAAAGTTCTTCACCGTATTCGGTGCAATCTCCGGATAAAGCTCTGCGCGGATCACATCTCCATTTTCCATGGTGATAGTAATTTCTGGATTTTTCATTGTAAAATCTCCCTTCTGATACGATAATCGAAAGCCACGGCTGTTCCGTCCGCTTTCCCTATGTCCAGTTTAATGAAAGTACGCCGGATTGTCAACAGCAGAACGGTTCATTCACATTCTGTTCATAATTCATTCAAAAACCTTTTACATTAAGAACATGATTTCTTCACGATTTCCCCGTATACTATAAACATAAACAACAAGACGCGGTTGTTTATGAAACGCTTATAAGATTTTTTTCATAATACTCGAGCTGATAATACACATTATCAGCTCTCCTCCCTTTTTTACCTCTTTATAATGTTAAAAGTAAAAAAAGAATCTCTCTATTCCCGGAGAGATTCTTTTTTGTTGTCTCAATTCTGTTATCGAATACAGATATAAATCAGATACGCCGTGTACATTCCCAGCATAATCAGACCTTCCATACGGCTGATCCGCAGCTTGCTCCTGCACAAAAGCCAGGTAACCAGGCTGAATACAATCAGGCAGGCTGCATCAATCACTGCCAGTCCGTTTACCGCTACCGGCTTTACTGCTGCGGAAGCGCCCAGAACCATCAGAATATTAAAAATATTAGAGCCGATTACATTGCCCAGGGCCAGTCCGTTCTCCCCTTTTCTGGAGGCAACTACAGAAGTTACCAGCTCCGGAAGAGAGGTTCCCAGGGCTACTACAGTCAGTCCGACCAGGGTCTGGCTCATGCCCAGCGCCAGTGCAATTTCCTTAGCACACTTAACCACAAGATCGCCGCCGAATACAATAGCAGCAAGACCGCCCACAATATAAATCACGCAGCGCAGGGGAGTAATGGATTTGTACTCCTCCTCTTCAATCCTGTTTGACAGCGCATCCCGCACGGTCATGGCTACAAAAACCACAAACAGAACCAGAAGAATGATGGCCTCCGGCCGGCTCACAAAATGATCACCAATGATCATAACAAACAGAACCGCAGCCACTCCTACAGAAGCTGCATAATCCCACCGTAGCTGAACTGCAAAGGGACGGATTGCTCCGCAGGCGCCCAAAACAACCAGCAGGTTAAAAATGTTGGAACCAATTACATTGCCCACAGCAATTTCATTATTGCCTGCCAAAGATGCCGTAGTGCTTACTGCCAGCTCCGGCATACTGGTTCCAAACGCAACAATGGTAAGCCCGATAATAATACTGGGCACACGCAGCGTCTTTGCAATGGAAGAGCTTGCTTCCACAAAAAAATCTGCACCCTTGATCAGAAGTACAAATCCCACAATTAAAAGTGCGTACGTCAGAATCATTTTCCTTTTCCTCCTTTTGTAAATCCCATGTCCCCTTACCGTCTTTCTTTTTCGCAGGAAAGAATCAAAATTCCTTTCCTCTGCCGCATGGCAAGCCCCGCGGAGCGTTTTATGCCATAGGATGCAATTTCCTGTGAAATAAAAAAGCGAGACTTTTATTGTACCACAAGGACACAGTAAAAGTCTCGCTTATTATATGCATGCCGGGCCATATTTACTCCGCCTGATGCGGACAGCCGAGATGACGACAGTACACAGCGGCCGAAACCGCCAAGCTACTCCCTTTTCCATAAGGTTTTACATTTTATTTATGTAGTATGATACTTTCTTTTCACAGTCTTGTCAATATGAATTTTCCTCCGGCAAAAAGGAATCTGCCCGGATAAAATCCAGAGCGCAGCCAGATTCGGCCATGCCATCAGCCCGTTCCACACATCAGATACCATCCAGACCACATCCAGCCGGCAGATGCAGCCGGCGAAAACCGCGGTCAGATACAAAGCCGGATACCAGCCCATCCATGTTTCCCTGCCAAAAATCCGTGTCACCAGGTAAGACGCCGTCTGCCGCCCCAGATAATACCAGGCAATGATTGTGGCAAATGCGAAAACCGTCATTGCCCCGGACACCAGACGCTCCCCCAAAGCTCCCAGACACCGGGAAAAACACCAGGCAGTAAGTCTGGCTCCGTCCAGGGCGGCCGGTATCCTTCCGACTCGGTGGCACACGCAGAGAATCACAAGACCGGTCAGACTGCAGATCACAATGGTATCAAAAAACACCTCAAACATCGCCCACATCCCCTGCTTCTCCGGTGTGGTATTCTCTGCCTCCCCGTGAAGCACAGCCATGCTTCCCAGACCTGCTTCATTGGAAAACACTCCCCTGGACATTCCATACCGGATGCTTCTGCTCATGAGAAATCCTCCCGCTCCGCCTCCTGCCGCCTCCACAGTAAATGCCTCCGAAAATATCGTCTTCAATACCGGCCAGATGCTTTCTCTGCAGAAAAAAAGTACCATTCCGGAAAATACAATATAAATTCCCGCTGACACAGGCATCAGCTTTTCTGTCACCCTGGAAATCCTTTCAATTCCCCCCAGAATCACCAGCGCCGTAAGCGCCGTTATCATCACAGCACTTGTCCCGGGCCGGATTCCTGCACTGAAATTCAGAGTCATGCTCATGGAATTGGACTGCACCATACTTCCCATTCCCAGAGACGAGAGAAGAGCAAGACCTGCATAAAAAACACCCATGCATCTGCTCCCCACGCCCCGCTCCATATATACCATAGGTCCGCACATCCAGTGTCCGTCCTGTTTCCGGTAACGGTACTTCTGCCCCAGAGAGGTTTCTGCATAGGCAGTCATCATTCCCATAAAAGCAGACACCCACATCCAGAACAGCGCTCCCGGCCCGCCTGCTGTCAGCGCTGTGGCTACCCCCACAATATTGCCTGTCCCGATGGTTGCTGCCAGACCGGTACAGGCCGCCTGAAACGGCGTAATGCCAGGGTTTTCTCCCTCTTCCTTTTCTTTGCCGCCCTGCGGCGGTTCCTCCCAGATACTCCCGACCGTTTCCTTCCACCACCGTGAAAATCCAAAAAACTGAAAACCGCCTGATTTTACTGTAAACCAGATTCCTGCAGCAAGAAAAATCATCATGGTCCACGGTCCCCATACTACCGCATGTATTGTTTCTGCCATCTGTCCCATTCTGACTCCCAATGTCTTTTTTTCTATATTTATGCAGCACAGTCTTCTTCTTTTCCTTTATTTGTCCCCTCGCATTTCAGGCCTGAATATGATATGATAGAAAGTAACACTACGGGAAATTTTTATGAGAGAGGGGGCAGTTTATATGCCTGGATTTACCACACATTATATTCTGGGAATGAAGGCCTTCAATGATCTTCCCAACAATCAGTTAAAATATGTTATCGCCAAATATCGTTGGCTTTATCAGCTTGGACTTCAGGGACCGGATATGTTTTTCTACAACATTCCGATTCTTCGCCACAGAGATTACCGAAATGTAGGCTCCTATATGCATGAGCATCACATCCAGGATTTTTTCCGCTGCTATCTGGAAAATCTTCAGGACATTGATTCCCGGCAGCAAAGGGAGGAGGGCCTTTCCTATTTCTGCGGTTTTGTCTGCCATTATATCGGCGACTCCATCTGCCATCCCTATGTATATGGCAGAATCGGCTACGATGCCAAGAATCCGACCATGGAGACTCACGGACTTCATGCCGCTCTGGAAAATGATATTGACGCTCTGCTTCTGTGGAAATATAAAAAGAAAAAGCCGTCCCAGTTTAACCAGGCGGCAACCATTTGCCTGAACGGAATGGAAATGCAGTTCATCTCCCGTTTTCTGGCAAAATGTATCAATCAGGTTTATTATCCCATTACCTATGAAAACAGCTTTCAGGTATCCTCATCCATGATTTACCGCTCGATTCTTGCTCTGCGGTTTGGATGCCGCACTCTGGCTGATCCCTCCGGCAAAAAAACCGACCGGATCGCCTTTGTTGAGAACCTTGTGCTGAAAAAACCGGTGGCCTCCACCAAACTGGTCACAGATAAAGTAAGCAATCCGCGGCAATGCCTGAATCTGGATCATGAGCTGTGGTGCAATCCATGGGATCGAAGACTTGCTTCAAGAGCCTCCTTCCCGGATCTCTTCCGGTATTCTCTGCTGAAATGCAGCAACGTAAACGCACTGATCAATACCAGCATTCACTCCACACGCCAGGCAGATGTCCAGGAAATGGAACGGCTTCTCCATGAGCTGGGAAGCTATTCCTATCACAGCGGACTGGCTGTGACAGATTAAAGGTTGTATCAAATATCAGGGGGTAGCCGGATTTTATCCGGCTGCCCCCCCAGCGCCTGTTTACCGTATGATCTGATCTCCGTCTTTGATGCAGTAATGCCGCTTTACATGAAGCTTCTCCATCCAGCTTTTCGTTTCCGGCGTCTGATAGCCGCCTCCTTCATTATCCCAAAGCCAGCCGGGTGTCGGCCAGAGACAAATCTCCGGAGCGATGGCCTGATAAACCGCTTCACTGACTCCATTCTGTCCGTGATGGGCCATCTGTACCATATCAGATTTTAAATTCTCCGCTCCTGCCTGTTCCAGAAGCAAATCACCGCCAATCTTCTGCAAATCTCCAAGAAACAGTATCGACACTCCGTTAACCGTCATTCGGTAGGCAATTCCCGCATCATTGCCGTCCCGCTCTCCGATTTCCTCCGGTCCCGGCTCATAACGCTCATTCATCACTGTCACTGTCACATCATCTATGGAAATAACCTGTCCCCGCTCTACAGTCCGGCATACGCCTTCCGGCAGCTTCTCCAGCTCTCCGATAATGGCAGCCGCCGTGCCGTAATCTCCCGGCTCATGAACTGCATACCAGTCCAGATCCGCAAAATTATAATAAATATGCTGAATCTCGATTCCCGTATCTCTGCCTTCTGCCTCTGTCTGCAAAAGATTCAAAAGAGCGCCGACATGATCCGTATGGGTATGCGTCAGAAACCAGGCCTCTACACGGCCTCCTCTCCTGCGGATTTCCTCCATCAGATGTTCTCCGTCCTCCCATCTGCCTCCATCTATCACAATCAGGCTTCCATCTCTGGTTTCCATCAGAAATGACATCATCTGCCCCTTTGTCTGATTGGAAAGCATCATCAATTCGGCTCCGCCCAGAATCGGCTTTTCTTCCTCTGCCCCTTTGCTTTGCAGTTCTCCGACTGTTGCAAGCTGTCCGGGATTTTCAGGATACTCTGCTGTTTCCCTGGCATAGCTTTCTTTTCTCCATGTCAGAAAGCCCGCTGACGCCAGAACCACTGCCAATACTGCAATCCCCGCCGGAATCAGTCGTCTTCCTGAAAAAAATCCTGCTGATTTCTGTTTTCTTCTGCTTCTTCCCGCTCCTGTCCTTCTGTCTGCTCTCTCCATTTCCGCCCGTCACATCTTTCATTTTTTCTGATATTTTACCAGAATTCCTTCTCTTTTGATAGACTCCCTCCGAAACTGAAAGAAATTCGCAAGAAATCCCTCTTGCATTTTTCCTTCTTCAATGCTATTATGTTCAATATAATTTATTTTTAAGTATTTTTGAACAATTAGTTCTCAGATATTTTCGTAAATCTACGATAGGAGGTATTTCGTATTATGAAAACAGAACAATCCCGGGATTCCGGAATTTCACTGTCCCGCCGGCTGGACTGGTTTATTACCCTGGCTCCCTTTCTCTGTATTGTAGTTCTCTGCGTCTGGTTTGTACGCAGCCCGGAACAGTCTTCTCAGCTTTTAGCTTCTGTCCGCTCCCTTCTGGGTGATCAGATGGGAAGCTATTATCTGCTGATCGGCCTCGGCGTATTTTTCTGTTCCCTGTACATGGCATTTTCCCGCTTCGGCAATATTCGGCTGGGCGATCTGAAAAAACCGGAATATACCTTTTTTCAGTGGGGCTCCATGATGTTTACTGCCGGACTGGCTGCAGATATTCTCTTCTACTCCTGCTGCGAATGGATCCTGTATGCAAACGAGCCGCATATTGAAGAAATGGGTGGAATTCAGGAATGGGCCTCTACCTACCCGCTGTTTCACTGGGGACCGATTCCCTGGAGCTTTTATCTGGTTCTGGCTGTAGCATTCGGATTTATGCTTCATGTACGCAAGAGAACCAAACAGAAATTTTCTGAATCCTGCCGTCCGCTTCTGGGAAAGCGGGTAGATGGATGGAGCGGCAAAATCATCGATTTCATCGCCGTAATTGCACTCCTTGCAGGAACTGCCACTACCTTTTCCCTTGCAACGCCTCTGCTGTCCATGGCAATCAGCCGTGTTACAGGAATTCCTCAGAGCGTTACCCTTACCATTTTTATTTTAGTGGCCATCTGCTGTATTTACACCTTCTGTGTCTATCTTGGAATGAAAGGCGTACAGCTGGCAGCCTCCTGCTGCGTTTACCTGTTTTTTATGCTTCTGGCCTATGTGTTTTTCCTGGGCGGAGAAAGCCGGTATATTATTGAAACAGGACTGAGCTCTATTGGAAATCTGGTTCAGAACTTTATCGGACTGGCTACCTGGACAGATGCCCTGCGCACCACCTCATTTCCCCAGAACTGGACGATTTTTTACTGGTCCTACTGGATTGTATGGTGTGTGGCAACTCCTTTTTTCATCGGCTCCATCAGCCGTGGAAGAACAGTCCGCCAGGTTGTGCTGGGAGGGTATTCCTTCGGCCTGGCCGGAACCTTTACCTCCTTTATCATTCTCGGCAATTATGGAATGGGACTGCAGATGCACGGACGTCTGGATCTGCTGTCTGTCTACGCAGAAACGGGAGATTTATATGCTGCCATTGTTTCTGTCCTGGAACAGCTTCCGCTTCCCGGACTGGTGCTGATTCTTCTTGTTCTGTGCATGGTAACCTTTTACTCTACGTCCTTTGATTCCATCACTCTGGTGGCGGCGGCTTATTCCTACAAGGAGCTTAGGCCGGATGAGGAACCCAACCGGAACATCAAGCTGTTCTGGTCCATTATGCTGATTCTGCTTCCCATTGCCCTGATTTTCTCTGAAAATTCCATGGCAAATCTGCAGACGGTATCCATCATCGCCGCCTTCCCTCTGGGCATTATTATTATCCTGATCCTGGGAAGCTTTTTTAAAGATGCAGATGCCTACCTGAAAGAAAAGCAGAATGAAAAAATTTAAGCGTTTCTATGTCCCGAAACGCCATTTGTAAAAAGAAGCTCGTTCTCGAGCTTCTCCCCATTTCCTTTGGAACAAAAAATCGCCAGAACCGGTATTTTCT
>UQFC01000064.1 GCA_900540335.1 uncultured Clostridium sp. | reverse complement strand
GTATGGCGCATCTGAAGGAAGCTACCACCTGGGCATGAAGCTTTTCGGGCTGATCCGCATGAAGGACATCCAGGTGGATGTGGTGGACTCCCGGTATGCGCTGCCCTGCGGACTTCCTGTGGGAATTTATCTAAAGTCAAAGGGAGTTATGGTAGTGGGAACGGGCCGGATCACGGACAGTCAGGGGCAGGAAGTGGAGCCTGCTTACGGAATTTTACAGTCCGGCGATTATATTGAAGCGATAAACGGACAGCCGCTGAGAGATAAAGAAGCACTGATTACCAGTCTTAATTCCATCGGAGACAGCGAAGCGCTTCTGCGGGTAAGGCGGGAGGGGCGTGATCTGGAGCTTCGCATGAATCCAGTAAAGACTCAGGACGGAATGTATAAGCTGGGGGCCTGGGTAAGGGATGATACTCAGGGGATCGGAACCATAACCTATGTGGAGGAAAATGGTCAGTTCGGAGCTCTTGGTCATGGAATCAGCGATACGGATACAGGGAAGGTGGTGGAGATTGAAAACGGAAGTCTCTATGAAACGGAAATCCTTGGAATTGAAAAGGGAGCGGTGGGAAGGCCGGGAGTTATGGCCGGAGTGATTTATTACGGTCCGGGGACAGAACTGGGAACAATTACATCGAACACAGATGACGGGATTTTTGGAACCGTTAATGAAAAAATGAAGGAAATGCTGCGGGGAAAGCCTCTGGAAATCGGATATCGCCAGGATATTCAAAAGGGTCCCGCATGGATTCGGAGCGATGTTTCCGGAAAGCTGCGGGACTATGAAATAGAGATTCAAAAAGTAGAATACAATCCCGTTCAGAAGAATAAAAGTATTGTGCTGCGGGTAACAGATGAGGAGCTGCTTCGGATAACGGGAGGGATTGTGCAGGGGATGAGCGGCAGTCCCATTATTCAGAATGATAAGCTGGTAGGGGCGGTGACCCATGTGTTTGTCAATGACCCCACGAGAGGATACGGGATCTTTATTGAAGATATGATGGAGCATTGAGTCCAAGCTGGACAGGAGTAATAAAGAGGCGATGCAAGCTTGCTTGTAAGCGCCTCTTTATTGCGAGTGGACAATTTGGCGAAAGCCAAACACCGAGGAAAAGCGAAGCTTTTTCGAGGTGGCTTGGACGGAGCAGAGGACATGGAGTAAGTTTACTTACGACCATGTCCTTTTTGAAGCAGCGATATATGGCGAACGCCGTACATGAGCAAGAAGCGGAGCGTATTGCGAATGCTGCATTGCGAGGTCAGTGAAAGAGGTGCTGCAAGCTTACATGATTGCAGAATCCAGACCGGAAGAAAAGGAAATGATGATTAGTGTGATTATGAATTGCATGTTATAAAATATAGAATATTCATGTTATAATGAAAGCAGAAGACGCTGGAATTTCGGAGGACAATATGAGAGAATATATGTATGTTACTTTAAGGCAAAAACCGGAATTAAAAAAAGAAGCAGCTGCATGGTTTCATGAAAAATGGGAAGTACCGCAGGAAGCTTATCTTAAATGTATGGAATCCTATCTCAATTATGAAACAGAATATGGTTGGTACCTTTGCCTGAATAACGGACGGATTGCAGGCGGTCTCGGTGTGATCGAAAATGATTTTCATGACAGGAAGGATCTTACACCCAATGTATGTGCAGTATATACGGAAGAGGAATATCGTTGTCAGGGAATTGCGGGGAAATTACTTGATATAGTTGTGAATGATATGAAGTCCAAAGGAATCACACCTGTTTATTTAATTACTGATCATACAAGTTTTTATGAAAGATATGGCTGGGAGTTTTTCTGTATGGTTCAGGGGGATAATGAACCTGGTATGACAAGAATGTATATTCACAGATAAGAATTTGATGTAAGCGAACTCAAAAATAAAGAGAATGACAGATTCAAAAATGTCGGAGGAAATTATGACAGAAAGAGAAAAAATGCTTGCCGGAGAACTTTATGATTGCGGAGACGCGGAATTATTAACACAATGGCATAAAGCTAAAGATTTGGCAAGAGATTATAACCAAACGAACTCTTCTGATGCGGAAGAAAAGGAAAGAATTTTAAACGAACTTCTCGGTGGAAAAGGAAAAAATTTATGGATTACAGCGCCTTTTTACGTTGATTATGGGAATAATATTTATTTTGGAAATAACTGTGAAGTAAATATGAACTGCACGTTTTTGGATGATAATATTATTCGTATTGGAGATAATGCTTTAATTGCACCGAATGTACAAATATATACAGCATTTCATCCGACAAATGCGATTGACCGTTTTGGAGAACCGAAAGCAGATGGTTCTTTTGAATTTTGCAAGACACAGACAGCGCCGGTTATCATCGGGGATAATGTATGGATTGGCGGCGGTGTTATTATTATGCCCGGGGTTACAATCGGAAATAATGTTGTGATTGGCGCCGGAAGTGTTGTCACAAAAGATATTCCGGATCATGTCATAGCTTATGGAAATCCATGCCGTGTAGTAAGAGAGAATAAATAAAAATTTTAAAACACTGCAGGGAAAGGCAGGGCGAATTTGATGCTACAGTATCATAAAATTACAGAAGAAGAAAAGTATCTTATCAGTGAGTGGAAATACCGTGAACCTTACTCCATTTATAATAATATTCCCTACATAGAGCAGTTGAAAAATCATCAGGGATTTGCTGATTTACAAAATAATTATTACTCATATTATGATGGAGAAAAGCTGGTAGGTTATACGAATTTGAAAGAAAGGGAAGCAGATGTTTTTTTGGGTATCGGGGTAAATCCTGAGTATTGTGATCAGGGATATGGACAACAGATTGTTAAAATGGCCTGTGTTCTTTCACACAAACAATATCCGGATAAAAAGATATCAATAGAAGTTAGAAGCTGGAATATAAGAGCAATAAAATGTTATGAAAAAGCAGGTTTTAACATTTCTGATGTCCCGGTGGTAAAAACTACTCCAATTGGACAGGGCGAATTTTATATCATGACGGAGAACTGCCGGAAGGCGATGTGAGCAGATAGAAAAACGGAGGAACATAGTATGTGGTTTGTATTTGCATTATTGTCGGCAATATTTGCTTCGTTTACCTCGATACTGGCAAAGGTGGGGATCGATGGAGTAAACTCAAATCTTGCGACAGCCATCAGAACGGTTGTCGTTGTAATCATGGCATGGGGGATGGTTTTTTTAACAAATACACAAAGCGGATTATCAGAAATCAGCCGGAAAAGTTGGATTTTTTTGATTTTGTCAGGATTGGCAACAGGCGCTTCCTGGCTGTGCTATTATAAAGCTTTGCAAATGGGAGACGCCTCCAAGGTAGTACCGGTTGATAAGCTGAGTGTAGTCATCACTCTGATTCTGGCCTTTGTATTTTTGCATGAGAAGTTTACGATGAAGTCCTTGATTGGCTGTGTTTTGATTGGAATCGGAACTTTGATAATGGTCGTGTGACTGCAGAATTCTGCGGGGAAAAGAACAATGATTTGTTGTACTGAAAGAGAAGGAAAGAAGCTATGACAGAAAAAGAAAAAATGTTAAAACAGATGCTTTATGATGCAAATTACGATAAAAGTTTGCTGGAAGAAAGAGCAAGGGCAAAAGATTTATGTTATGAGTATAATCAGACCCGCCCGTCTGATGAAGAAAAACAGACAGAGATTATGAAGCAGCTGCTTGGAAAAACAGATGGAAGCTTTTGTATTGTGGCGCCGTTTTGGTGTGATTATGGATATAATATAGAAATTGGAGAAAATTTCTTTGCCAATCACAATACTGTAATTCTGGATGGGGCAAAGGTTACATTCGGGAAAAATGTTTTTATTGCCCCGGACTGCGGGTTTCACACAGCAGGTCATCCCATTGATTATGAAAGAAGAAACCGGGGATTGGAGTATGCATATCCGATTACCGTAGGAGATAATGTATGGATAGGCGCAGGTGTCCAGGTTATGCCCGGAGTGACCATTGGAAGCAATGTTGTAATTGGCGGCGGCAGCGTTGTTGTAAAGGATATTCCGGATAATTCCGTAGCTGTTGGAAATCCCTGCAGAGTGATTCGTCCCATTACAGAAGAGGACAGGAAAACCAGCTGGGACAGATAATTTCCGGCTGGAAAGGGGGATAAGATGACACTTAGAGAATATGATGCTTCTGACTGCGGCGAGCTGGCTGACTTGTTTTATCAGACCGTTCACAGTGTCAATGCCAGAGATTATACAAAGGAGCAGTTGGATGTCTGGGCAACAGGAACGGTTGATTTGCAGGCGTGGAATCAGTCGTTTCTGGAACATATTACAATGATTGCAGTGGAGAACGGAGAAATCGTCGGATTTGGAGATATCGCCCCTGATGGATACCTTGACCGGCTGTATGTTCATCGTGATTATCAGAGAAAAGGAATTGCTTCTGCAGTCTGCGATCAATTGGAAAAAGCGGTTTCTGCAGACAGGATAACAACTCATGCCTCCATAACAGCAAAACCGTTTTTTTGAAAAAAGGGGATACAGAATGGTAAAGGAACAGCAGGTCAGCAGAAAGGGAATTTTACTGACAAATTATGTGATGGAGAAAATAATAGACAGGAAAGGAAATGAATCATGGAAGAGAGAGCAAGAAAAATCATAAAAGCCTGTATGCAGGAAAAAAGCAAAAATCCCGCAGATATTTTCTGCAGGATTGCCCGGCAGGATTTTATCCGGATCCATGGTCCGGAGCATCATGTGCTGGACGGAGCAGCATTGCTGACTGCCTATGCAAATGCAGGCGGAGAACTTGATTTGGAGGCAGGACTTAAGGAGCTGATGAGGAGGGGATTGCAGATGCCGGGAGCAACCTGCGGTATGTGGGGGATCTGCGGAGCTGTAAGTTCCATGGGAGCAGCCTTGTCTATTATTGATGGAACAGGTCCATTGAGCGCGGATGATTCCTGGGGAAAACATATGGGTTTTACGTCAGATGCACTTCGCAGCCTGAGTCAGGTTGGAGGTCCCAGATGCTGCAAAAGAGATGCTTTTTTGAGCTTTCAGAAGGCTGTTGCCTATATGAATGAGAATTACAATGCAGGTCTGGAGCTGGGAGAAATTCAATGTGGTTTCAGTGACCGGAATGAGCAGTGTATCAAAGAAAGATGTCCGTTTCATAAAAAGGAAAAGAAAAAAGCAGCATTTATTTGCGTACATAATTCCTGCAGAAGCCAGATAGCAGAAGCTCTGGGAAAGCATTTTGCATCTGATGTATTTGAAAGCTATTCCGCCGGTACAGAAACGAAGGAGCAAATCAATCAGGATGCAGTTCGTCTGATGAAAAAACGGTATGGAATCGATATGGAAGAGAACCAGTATTCAAAACGAATCAATCAGATTCCTGAGCCCGATATTGCCATATCTATGGGCTGCAATGTGGAATGTCCGTTTATTGGAAGACCTTTTGACGAGAATTGGGGGCTTGAGGATCCGACGGGAAAGAGCGATGACGAGTTTGAAAAAGTTATTGATAAAATAGAAGAAAATATTCTGAAATTAAAAGAGAGGTTAGGGAAAGACGTTGAAGAATGCAGATCAGCAAAGGAGCGGAATGTTTGAAGATATCGGTCAGCAGAAGCTCTGGGAAAGCATAGAAAGGATTTCCAGGGGGTGGTCGTCAGATGAGAAATATTTCATTCGCACCAGAGACGGAAGGTCACTGCTGCTTCGATGCTTTGACATCGAAAAATATGAGGCAAAGAAAAAAGAGTATGAAATGATAAAAAGGTGTTCTCAGCTGGGATTTTTGATGTCAGAGCCTGTTGATTTTGGAATCTGCAATCAAGGGGAAAATGCATTTATGCTGCTTACATGGGTGGAGGGAGAGGATCTGGAGCAGGTATTGCCCGGATTACCCGCTGAGAAGCAATATATGCTTGGAAGGAAAGCGGGAGTGATTTTAAAGAAAATCCATTCTCTTTCAGTGGAACAGGCGGATATTCCCCAGGATACAAAAAAGGAAAAGAAATTAGCTCAGCTTTCCAGGTATGAGCAGTCACAGGTTCGCATGGAACAGGATGAGGCAGTGATTGATTATATCAGACAGAATATAGATCAGATATGGAAGGAAAAGCCGGTATATCTCCATGGAGATTTCCATCCGGGAAATATCATCTGCACCGGTGATGGTTCGATTGGTATTATTGATTTTAACCGCTGGGAGGCGGGGGATCCTTATGAGGAATTTTATAAGCTGGAGAGCTTTGGCACAGAGCTTAGCATTCCCTACTGCATCGGTCAGATAGACGCATATTTTGAGGATCATATTCCAGAGGCATTTTGGGCAGCTCATGCGGTGTATACTGCTCATGCATCGCTGCATTCGATTGCATGGGCGGAAAAGTTTGGCCGGCAGGATGTAGACAGAATGAAGGAGCGATGCCGCCGGATATGGAGAGATTATAATGGTTTTGCTTCAAACAAGCCAGGCTGGTATACTGAGAACTATAAGGCATGCGTGAAGAATCCGCAGCATAGATGCACAGCGGACAGATGAAAACAGGAACCGTTCAGCTGTGCACGAACGGCATAGCGTCGGATGGTTGGACAGATGTTTCTGATTTTAGGACGGAATTTTGTACAGGAGAAGGAAAGAGAGAATGAATTCAGTGAAAAAAGATACAGCGTACTATCATCTTCCCGGCTTGTTCGAGTTTTATGAGCTGTACTCGGTGTTTTTGCCTCTGTTTCGCGAACACCGGGAATATTTTTATGACTGGTGCGAAATTGGCTCTGTTTATGGAGCGCCGGCGGAATGCACCTGGGGAGGCGGAAGAGTGGGAGGCGGTGACCGAAAGCCGGAGGAGGTTCTTGCTCTGATGGAGGAGTATGGGATTTCGGCCAGACTGACCTTCAGTAACTCTTTGCTTGGCACAGAGCATCTTTCTGATCCTCTGTGCAATGCTCTCTGCGCCCTTTTTGAGAAAGAAGGGGGACAGCAAAACGGAGTGATTGTACATTCGGATTTGCTTTTGTCCTATTTAAAAGCGAATTACCCCGGCCTTTATTTTGTTTCTTCCACAACGAAGGTTCTGACGGATTTCGATCAGTTTCTGAAGGAAGTAAACCGGGAGGATTTTCTTTATGCAGTTCCGGATTTTAGGCTGAATAAGGCTTTTGACAAGTGGAGAACTCTTTCGGAAAATCAGAAAGAGAAGGTGGAATTTCTGTGCAATGAATGCTGCTGGTTTGGATGCCGGGACAGGAAACGCTGCTATGAGGCTGTAAGCAGGAGAAACCTGGGAGAAAATATGCCGGAACACCGCTGCTCGGCGCCCGATGCGAAGGATGGATATCGTTTTTCCAGGGCAATGACCAATCCGGGATTTATCCGGACAGAAGATATAAAAGAAGTTTATCTGCCTATGGGGTTTTCTAATTTTAAAATTGAAGGGAGGGGGCTGGGAAGCGCTCTGATTCTGGAATTTTTGCTCTACTACATGACGAAGCCGGAGTATCAGCTCCATGTGAGGGAAAGCATCTACCTGGATAATATGCTGGATTTATTCTAAAGTGACTAATAAAGCAGGAAAAAACAGGAAAAGATTGTCACTCCAATGATTTACACAATCAATATAAAGTGTTATATTATGAACAGAAACCATAAAAATGTTCAAAAACGAGGGGGAAGTTATGATTACCAGAGAGAACACCAAAACCATCTACGATCTGGTGTGCAGCGCAGGAGACAGCCATGGAGACCACGTATTTTTACGCTATGAAGACAATGATGTAATTTATGAAGTAACATACCGTCAGTTTGTGGCTGACTGTATGGCAGTAGCCGCATGGGCCCAGGAGAAGAGCCGTGAACTGGGACATCCGGTGCGGGTAGGCCTTTTAGGTGGAAGCGGCCATCACTATCTGGCTGTGATGCTGGGTGTTATGTCCAGCGGCAGTGTGATTATTCCGATGGATGTTCAGATGGATGCAGATACCTTCTGTGACTGTGTCAGCAGATCAGATGAGGATGTGCTGTTCTATGACTGGGACTTCAGAACCCTGGCAGAAGAGGCAGGCAGCCGCTGTCCGGCTCTGGAGGAATGCATTTCCTTTCAGCACGGAAGACATGTGGCCTGCTCTGACAACATTCTGAAGAATTATGCAGGAAGACAGGTGGAGAATCTGGCGAAGCCGGAGGAGTGTGCAATGATTCTTTTCACTTCCGGAACAACAGGAAGAGGAAAGGGTGTTATGCTGTCCCATGGAAACCTGATTGATAATGTGTTCTGTACCACAGATACAGAGCATCCGGAAAATGAGATTTATCTGAATGTCCTTCCCATGCATCATGTATTTTGCATTAACGGAGATGTTCTGATTGTGATTCGTTACGGAAGTACCCTGTGCCTGAACCGGGATATGACAAAGCTGGCTGCTCATATTCTTCTGTTTGAGCCGACGGTGATGCGTATGGTGCCTATGATGGCAAAGGGACTTTACAACAGAATTGCGATTATGAGCCGGCAGCAGCCTGGAAAATCTCTTTTCCAGATTAAGGAAGAGGTGTTGGGAAAACGTCTGCATAAGGTAGTCAGCGGAGGCGGATATCTGGCTCCGGAGCTGGCTGAAAATTACAGACGCCTGGGAATTTCTATTGCTCAGGGATACGGTATGTCTGAGTGTTCTCCAAAGATTTCCGCCCCTGACTGGAACCGTCCGGATAAGGTGGCCAGTGTGGGAAAAATAGTAGAGGGCTGTCAGGTGAGAATTGTGGACGAAGAGATCCAGGTAAAGAGTCCGTCTGTTATGATGGGATATTACAAGGAGCCGGATAAGACAGCAGAGGCAATAACAGAGGACGGATGGCTTCGTACCGGAGATATCGGCCATCTGGATGAAGAAGGATTTTTGTATCTGACCGGCCGGAAAAAGAACCTGATCATTTTAAGCAACGGAGAAAATGTTGCGCCTGAGCAGCTGGAGAATCTGTTTGAGGATGAGCGCCTGATTGAGGATATTCTGGTCTTTGGTGAGGATGATGCGATCTGCGCGGAGGTTTATCCGAATTTTAAATATGCAGAGGCAGCCAATATCAGCGATATTGAAGGAACGGTTCAGGAGATTATTAAAAAGCACAATCAGAATCTTCCGTCCTACAAGAGGATTATGCAGTGCCGGATCCGGGAGGTTCCGTTTGCAAAAACCTCTTCCAAGAAGATTATCCGAAATCAGTATTTTACAAAGAAGAAAGAAGAAAAGGAGCAGGAGGCTCAGGTTCGCCGTCCGGAAACAGAGTTTCAGGAGAAGCTCTATACCTGTGTATCCAACGTGCTTGGACACAGCCGTTTCGGTATTGACACAGAGCTTTATGAGGCCGGCCTGGATTCCATGGGCAGTGTGCTTCTGCTGACGGATCTTTACAATGATTTGAAGATTTCCATTACTCTGGACGAACTGATGAGCCATGCATCCATTCTGAAGCTGGAAGAAGTGGCAAAAGAGAAGGAAGGCCAGGGACGTACCGATTATTCCTGGAGACCCAAGTATCCTCTGACCGGTGTGCAGATGTTCTTTGCCTATGTAATGCGGGGCAATACAACAGCCAATCTGCCCTTCTTCTACCGGTTAGACCCCAGGGTGGATCTGCGTCTTCTGAAACGCTCTGTAGAGCAGGTGTTTGAGCTGCATCCTGAGCTGAAGGATGTGATCCAGTTTGATCAGGAGACAGGCGCCTATATGAACTTCCGTGACGACTGGAAAGAGGTCGATATTCCCATTCATCATCTGACGGATGCCCAGTGGGAGGAGGAGAAAAAAGGACTTCTGCGTCCGTATACCTATGGACCGGGAGAGCCTCTTTATCACATTGCCCTGTATCAGACAGAGACAGAAAAATATTTCTTCATGGATGTTGCCCACATTATGGGAGACGGCATGACGATGAATGTACTGTTTGAGGATATCAATGCTCTCTATGCCGGAAAGGCTGCAATTCCGTCAGAATACACCTTTTACGAGTATATTCTGGATGAGAAAAAGCGGGATGAAGAAGGCGGAAGAGAAGAAAATATCCGGTATTTCACAGAGCAGATGAAGGATCTGAGAATCCGCAGAAGTATTCTGACGAAAAAAGAAAACAGAGGGCTTGATTTTGGAGTAAATGCAGCGCTGCGCAGCCGGTTTGAGAAGATTAGCCGGAAAAAGCTGACAGCATTCTGCCACGAGAACGGGGTATCAGAAAATGTGGTATTCCTGACTGCATACAATTACTGCATCAGCCTGTTTTCCAATGAGAAGGATACTGTCAGCACATCTATCCACAGCGGAAGAACAGACAGCCGCTGGAACCGCCTGGCAGGTCCGCTGTTCAGAACCTATTATTTCCGGTATACGGAAAATAAAGAGGAAACCGTGGAAGAGATGCTGAAACGATCCGGCCGTCAGATTATGGCAACCATGCGGTGCTATATGTCCAATCTCCATGCGGACGAGATGTTCTTCCAGTATCAGGGAGATATTTTAAATATCAATACCATTGGCGGTTATCCGGCAGAGCGCCAGAGAATCCAGCTGGATTCCCTGCCATTCCACCTGCAGGTATTTTCTGATGACAGAGGATATTATTATGAGCTGCGTTACTGGGAGAACCGGTTTGACAGACAGCAGCTGCAGGTATTTATGACTGCTGTGGAATGTGTGGCAGAAGCAATGATGGATGAACATTTTGCAAGACGTCTGAAACGTCATCTGCCGGATGAACTTTTCCCCAAGCACTATTTTGTGGAGGCAGGAATTGTTAACTGGGAGGCAGGAAGCCGCCTGATCACCGATGTAACAGCAGAGACGAAGGTAAAGGCTTATGTGCTGGATGAAAACTGCAGAAAGAAACCGTTTGGCGGATGGGGAACCCTGTATATTATGGATCACAAGCCGGCTGACTGTGTGGATCAGATTACCAATCCTTATGGGCCGGGTGTTCTTTACCAGACATCACGTACAGCGCGGATTCTGCCTGACGGATCCATTCATATGCTGGAGCAGGGCGGAAGGATTATTATGACAGAAAGTCTGACCGGACGTCATTTCCTGGATTTATACCGTCTGGAAGATACTGCATGCCAGTATCCGGGCGTAGAGCGGGCAGAGGCCTATGTGGAATACGGCGCAGGAAATACCATGGTTCTGACTCTGGATGTATACGGAAAGAATCAGCCGAATGCAGAACTGCTTCAGAAATATCTGACTGAGCGGTGCGAGAAACCTCTGATTCCTGCAGTGATTCATTGTATGGATTGTGAAACAAAATAAAATATTGTAAGAGGACTGTTACAAATCCTCCTGTTTTCCGTTATATATAGTTGCGGATCTTGGCGAAACTTGGCGATGGAATTTCGTTGCCAGGGGACAAACTAAGCGGCTATAATACAAATTATAACAAGGAAACAGGAGGATTTTGTGTTGAACGAATTAAATGTGGCGATTGCAGAGGATAATCCGCAGATGATGAATCTGCTGAATGATATGCTGGAGCAGGAAAGCGGTTTTCGCGTGATAGCGAAAGCAGATAACGGGGAAGATGCCTATGAAATGATTATGAAAACCAACCCGGATCTGGTGCTGATGGATGTGATTATGCCGAAGCTGGACGGGATTTCTGTGATGGAACGGGTGAAAAAGGAACGGGCGGGAAAACCGGTGCCGTCTTTTATTATGGTGACAGCAGCCGGAAGCGAGCAGATTGCATCGGATGCCTTTCAGCTTGGAGCCAGCTATTATATTATGAAACCCTTTAACAAGGATGTGGTGATGGATAAAATCCGGCGGGTATGCGGTGAAGGAACTTCCATGCCGGGAGGAGAATTGAAGCAGGTAAAGCCTTATGTGGATAAGGAGGAGTATATGCGGCAGAATCTGGAGCATGATGTTACCAGACTGCTTCATGAAATCGGGATTCCTGCTCATATTAAAGGCTACCAGTATCTGAGGGATGCGATTGAAATATCAGTTGAGGAAGAGGACATGCTGATTTCCGTAACCAAGGTTCTTTATCCGGCCATAGCCAAGCGTCATAATACAACGTCAAGCCGTGTGGAGCGGGCAATCCGTCATGCGATAGAAGTGGCGTGGAGCCGCGGAAGACTGGATACCATTCATGAACTTTTTGGATATACTGTCAGTAATGGGAAGGGAAAACCGACAAATTCTGAATTTATTGCGCTGATTTCGGATAAAATACGACTGGATTACAAAAGAATCTAGAAAGGTTCCGATTTTTCTCAGAATATACTTCCTAAATCTGTCTAAATATTGTATACTATACAGTAATGAGAGTCTGCAGGGACGGGCTGATATTATAGGAGGGGTTTGTAGATGAAAAATATTTTGTTTGTAGCATCTGAGGCTGTACCTTTTATTAAAACGGGCGGTTTGGCCGATGTAGCGGGATCTCTTCCCAAGTGTTTTGACAAACAGTATTTTGATGTGAGGGTAATGATTCCCAAATACCTGTGTATTAATGAAAAGTGGCGCAACGAGATGACTTATGTGAATCATTTTTACATGGATTATCTTGGACAGAGCCGCTATGTAGGCATTATGCAGTATGTCTATGACGGAATTACCTTTTATTTTATTGACAATGAAGCTTATTTTAATGGAGCGAAGCCTTACGGTGACTGGTATTACGACCTGGAGAAGTTCTCCTTCTTCTGTAATGCAGCACTGTCAGCACTGCCTGTGATTGGATTTAAGCCGGATGTGGTTCACTGTCATGACTGGCAGACCGGTCTGATCCCCGTTTACTTAAAAGACAGATTCCGGGGCGGAGAATTCTTCTCCAATATGAAATCCGTTATGACCATTCATAACCTGAAATTCCAGGGTGTATGGGATGTTAAGACGATTCAGAGATTTTCCATGCTGCCGGATTACTATTTCACCCCGGACAAGCTGGAGGCATACAAGGACGGCAATATGTTAAAGGGCGGTATCGTATTTGCAGATGCAGTGACCACAGTAAGCCAGACTTATGCAGAAGAGATTAAGATGCCGTTTTACGGAGAGGGACTGGATGGTCTGATGCGGGCAAGATCCAACAGTCTTCGCGGTATTGTCAATGGAATTGACTACAATGAATTCAACCCGGCTACGGATACCATGATTGCCCAGACTTATGATGCCAGAACGTTCCGCAAGGAAAAAGTGAAAAATAAGAGAGCGCTTCAGGAGCAGCTGGGACTTCCGGTGGATGACAAGAAATTCATGGTAGGAATCGTTTCCCGTCTGACGGATCAGAAGGGACTGGATCTGATTCAGGCTGTGATGGATGAGCTTTGTGCAGAGGATATCCAGCTGGTTGTTCTGGGAACCGGCGATGAACAGTATGAAAATATGTTCCGCCACTATGACTGGAAATATCATGATCGGGTATCTGCCCAGATTTATTATTCAAATGAACTGTCTCATAAGATCTATGCAGGCTGCGATGCATTCCTGATGCCGTCTCTGTTTGAGCCGTGCGGACTGAGCCAGCTGATGGCTCTGCGTTACGGTACGGTTCCGATTGTTCGTGAGACGGGCGGTCTGAAGGATACGGTAGAGCCTTATAATGAGTATGAAGGCAAGGGTACCGGATTCTCATTTGCAAATTACAATGCTCATGAGATGCTGGATACGGTAAATTATGCTAAGTATATTTACTATAATAAGAAACGCGAGTGGAACAAGATTATTGATCGGGCCATGGCTGCAGATTTCTCCTGGAATACCTCTGCGAAGAAGTATCAGGAGCTGTATGACTGGCTGATTGGTTATTAAAAAAGAGGCGAAGGATGCATGAGCTTTTGGGATAAACTGCTGAGTAATGAGGTTCTGATCAGTGCCCTGGTGGGATGGACTGTGGCGCAGCTTTTGAAAACAATTTTTGATTTTGCTCTGAACAGAAGCTTTTCCGCAGAGCGACTGGTTGGTTCTGGAGGTATGCCCAGCTCCCATTCATCGACAGTATGTGCGCTGACAACGTCCGCAGCTGTATGCTACGGAGTGGAATCCTTTGAGTTTGCGATTTGTTTTGTACTGGCAGCAGTAGTTATGTATGATGCCATTGGTGTCCGTCAGGAGACAGGAAAGCAGGCAAAACTTCTGAATCTGATTATGGATCAGGATTTTTTTCGCCTGGATGATGAACATTTTCAGATACGTTTAAAGGAATTAGTAGGGCACACTCCCCTTCAGGTTTTTGCAGGAGCCGTACTGGGAATCCTTCTGGCGCTGACGATTCACCAGATGTACAGATAGGAAAAACGGTGGTTCAGCGAATTTTCGTCATTTTCTGACAAAACCTGTTATAAAATAACAAATACTGCGTTAATATAATTGACCTGTCGGGGAATCCGGCAGGTCAATTATGGTTTTATACCATAGGAAGGTTCGGCTATGACAGAAAAACACTCCGCGGGGAACGGCGTGCGTCGGAAGCGAAGCTGGTCACAGAAACGAGTTTGCCGTGATCGGAGCAGAACTGATCATAGAGACGATCTTGTCGTGGTCAGAGCAGTATTTATATCAGGGAAAGCAGGGGGAGAAGGAAACGTGAAAAAAGAAAAGGAATATGTATGGGAATTTAAAGGAAAGCTGATTCATCTGTATGAAAGGGATATTTATTATATCCATTTAGAAGAACGGAATATTTATGTGCATACACATAACAGAACATATCCGATAGGAAAATGTATGCAGGAGGAGGAAGAATATTTGAAGGAGATGCCGGTACTGAGAACTCACTATTCTTATCTGATACATATGAAGTATCTGGAAGCACTGAGCAGTACTGAGGCGATTCTCAGGAACGGAGATCGGGTGCCTGTTAGTGCCAGCAGAAAAAAACAGGTACTGGAGGCTGTGAGAGCATATTTTTATGAAACAAAAAAATGCAGAAAAACAGGGCAAAACGGTATGGAAACGGTATAATTTGGAAAAAGTATTGAAGAGAGAAATTTCCTGTGCTAGGATGGGCAGGTCTGATTCGAAGAAGAAAGCGCAGTCCGGTATGGTTTGACGGAGCGTTTGTTTTTTAGAAACAGCATATGGTATGGAAGGTGTTTTTTCTCCGGCATCATTCTGTCTGCCGGAATATCTTATCTAAAGAAGACCTGTACAGGAACGGGAAACTTCTGTCTGATTTTCAAAGAAAATGGTAAATGGGAATTTTCAAGGCATAGTGGCTGTCAGAGTGCAGTGCCTGAATCAGAACGGTCAGTTTATGCAGTATCTAAACAAAGAGGTATTTGTGTATTCTGTATGCCTTGAAATCCCGAAGTACTAATTTAAAAAAAATGAAAAAAGTTGTTGACATTTGTCCGGAGGTTTGGTATTATATAACTCGCCGCTGAAAACGGCGGCAGCGAACTTTAAAAAGTTCGAAAGAAAAATAAAAAAGTTGTTGACAAACAAAAGTAACTGTGATATACTTAAAAAGTTGCTTCTGAAAACAAGCAACAACATGAACCTTGAAAATGAAAAATTGAACAGTGTTTAAAACCCTGAAAATTCTAATA
>UQFC01000063.1 GCA_900540335.1 uncultured Clostridium sp. | reverse complement strand
CAGATGAAGCTGGGGCAAAGCGCCTGCCCACCTGGTCAGAGGCTGAATTTTATTTACCACCTCCGGCTCCCACGCCAGAAAATACTTTAACGGCTGTACATTTGCCGCAGCCGGGCACAGACGGGTATATGCAACCAGCTCCCGCAGTTCCTCCTCTGTCACCTTTCTCGTCTCATCATATCCCCGGTAGCTCCTGTTTTTCTCTAATAAGTCCTTCAGCATATCCTTTTCTCCCTTTATATACCGTCTGCGCATTTCACGCCCAGACCAGATAAAATCTATATCGTTTTTCATCATATTACAGTTTTTTTCTATTGTCTACTGTGGTTTTTTTAGATTTTTCCCGCCTTTTTTCTTCATTTCTACAGCGGTATTTCCATTGCCTCTCTTCTCTCCTTTTCCTGCAGAATACAGGACAGGGGCGGCATTCCTGAGAATACCGCCCCGCTCCCTGGCAAAAGTCTTGTTTTTGACATTAGTTTGTAGTTTTAACCAGCTTATCAATCTCCTGGGCCATCTGCATTTTCGGATCCATCTGAAGCTTCGGTTCTTCCTGTTCTGCCTCACTGGTATTCCGGTTCACTACCAAAGGAAGGTTCACACCCATAATATTTAAGATAACTCCCTTTGCATTTTTATCAAGAACCTTATTCAGCTTGTCTGCCTCCACAACAACAGCCCGGAATCTTCCTTCCCGGTTAAAACGGCCAAATTCTACGGCATCTGTAAATACCGGCTGGAATTTGTCTTCGTTCTTCATCTTAATCATAGGAGTTCCCTGTCCCTCTTTATCCAGAGCAAACAGGAAGCTTCCCTTGCGGAAATCAGCCACAATCTCCTCCTGCAGTTCCAGAAGGCGCTGCTTTGTCTCCGGTGTGGCCGGTTTTCTCATCTCCTGGGCAAAGTAAACAGCAGTCAGATGAAGCTGCGGATTCTCCACCCACACAGCACCGTCCGGCATCTCCGTCTTTTCCCGACGCTTAATAATCTCCTCCAGCTGAATCAAAGCCGGCTTTTCTCCATCTGGAATTTCAATGGCATTCACGCCCATAGCATACAGATTGGTAAAGAAAAACAGCATCTGCTTGCTTTCCAGCCGGGAAACTGTTACAGGAATCTTCTTTCCTGCCAGAGTCTGAGCCGCCTGCTTCGCCTCTTCCTCGTCAAAATACAGGAATACCTTATCATCAAAGGTCTCCTCATCACATTCTACATAGGGCTCTCTTGTGCATGCAGAAATCAGCGCAAAAAATTCGCCCTCTTTATCCGCCAGCCGCGTCAGCAGCTCTTTTCTTCCATTTTCCATGATTCTTCCGTCTCCCTGTCCTGATATTGATAATTTTCTCTGACAATATACCGTTTTTTATTATACCGTCTTTTCCCGCTTTTTTCAACCAGGGGTTTGTTTCTTCCTGCCCTGATCCACTGGTTTCCTATCGTCCAGACAGCTTCTGTCAGATAATTCCAAACAGCTTTGTCACAAAGATCCACATAAAAATCGTAAATACGCTGACGCAGGAGCTGACTACCACCATCTCACTGGCCAGATCCCCGTCTCCGCCCATAGCCTGAGCCATAGAAAAAGAGGCTGCTGCCACAGGAGCTGCGAACTGGGAATATAAAACAAACCGTTCCAGAGGAGAAAATCCCAAAAGCACCGACACCGCCACAATAACCGCAGGAACACAGACCAGCTTGACCGTCAGAGTAGGAACCAGATACTTTAAATTTTTCCGTACAGAAGAAAACTGAAGCGTTCCTCCCATTACAAAGCAGGCAAGAGGTGTGCAAAGAGCCGCATACTCCTTAATCGGTTTTTCCACACAGGCAGGAAGCCGGATCCCCAAACCGAGAAAAACAGCTCCCACTGCAGCTCCCATAATCATGGGATTCGTGATCATTTTTATCAGAAGCTGACGAAAAGAAGGCTTTCCTCCCCGAAAATACTCCAGAATCAGAACCGCCATCACATTATAAACGGGAATAATAAACGCCAGCACCATGGATGCCAGACTGGCGCCCTCCGCTCCAAACACATTTTCTGCCAGAGGAACGGCAAAAAGAACACAGTTTCCCCGGTACAGCGCCTGAACAATTACTCCTCTGCGGGAATCTTCCTTCACCAGAAGAGGAACAATCACCATACTGATTCCAATCAAAAGCAGAACACAGGCAATATTGACTGCCAGAAGCTTTCCGCTCAGTCCCTGAGTTCCACCGGTTCGGTAAATGTTGTTAAACATCATAATCGGAAAAAACGCCTTAAAAATCATCTGATTCAAACGGATAAAAAACGGTTTGTCCACAATTCCCGTTTTCTGAATCCCATAGCCAAATGCAAAGTAAATGAAAAACGGCACTACTGCATTCCAGGCAATCCAAAAACTTTCCATAAAGATTCTCCCCTCTTTTTATTTCGTTTGTATTTCCCCCCGAAACATCCCTATGACGCCTAGTATAGCACAGAATTTTTCTGTTTTCCACCAAAAACACAGCTCCGTTCCCCCTTGCTGAGTGTTTTACTTGACTGCAAAAACAAAATGCCTCCGGCATCCGAAGATGCCGAAGGCAGGGATTCTATCACTTGTTATCAATTTAGAAGTTTCTTTCTTTTTGCTGCACCCTTCCAGAACGTTCTCTGCGTCTGTCAGGAAATCTTAAAGCAATGCGTATTTAGCAATAAATACAATTGCAAGTACAAACATCAGCGGTGTAATATCCTTGCTCTTGCCGGTAACCAGCTTCAGAACTACGTAGGAGATAGCACCAAAAGCAATACCTTCGGAGATAGAGTACATAAAGGGCATTGCAAAAATACAGATAAATGCCGGAATAGCCTCTGTCATATTCTCCCAGGTAATCTTTGTTACCTGCTGCATCATCAGGAAACCAACAATTACCAGAGCCGGTGCTGTAGCAAAGGAAGGAATTGCCAGGAAAATCGGTGATAAAAACAGGGCCAGTAAGAAGAGAACACCGGATACGATTGCAGTCATACCAGTTCTTCCGCCTTCTGCAATACCAGAGGAGGACTCAACGAAGGTTGTAATGGTGGAAGTACCCAGGCAGGCACCTGCAGTTGTTCCGATTGCATCAGCCAGCAGAGCGCCCTTAATACCGGGGAGTCTTCCCTCTGCGTCCAGCATATTTGCCTTGGATGCACAGCCAATCAGGGTTCCCAGTGTATCAAACAGGTCTACAAACAGGAATGCAAATACAACAACCAAAAAGTCCAGACTTCCGATTACAGAAAAGTCCATCTTAAACAGAGTCGGTCCAATGGATGCCGGCATGGAGATGATTCCGCTGGGAATCAGGCTGAAGAAGCCGGCTTCCGGATTGGGAACATACAGGCCGATCAGCTGACATACAATTCCCATCAGCCAGGTAACCAGAATACCAATCAGAATATTTCCCTTTACATTCTTTGCTACCAGGAATGCTGTAATCAGGATTCCGATAAGAGCCAGCAGAACAGTAATTCCCTCTGACTGGAAGGTTCCTGCTGCTACAGAGCCCTTAAAGGAGAACAGACCTACCAGAGTAGCGCTGTCTACAACAATGTGTGCATTCTGAAGACCAATAAAGGTAATAAACAGACCGATACCAACAGATACCGCTACCTTCAGGTTTGTAGGAATCGCATTGAAAATGGCTTCACGCACATTGGTCAGGGAAAGAATAATAAAAATAATACCTTCAACAAATACTGCTGTTAAAGCAACTTCCCAGGAATACCCCATCCCCAGGACAACCGTATAGGCAAAGTATGCGTTCAGTCCCATACCAGCGGAAAGGACAAAGGGAAGATTTGCAAACAGTGCCATACAAAATGATGCGATCGCTGAGGCCAGAGCTGTAGCTGTAAAAACAGCTCCTGTGTCCATGCCGGATGCGCCCAGAATGTTCGGGTTTACCGCAAGGATGTAAGCCATGGTCATGAAAGTGGTCACGCCGGCGATCATCTCTGTCTTCATATCTGTTCCGCGTTCTTTAAATTTAAAAAAGTTTTCCATACACTTCCTCCTTAATTAAATTGATAACAGATAGATCCAGTTTATCATACTTTCTAATAAATTGCTTGTATTTTTTTAAAAATTTTAATAAAATTCTTTTTTTTCTGTAAAAATCATCAAATTTACATTAAAACAGTTGGGTTCCTGCCACATATTTATGAATAATATCGTGCTCACTTCCCAGATAAATCATCCGCTCCAGACGTTCCTCCAGACTCAGCTCTTCAAAAAGCGGAGTCGGCACACGGCTCTCATCCAGAACAAGTGCGTCTGCCTCAAAGCCGTCCTCAAAGCTTCCCACCTTTCCGAAGAAGGCTCCGCCTCCTGCCGTAGCCATATAGAATACCTCTGGAACTGTCAGCGGCTTTAACGAGCTGTCCGTCAGACGCCATCTCAGCTTGCTGGTCTGAACAGCCAGCTCCATGGCTTTAAAAATGGAAAGCACGCTTCCTCCCGCCACATCGGAACCCAGTCCTGTAGGAATTCCTTCATCCAGATACCTCCGGACCGGTGCAATTCCACTGGAAAGATTGGTATTGGACTCCGGACAATGGGCAACAAAAACGCCCCTCTTTTTCATCAGCTCAATTTCCTCATCAGGACACCATACGCAGTGTGCCATTACGGTTTTGATTTCTCCGCCAAAGGCTCCCGCCTGATCGTAGGCGTCTCCATAGCAGCTGCTCCAGGGGCAAAGCTCCTGAACCCATGCGATTTCACTTTTGTTCTCTGACAGGTGAGACTGCAGCGGAAGTCCGTATTCCTTTGCAAGCTGTCCGATTCCCTTCATCAGCTCATCGGTGCAGCTTGGAATAAAGCGCGGTGTCAGAATCGGCTTTGTCCGCTGATATCGATCCCTGACATCCTCCAGCCACTGTCTGGTAGCCGCAAGAGATTCCTCCGCCGATGCTTCACAGAGAATATCCGGAGAATTGCGATCCATATTGACCTTACCCACATAGGAACAGATTCCGCTTTCTTCCATCAAATCCATCAAAAGCTCTGTGGCCTCCGGATGAATTGTGGCAAAAATAACCGCCCTCGTAGTTCCGCTCTTCTTCATATCCTCTGCAAACATCCCGTATGCCTTTCTGGCATATTCCAGATCCCGATATCTGCTCTCCTGAGGAAATGTGTGAGTATTCAGCCACTCCAGAAGTTCCAGATCCATACCCAGAGAACGGAAGGTATACTGCGGCGCATGGAGATGAAGATCCACCAGACCCGGTATAATCAAGTGTCCGGTATAATCCTCCAGCGGAAATGCCTGATACTTCTCCGGAAGTGTTTCAAACACCCCGCGGCAAATTCCATCCTCCATCACCAGATATCCGTCTCTGCAGGACTGAAGGCTGGTTTTCGACCGGGAATATACAATATCACCCTTCAATACTCTGTTCATATACTCTGCCTCCTTTCTGAATGCGGAAATCCTTTTTCAGACCTCCGCCTGTGCCCGCAGCCTTGGGCACTGCCTGCTGCTGTACTTTCAGGGAATGTGGCATTAACAGAATCTTATAAGAAAGGAAAAAGACCACATACCCAAAAAAGGGTATGTAGTCAACTATTACGGTAGTTGGTAGAAACATCAGACCAGATTACTGATATATACATACGTCTATGGTCTTATCATAACAAATATTATCTGTTTTTGCAATGCCTGTTTCTTCTTTTTTTGTGATATTTTTTATTTTTTTCTGAATTTTTTCTATTATTACTCGTTATTTTTACCATTATCAAAAATATACGTTTCCTTTTCCGCCTTCCTTCTTCAAAACATGCTGGATATTCTTCTTGATCTTATCGGAAAGATAAGCATATTGAATCAATTCCTCTTCCTGAAAACCGGCAAATCTGGCCAGCTCATAGTCCTGCTGGGCTCTTCCCAGATCCATCAAAATCGGCTCTGCTGAAGCGAGAAAAACTGCATTCACCTGATCCTCTGTCCGAATCAGCTCCTTTACCGTCAGCTTTTTCAGGGCAAGGGCCAGACGGCTGCGGGACATATTGGTAATATCCGCCAGCTCCTTCAGGGTGTCTACTCTGGGCTTCTGCCTGAAATAAATCAGAAGAACCACCTCTGTCAGGCTAAGCCCGTATTTGTCTGCCACCGGATCCAGGTAATATTCCAGAAGCTTTCTGTCCCGGTATGCATCCAGAAGAAGGCCTTCCCTGTCCAGCGCCTCGTGATTCACACTGCTTCTTTCATCCCCCAGCTTCTGTGTCCCCGGAAAAATAGAAAAAGGCACGGCTCCGTCTCCCGCCGCATCCAGAAGAAAACGGTACACAGAAAGACGGTTCTTTTCATAATCTTCTTCCGTGAGAATGCATTTATAAAAATCATGGTAGTATTCAAAAACCATTCGCTTCATTTTTATGGTCTTTGAAAGGCTTAATCCCTGACTCACCAGGGAGCCCTTTGTTTTCACATAATAATACAGGGGCACCCGGAGCGCATAAATCGATTTTGTATGGCGCAGGTACTCCAGATTAAACATAAAATCCTCACACCAGCTAATGGTTTTATCCATAGACAGCCGGTATTGTTCAATCAAAGCTCTCCGAAAAAGCTTATTCCAAAGCACGCCGTAATAAAAATCAGCCGGCTTTTCCATCATAAATCCGGCAAACTCCTCCAGCGTCAGAATTCCGTCTTTTTCAATATCTCCCTTGCGGGAAACCCGCTCTCCGATTACCCGGTAAAAATCGGTAATCACCATGTCGCAGCCGCTTTCCCTTGCTGCCCTTACCATCAGTCCTGTTGCATCCGGTGTAATCCAGTCATCGCTGTCTAAAAACTGGATAAATTCCCCGCAGGCATGTTCCAGCCCCAGATTTCTGGTGTCAGAAACACCTGTATTTTCTTTATGAAGCACGCGCACACGGCTGTCCTGCTTTCCATATTCATCGCAGATTTTTCCGGAATGATCGGTGCTTCCGTCATCCACCAGCAAAAGCTCAAAGTCCGTATATTCCTGGCCTAAAACACTGTCCACACATCGGTGAATACTGGCTTCCGCATTATAAACAGGGATAATGATCGTCACTGTGGGCGTCATGACTATTCCTCCTTTTCTTTCCCGGCCTTCCGGCCCTTCCGTCCATATTACAGTATAACAAACTGTGGTCAAATTGAATACCGTCTTTTTTTTATAAAAAAAGAAGCTCTCCTGCGAGCTTCTTTTCCTGAGTCGGGCCGATTCTGTGACAACGTTTCCGGATTGTTGTCATAGAATCCCCCTATCCTTATTTCTTTCTCTCCTGCATTCTGCCGCATACGGGATTAAAACACCGGCAGTCAGTATCATCATACACAATCCCGACAGAAAAAACCAGACATTGACGCCTAGTTTTTCTGCTATCGGGCTGCTGAAAAGCAGGCCGATTGGCATTGTAACAGATGGAATCAGAGTGAGTACCGAAAATGCCCTCCCCATCTTATCCGGAGATATGGTTTCCTGCATATATGCAGTCAGCGGAATCATATGGACATTTCCAGCAGCCCCTAAACAAAGACAGCTTCCTGCAAAGAAAAACCAGCCGGAATAAACAGGCGGTATGAGTCCGCAGATCAAAGACATCACTCCCATTGCAAACAACCCCGTAAAAGAAACTCTGATTTTCCTGTTTATCTTTAAAACACTGGAAAACAAAAGGGAGGATACCATCATGCCCACTGCAAAGGCCAGCTCCACTGCGCTCCCATACATCGCTGACAGCTGAAAATAATCGCTTGTCATAAGCGGATAAAAAGCGGATAATGGCGCATAAAAGAACATACAGAGTGCTTCTGCAGTCACAATATAAAATAATTTCTTATCTTCTTTAAATACCTTCAGCCCCTCTTTTATTTCCGCTGTAAAATGCTGTTCCTCATGCTTTGTCTTTTCAGGTTCCGGAATTTTAACAGCTGCCAGCGCGATGCTTGCTAAAATTGCCCCTGCCACATCGCTCATTAAAACGATTGACATCGGAAAAACCGCATACAGGGATGCACCGATAACCGGCCCCAGCAAAAAGGAACCCGCATTCAGAAACTGCATCCACCCGTTTTTTTTTACTAACTGATCCCTTGGCACAAGCTGCGGAATAATGGACTGTATTGCCGGCTGCTGGAATGTACCTCCAATCCCCCGGACACACAGCATAACAAACACGGTCCACACAGGCAGGTCAAAGAAGAACAGCAGCACTGCATAAATCAGAGCAGCCACTCCCATCGCCATATCCGATACAATCGAGATCACTTTCCGGTTATAGCGATCCGCTGCAATTCCTGCCAGCGGACTGAATAAAGTCATTGGAAGATAGGCTGCAATCCCTGATATCCCCAGCATAAAAGGGGATGAGGTCTTTTCAGCAAGCCACCAGATCAGGGCAAACTGAACCCCGTGACTTCCCAGCATAGAAACGGCCTGTCCCAATGCAACAGTAAAAAACTGTGATTTCCATTTTTTATTATATTCCATATTAAATTGTCCTCTCATTTTCCCTTCGCCTTTTGTCCGATTTCGTACATAAGTCAACCATTTTTACATAATACCTCATGTTTCCCTGAAAATGTGAATCTTCTGTGAAAAGGAGCTTTAAGCCTGCATTAACGCGATGCTGCGCAGACATGGAAATCAGGTTAATGAAATCTCCAGCGATGATGTAACATCCCTCAGCTTGGAGTATGAAGATGAGAAAAAGAACGAAGTCTCTGATACCTTTGTTCTCTCCGTCAGCCGGGATCCGGAAAAACTGGCTGCTGCTGAAAAAGCAGAAAAAAAAGAGAAAGAGCCGGAAGAAGTTACAGGATATGTAAGAATCGGCGAATCTCAGATTATTTATGAGATCAGCCAGCCTGTTTGTAATGCAATTCTTGCTGCCTCCTATGATGCTCTTCGCCATCGTGAAGTTCTTCCTGCTGATTTTGAAGAGGTATATCAGCTGGATATATCACTGGAGGGAAAGAACTACACTGTTCTCGCAGATGGGAAAGAGAAAAATGAACGCATCTGGAAGTATCAGGACGAAGAGATTGATATTACAGACATCAAAACTTCTCTGCAGAATCTAAGCGCAGAAAACGCTGACAGTTTTGTAGTGGAGAATTCTTCAGACACGGAAGAAATCAGCCTGACTGTTCACCTGGATAACGAAGCTTATCCAAGCACTGCGATCGAGCTTTACCGCTACGATGGAGCCAACTGCCTCGCAAAGGTTGATGGTAAAATATTTGCTTTGACTCCAAGATCGGAGGTTGTAGATTTGATAGAAGCTGTGAATTCGATTGTATTAAACGAATACTCTGCGGATAAAACAAAATAGCCGCATATGCTGTACTGTCATAGAACAGCCGGACTGCTCCTGCGTTTCACGGTGCTCCGCATTTTTTCAGGTAGTCGGCTGCCTGCTCCGTATTTTCAAAGGAACGCTGTTCTCCCGTAATATAGGCTGCTGCATCCTGCCATTCCCTCAAGCTGAACTGCCCCGGGGAAATCCTGTAAAGCGCCCGCTGAATCGCAGGCAGAAATTCCGGCTGGTGCAGATCGGACAAGTATGTACACCCTGACCGGAAGGCAAGGATTTCCAGTAATCCTACCATAACCATCTCCGTTTGTTCCATGACAGTACCTCCTTATAGCCTTAGTCGCTGCCTTCAGAACATATCTGTAAGGCTCCCAGCTTTTGTGTCACCGGCTTTCGCCGGTTTTGCCTGACCGAAAAACCAGACATTTCCGTTCAGGCAGTGTATAATAAATCAAGGTGTGTTTTGGCGGCAATTTTATCGTGTACCGTTTAAAAAGCCTGCAAAACACACCTTAAAATATGTATCAGCGAACGACTGAAATTCTCTACTTTTTCCTGCCGCAAAATCAGGTTTTCTGCTCGCGGACCCAACGAATAAAGGTATCCTGAGCGATGTGAAGTTCTTTTGCGGCCTGCCGGGAAGTAATCTCCTTCTTTTCCCAGCGTTCCTTCAAATAAAAAAAGTTCTCCGGTACCGGTTTTCGAGGTCTTCCGAACTGTACTCCCCGCAGCTTCGCAGCGGCAATGCCCTCCATCTGGCGCTGCCGGATATTTTCTCTTTCAGTCTGCGCCACATAAGAGAGAATCTGTAAAACAAGGTCAGCCACGAAGGTTCCTGTCAAATTTCTGCCGGTCTTCCGGGTATCCAATAGCGGCATATCCAAAACCACAATATCAGCCTGCTTTTCCTTTGTAATGATCCGCCACTGATTCAAGATTTCCTCGTAATTGCGCCCCAGGCGATCAATCGATTTTACTACCAGAATATCTCCTCGTTTCAGCTTCCGCAGGAGCTTTTTGTATTGCGGACGGTTAAAATCCTTCCCGCTGAGTTTGTCCATGAAGATTTTATCGTCACACACCGGAAAATCCCGCAGAGCTATGAGCTGGCGATCCTCGCATTGTTCTTTGGTGGATACTCGTATATATCCATAAATGATTGGTTCCATCAATCGTTCCTCCTTTAACTCTTAGTGTTTCCACTAAAAATATTTTAATCGGAGGTTGACTTCAGACCAACGCCCATAAAAAGAAAAAGTCCCGTTTTCACGAGACTCTTCCATAACCGGGAGTTAAGGAATATCATCTATCTGGATGATTTATTACTTTCAATCAGAACATCCTTTCGGGTCAGCGGAAAACATGATTACATTCTAACTCCTGGTTTCAGGTGAGATTTCATTCCAAAGAGTAAATCCCAAAATAAAAACTCCTCCTATAGCCTGCCATATTGTCATTGTTTCACCTAAGATAGCGACAGAAATCAAAACCGCAACCAGTGGATCGATATAACTGAGAATAGCGGCTTTTTGTCCGGGTAACTCTTTCAGCGAAGAAAAGTACATACAGTAGGTTATACCGGTATGAATAAAACCTACAATCAAAAGATTTACCCAGCCTGTAAAATTCAGATTCCCTAATGTCACTCCACTTGTCATTTTGACATATGGAATCAAAATAACAATGGCGAAAATGAACTGTAAAAAGGTTCTGTAAATTCCCTCAACGTTTTTTATAAATTTGTTAAGCAGAATAACGGCTGCATAAAACAGTGCCGCTCCTAATCCAAACAATATGCCGATAAAATCATTGTCATTCCTTAAATCACCAATGCCGGTAATCAGCACAAGACCTAATGCAGACATCAAAAAACATATCATTTGCCTGCCACTCAATTTTTCCTTAAAAAGAATCGGACAAGCGACGATAACGATGACAGGCGCAAAATAATAGCTTAATGTTGCTGCAGAAATCGTCGTATATTTGTATGCTTCAAAAAGCAGAATCCAGTTTATGCCCATTGCAGTTCCTGATAATAATAAAAGCAGCAGTTCCTTTTTTATTGATCTGAAATCTGTTTTTTGTTTTGTAACTATTAAATATACAAAAATCAATACAGCCGCAAGAATCGCTCTGTACAAAGCAAGTTCTCCCGAGCTGATGGCAATATTTCTTGTGAATATCCCCAAGGTACCAAAAATAACCATAGAAATAATCAACATGATTTTAGCGTTTATTTGGATCTTCATATTCTTTACCACTCCAATTCCTGCAAATTCCTTAATTTTAGATATTTATCAATCGGGATTCCAAAATCCTGATCCACGCTTCCTGCTCCCGGTTTGATTGTTCTCTTTCTGCTAAAAACAATAATACGGTTAGGTTGAAGACCCCAGATACACTTGTTAATCTTCAGTTATCTTGCGCAAAGAAGAAAAATCTGCCTGGTTTTTTGGAACAACCAAGACAAAATCCTCTGTAAGAACAATTAAAATAGGGGATACCTTATATAGCGCTCTGAGAAACGCCAAAGCCGCACAGGAAGAAAATCGGGAGGTATATGGTGATTATTATACAGACCATTATCTAAAGCCGAAAACAGACGAGAAGGGCGATACGATTTATCGGATCGTCCCTGTCGAGCATGGCATTCCCTGCGCCCTCCGGAAAGTAGACATGATATGTGTGCGCGAAAATGGGGAATATGTTAGCACCGACTCTTTTAAATATTGCAGCCGGGTAATCCATCATGAATTGCAAATTGCTTTTGACTATCACTCTCTCCGCCACACCCATGCTACAATTTTAATTGAAAACGGTGCCAATGTCAAAGATGTCCAAAACAGGCTGGGACACTCAGACATCAGCACCACTCTCCAGATTTACACTCACGCCACAGAAACCATAGCTAACCAGAGCGTTGATATTTTCGAAAAAGCTACATCCTTGTCAACGGCTGAAAAAAAGCGTTGACAAACCGTTGACAAATAGTACTTTTAATGACAATTAAGGTCTCAAAAAACCTTATTTTATGCGGGATAGGCTACATACCGTCTCAACTGTTGTTTCGTTGTCCCAATCTAATTCGTATATCTCTTTCCCATTGAAAAATACAGGGAATCTAAACTTTAGACTACGAAGGATTCTTCCGTCCGCCTGCTCTTCCTCGTAAATACTCACATCCGCAAGGAAGCTCTTCATAAATGTTTTCTTTTCAATATCCGTAAATTTGTCGTACAGCTTATCAAAGAATAATAAGAACTGGTACACATTGTCGCCGGATATTTTCTCCTGTCTAATATTATACAGTCTGGTCTCCACTTCTTCAATCAGAGTTTCGATTTCTTCTATCTCATCATAAAGCTTGTCCAGACGCACCTGCATGTCCTCGTACTTCTTGTCATAATGCTTGTCGGATACGGATAAATTGTCCATCTGACTCGCCAGCTTATTCTTAGCACCGATTACTTGCTTTAAGCGTTCCTGTAAGCCTGTATGCTCTCTATCCAATTCCTGCGTATCAATGCTTTGTCCGATATGCTTCTTAATCTCTGTTTTGAACTTTGGATTATTCACTAGCTTACGGATAATCTCTTCCACAGCCGCATTGATTTTATCCTCGCTCCACTGCTTGCGGTAAGTACATTTATGACCATTTACAAAGGTTCTGTGCTTGCAGGCATAGTAAAAATAGTCTTTGTAGTGTCCGCCGTCAGGATGCTTTTTACGATTTACATTACCATACATACCACTTCCACAGATAGGACATTTGATAATACCTGATAAAATATGCTCGTGATCCAAGCTGTGAGTTTTGATGTTGGCAACTCCGGTTTCCTGTCTCTTTTTATGCACCTGATTCCACAATTCTTCTGACACAATGGCCTCATGGATACCGTCGTTAAGCATGTACTTGTCCTGCTTCACAATGTGGTACTCATTCCTTGTTCCCGGAATCTTCTCATTTTTTCTTCTGCCAAAAGCAAGCTTGCCACAGTACACAGGATTATCCAATACACCTTTTACAAAGGATGTAGAAAAACCTTCTATGGTATTGTTCTGGCGAAGCTTTTTCTTGTATCCGATGTTGTTTAGGAATGTGGCAATCGCTGCAATTCCCATAGTGGTATTGGCAAACTTATCATAGATAATTCGAATAACCTCTGCTTCATCCTCGGCTATATGCAGTTCGCCATTAATAAGCTGATAACCATACGGAGCAAAACCGCCGTTCCATTTACCTTCTCTGGCTTTCTGTCTGCGTCCTTCCATAGTTTGGACCAATATATTCTCACGCTCAATTTCAGCCACCGCAGATAACACGGAAATCATAAGTTTTCCTGCATCCTTAGAACTGTCTATACCATCTTCCACACAGATAAGATTAACACCAAAATCCTGCATTCTCTGCAGTGAGGATAATACATCCGCTGCGTTGCGGCCAAATCGGGACAACTTGAATACAAGTACGAAATCGATGTTGTCTTTACCTGTTTCAATGTCCTGAAGCATCTGCTGAAATTGTGGACGACCCTCTACGCTTTTGCCGGATTTACCTTCGTCGGAGTATTCCCCAGCGATAATCATATCCTGATAATCAGCGTATTTATGTAATTTATCTTTTTGCGCATCTAAGCTGTAACCATCAACCTGCATGGAGGTGGATACACGGGTGTAGATGTAGCATCTCTGTTGTTTTTTCATATAGTTATCAGCCTCCTTCAGATTCTGTTGTAGTGCCAAGTGAAATCTCTAACAGTTCTGCCGCCACCTGATGATTTTTGATACGCATTAAATTATCCCATATATCTACCTTCCCAAGCAGATTCATACCTCCATGCCATACCAATTCATCATCTATAACAGCAAATCTTTCTTCAACTTCTGCCTTTGTTACTACATTTATTCCCACCTGTTTCATTTCGTTTATCAACCCATAACATACATCCGCACTACCATAAACCACTTCTTCCGGGTCTGTTGTGATGACTGTTATAAGTACACCTTTTTCCTGACGGTCTTTGACTAACAATAACAATCTGTCAATCTTGTCCTGTCGTATATCCGGACTAGAAATTACAATTGATTTCTCCGCTTCTACAATATCCTGCTCGAATTTTTCCGTATAATTACCAGAATCATATATAGCATTAATTATCTGCTTAGTATGTTCATCACCCGTCCATATGGAAAATCCGATTCGCTTGTATGTTTTCAATCTTTTGCCATACATTTTATTAAAGAATCTCACATGGGCATCAATGTAATCATATACATAAACAGCTTCTTTCCCTTCGTAGTCACGATTTAATCTTCCTACATACTGTTCCAGACGCCCTTCAAAGGATACTGGTGCAGCAAGCATTAACACATCAAGTCTTGGGAAATCAAATCCCTCTCCTATCTTCTGTCCGGTTGCAACCAAAATAATGCTCTCTGTTCTAGGAACCTGCTTTAACTTTACTCGTATCTCTGTATTTTCCTTGTCTGAATTATCACCATACAAAAGAAATATATGGTCAGTTTCATTTTTCAACGCATCATACAGAAGTTTTGCATGCTCCTTAAATTTGGTTAATATAACCGGAGTCTGATTCTGAGCAATACTTTTCTTCACATCACTTATAATCATATCATTACGTATCTTGCTTGTACTAATTAGACTATAAGCCTTGTTGATGTCATCTTTACTGTCAGCAGTGTCTACAACTCTTGTATACCTTGGTACAAAATAATGACCTATTCCCTGCTCCTGTGCTCTCTCCAATGCCGTAAATCTATGGCGAAGCGGTCCAAGTAGCATATAGATAATTTTATCTAAGCTATCTCCACGCTTCGGCGTCGCAGAAACTCCATATACATATTTGGCATTGATTTTCTGCAATAATTCCACAGACGTATTGGATGCCGCATGATGACATTCGTCCATAATTACCATTCCATAAGAATTAATCAGGTCATTAAACTTACCTTTGCTATACATAGAGCCAACCATGGCAACATCTACAATACCTGTCAATGTATTTTTACTACCATGCAAAATACCTATAACACTGTCTCTCTTTTTCTTTCTGCCTGTTTTGGTTTCATACTCCGGTGGTTCTTCCTTAATGTCCAAGAATTTGTTCAGCTCATCCACCCACTGATTCAGCAAATCCTTACTTTGTAATAAAATAAGAGTATTCACTTTGCGCTCCGCAATCAGATAACTACACACAACCGTTTTACCAAATGCAGTTGCTGCACTTAATACGCCATCTGAATAGGTCAGTAATTTTTCTGCTGCCAGTTCCTGCTGTGTCCGTAAATCACCTTTAAACGAAACTCTTATAGGACGCCCCTTTTCCCTTTGGTCAGATATTTCAACAGAAATTCCAGCTTTATTACACTCATCTATAATCCGTTCTATTAGCCCTCTTGGAATTTGTATGTAGCCATCAATGTCTTTTCCCAAATATACAGCACTAAAATTATAGTAATTGGAATATCCCAGTCTCTTATTTTTATAAAATTCCGGATTATCAAAAGCAGCCAGACTGCGAATCTGATTTTGTATTCTCGGCATAAGATTTAGCGTGTCAATGTAAACACCATTACTAAGCACCATATGTAGCTTACCAACCACATCCGCCTTAACAAACTCACACTTCTTTTTCCATGGTTTTGGTCTGTTATTTATATCGGTACCAGCAAGCATTCCCCGACTTTCTGCCAACTCTGCCTGCCATTTTTCCATATATTTTTCAATATCCTCTATACCTAATTTTTCTGTTTTATTCAGCAAAACATCCCACTGATTCGGATAGGCATTCCAGTTTTCATCCACAAATGCACTGTTACCATTTTTAAGTGCCTGTCCCTGCAAGGGCAA
>UQFC01000062.1 GCA_900540335.1 uncultured Clostridium sp. | reverse complement strand
TGCGATCGGCTGCTCAGCAGCATCTACTACGCCGGTCTGCAGTGCAGAATACAGCTCGTTCATGGAAACAACAGTTGCGTTAGCGCCCAGTCCGGAAACCATACCGGTCATAACCGGGTCGTTGGATACACGGATCTTTAAGCCGCTTAAATCTTCCAGCTTGGTTGCCGGATTTACAAAGAAGAAATGACGGAAGCCTTCTTCACCGTAGTACAGACCTCTTACGCCCAGGCCCAGATCAACCGGCTCGGTCAGGAATTCCTGTGCCAGATCGCTGGTAGCGAAGTTCCAGAAATGTGCACGATCCTGGAAGGTATACGGAATAGAAAGAAGCATGGACTTCTTAGCACCGTAGCTGTTCAGTGCGAAAGCGGAGATACGGGACATATCGATGGTGCCGCCGCCGCCCAGCATGGTATCCAGAACGTCGTTCTCAGAACCAAGAACACCGCTGGCCTGAACGTCGATGGTGATCTTGCCGTCAGACAGTTCTTCTACTTTGGTCTTGAAATCGGTAGCCATCTGGCCAACGATGGTATCAAGCGGGTTAACCTCTGCATATACCAGAGTTACTTCCGGCATATTGGCAGTGTCGTATGCACCAGCCTCAGCTGCTTTGGTCTCGCCCTCAGCTGCCTCGGTTTCTTCCTTGGCTGCCTCAGTAGCTGCCTCGGTTGCTGCTGCTGTGGTTGCTGCAGTGGTCTCCTCAGCCTTCTTAGAACCGCAGCCTACCAGAGAACCTGCTACCATTGCTGTGCAAAGTACTGCGCTTACAATTCTTTTTTTCATTTTTTGTTTCCTCCTCTTGATCTTTTTAACGTTCAAACACGTTATCTTTATAATAAATTAATATTGCCAAAATAGAAAGGGTAATTTTTTGTGAATCATAGTATATTTTTACCCCATATGGGTTTTCATTTTATGCATGTCACACAAAACCGTCAAAAACCCGCTTTTTTCAAAAGCAGCTCTGTCCGGTAATCCGTAGGGCTCTGTCCGGTAATCCGCTTAAACACCTTGGCAAAATAATTGGCATCGCAGTATCCCACTGCCTTTCCGATTTCCTTTACATTCACGGTTGGCTGGCCCAGCATTTTCTTCGCCGTCTCCACCCGGTATTCTGTCAGGTAGGAAGTAAAATTCTGCCCGAAGCACTGCTTAAACAGCTTGCAGAAATAGGCCTCTGAATAATTCATCCGGCGGGCCAGATCCTGCATGGACAAATCCTCCATGTAGTGTGACTGGATATAGTCTGTTATCATATCCATCACCGCAGAAAGTCTCACCCCTTCTGCCTCAATATCCTGTCCTCCGCTGCTTTCCCCGTTCTTTTCACGTCCGGCTTCCTCGTTTCTGTCCTCCTGATTTTCCGGCAGCTCCCCTTCTTCGTTCCGGGCTGCTGTCCTGGATTCTGCAGCCGCTTCCCGCTCGCAGACTATCCGCATTGCCTCCTCCACTACCAGAAGAAGCTCGTTTTCCTCATAGGGCTTTAAAAGATAATCCAGTGCGCGGACGGTTATCGCCTTTTTTGCATAAGAAAACTCATCAAAAGCTGTCAGAAAAACAATACAGCAGTCCCTGTCTGTTTCCCTGATTTTTTCTGCTGCGCGGATTCCGTTGATTCCGGGCATTTCAATATCAAGAATGGCTATCTGAATTTTATGCTCCTCATGAATACGCACTGCCTCCCGCCCGTTTTCTGCCTGATAAATCTCACAATGTTCGCCAAAGCGTGATTTTAATGTTTTGTACAGAACCGCTCTTTCTATCATCTCATCATCTGCAATCAGCAGTCTGTAGATCTTATCCTGATTCATGACGTTTCCTTTCTCCTCTCAGCTTCCGCTTTCCTGCCGCTTTGCCCGTCAGTCATTTCGTCCGCTTCTATTGTGTCTCCATGTTCTCTGTCAGCGTCTTTTTTCTCTGGTTCTTTTTTTCCGGTTTCTCCCTCATTCATCTTTTCCAGAGGGATAACCATCTGTACAACCGTTCCGCATCCATATCTGCTCCAGATATTCATTTCTCCGTCTTCATACAAAATATGAATTCGCTTATAGATATTCCCCAGTCCGATTCCCACCTTGGCAGAACGCCTCTCCTTCAGGCCTTCCTTCAGGGACTCAAGCTGTTCCCGGGTCATGCCGACTCCCGTATCTGCAACGGATATGATCACGCAGTTTTCCTTCTGCCAAATGCGAAGATACAGCCTCCCGCCCTGTTCCTTTTTAGAAAGTCCGTGAATTACCGCATTTTCCACAACCGGCTGCAAAGTAAAGGCGGGAATAATCACCTGCCCCTCGTTCACCTGAATATCGCTGTCGTAGCGAATTCGGCTGCCAAACCGCATTTTTTGAATATAGACATAATCCTGCACGACCTTCAGTTCGTGACTCAAAGCAACAAACTGATCTGAGGTTTTTAAATTATATCGGAAGAGATTGCTCATGCTGTAAATCATCCGCTCCGTCGTTGCCGCATCCTCCAGCTTTGCCATACATCCTATCATATTTAATGTATTAAACAGGAAATGAGGATTGATCTGGCTTTTCAGAAGCTCCAGCTTTGCAGATTCCAGCTGCTTTTCCATTTCCATTCGCTCCAGCTCCTCTTTGTGGAGAAGCCCTGCCATCTCGTTATTTTTTTTCAGTGTATTGATATACCCTTCTGTAGCGTGCTTCATTTTATTGAACGCTGTCACCAGTTCTCCCATTTCATCCCGATTGGGTACGGACAGATCCTGACCGGAAAAATCATTTCGCGCAATTTTTCTGGAATTGTGGGCCAGCTTTACCACCGGCTGGATCAGCGTATTGGAAAGGAGCCGTGTCAGCACAATAGCCACAACCGTAAGACACAGAGACACTGCCAGGATCAGATAGGGAATATTGTAGAACACCGGCACCTGCTTCTGATAGGTTTCGTTGCCCTTGCTCAATGTCACCTGTACCAGTCTCCGCGCGTAATCCTTCAGATAATCCTGCATATCATACACCCGGTACAGACTGGTGATATATCCGCTCTCCTCCTCATTCATCTTCAGAATCTGTTCCCGGAAGCGGCTGTAGGTCTCGTAGCTGTTTTTGATATTCCAGGTTCTTGCATACCGCTCCTCTCCGATGCTGCTGTATTGAAACGGCAGGGCACGGACACAGCGTTCTGTTCTGACACAGGAAAGGACGTATTCTTCCCATCGCTCATCTGACCGCTCTCTGACATAAGCCTCAAACGCATCGACCTCCAGTTCCATCGCCTGCTGAAAATCGTTGCAGCGGGAATTATCGCTGAGAATCTCGTCAAATCCGTCCAGTGTAAAATCCATAACCCAGACATTAAATACAGCCGAAGAAGCCATGATTAAGATAACCATGGCTGTGTACAGTCCCAGTTTATGCTTCAAAGTTGTAGACAGCCAAAGCTCCCGAAGTTTCTGACCCATGACGATTCCTTCCTGTTTCTGAAGAGAAATCTTTCCGATTCCGTGTATAAACCCTTTTATTATAACACAACTTTGCCTGTTTGACGATAAGAATGTCTATTGTCCCTGTGTTGTGAATTTTCTGTGAAAAAAAAGAAAGATTCCTGTGAAACCTGTTACATGAAAGGTTCTTCTGTGGTACACTGAAAAAAAATAAAAAGGAGGCAGCCATGCCGCGTTTATTAATAACAGATGATGATCTCCATCTGCGGAGACTGGTCCGCACCTATGCAGATATAGAGGGTTACCAGTGTGAGGAGGCCGACTGTGGAGCAGCTGCTATTGAAGCTTTACGGGAGAAAGATTTTGATTTGGTCATTCTCGATGTGATGATGCCGGGGCCGGACGGCTTTGAAACCCTGTCCGGAATCCGCAGGTTCAGTCAGATCCCTGTGATTATGCTGACTGCAAGAGATGAGGAGTATGACAGACTTCTCGGCTTCCGCCTCGGAGTCGATGATTATGTTTCCAAGCCCTTCAGCCCCAAAGAGCTGATGGCGCGAATCGCCGCTGTCCTGCGCCGGTCATCCGGCTCTCTGGAGCAAAACGATGTCCTGCAGTTTGGCAGGCTGTGTATTGAGCCAAAATCACGAACAGTCACTCTTGATTCCCTTCCCCTGTGTCTTCCGCCCAAGGAATTTGATCTTCTCCTGAAGCTGGCCCAGAATGAGCGGATTGTACTGAGCCGGGAAAAGCTTTTGGAAACCGTGTGGGGATACAGCTATTACGGGGATAACCGCACTGTTGACACTCATATCAAATCCCTGCGGGAGCACCTTGGCCCGTACCGGAAAATCATTCATACTGTATGGGGAGTGGGGTATCGATTTGAATATGTGGATGAAAACTAAGATAAAAGCGCTTCGAAGCCATCTTGTCTTCCGCCTGTGGGCCATGATGATGACTCTCGTTCTCTTTGCCATCGGTTTTATGTGGGTGGTGCAAATCGGTCTGTTTGAACAGAATTATGCCATGGCTTCTCTGAAAGATGCCAGGGAACGGACTGCAGGTATTATGGAAAGCCTTGCCGGCGAAGACCTGGGAAAGGATCCGAACCTGCTTTCTGTTCTAAGTCACGGCAGCAGTGAACTGTTTTTAATCAATCAGGACGGAAAGCTTTTGGAAATGTATTCCGCCGGACATCCGGTCAGTGCTTCCGACCGGAAGGAGGAGTTTTTTCTGAATCATTTTCCTTCCGGCCCTGAAAAAAAAGAAACGGAATTTCCTGCGGCCGATCAGCCTTACCAGCAGGTTCTTCGCCGCGGCCGTCATGTAATCGGCTACGAAATGGGGCTTCCTGTAACCTGGAACGGAGAGAAATGCTTTCTTTTGATTCGGACCATGCTGATGACAAAAACAGTAATGGACTTTAACAGAACCCAGCTGATTTTTCTGACGGTTCTTCTGACTTTAACAGCGTCTCTTCTGGCCGCTGTTTTTTCCAGACACTTTACCCGCCCGATTGGCCAGATTCGTGATTCTGTAGAGCGCCTTACAAAAAATGATTTTACAGAAGTCCCTGCTTTCCGGCGGGAGGACGAGCTGGGACAGCTTTCCCAGTCTGTTGTCCAGCTCCGGTATGCACTTCAGCGGCTGGACGTGCTGCGCAAGGAGGTTATTGCCAATGTTTCCCATGAGCTGCGCTCGCCTCTTGCTTTGATTGGGGGGTATGCAGAAATGGTTCGTGATATTACCTGGAAACAGGACGAGCAGCGAACAGAAGATCTGAATCTGATCATCCGGGAAACCAACCGGATGAGCCGCATGGTCAGTGATATTCTGGACTATTCCCAGCTTCAGGCAGGATACTGCCAGCTGAAAAAAGAAAGCCTGAATCTTTGTGAACTTCTGGAATCAGAAATCACCTGGTACCGGCCTCTGGCTCAGGAACATCATATTACACTGGAACTGGAATGTATGCAGGAAGAACTCCTGACAGAGGCAGACGCCTCCAAGATGAATCAGGTAATCCGAAATCTTCTGAATAATGCCGTCAACCATACCGCAGACGGCGGATGTATCCGAATCACGGCTGACAGCAGCCGGGTTTCCATTGCCAATCCCGGACCGCCCATTCCGGAAGAGGACCGCGCCCTTATCTGGGAGCGATACCAGCGCAGCCAGCATCAAAGCGGCAGACGCCTGGGAACGGGAATCGGCCTTTCCATTGTCCGCACCATCCTGGAAGCCCACCACATGGCTTATGGGGTGGACTGCCGGGATGGTTGGAACATTTTCTGGTTTTCCTGTCAAAGCTCCCGCCAGTAGGGACAGATATCTTCATAAGAGCCGTCCGGCATCCGAAATCCGCCCCGAATGGTTCCCAGCTGTTCAAAGCCCAGACGCTCATACAAATGGCGGGCATGAACATTGGACGCTACTACTGCATTAAACTGGAGCAGGCGAAATCCCTGCTCCTTTGCTCTTTCCATGCAGTCCTTTACCAGCTTCTCTCCAATGTGAAGCCCTCTGCTGTCTGCGCTTACCCCATAACTGGCATTACAGATATGGCCGCATCGTCCCACATTATTGGGATGCAGAATATACAGCCCAAGAATCCGTCCAGACTCTGTGTCCTGGGCCACTCCACAGCAGGTCTGTCCGGCAAAAAAAGCTTCTGCCTCCCCTTCACCAAGCAGCTCCTCCTGCGGAAATGCATTTCCCTCTCCAACAACCTGGTTCCATATTTCTGTCATAAAAGGCAAATCTGCTCTTCTGTATTCTCTGATCATTATATCCATAGCCTTATTTTTCCCCTGCTTTCCCTTAATGATTTCTCCGAAAAATCTGTATCTGATTTTCTCTCCCCTTAATTGCGCAGATTATTTCTCAGCATAACATCATGGGCTCCGCCCTCTACAATACTGGTGGCTGATACCAGGGTAATCTTTGCCTTTTTCTGCAGCTCCGGAATCGTCAAAGCTCCGCAGTTGCACATGGTAGAGCGCACCTTGCTGAGAGTCAGACCCACATTGTCCTTCAGGCTTCCTGCATAAGGAACCAGAGAATCCACTCCCTCCTCAAAGGACAGCTTTTTATCGCCTCCCATATCGTATCTCTGCCAGTTTCTGGCCCGGGCGCTTCCCTCTCCCCAGTATTCCTTCATATAGCTGCCGTTTACATTTACCTTCTTGGTGGGGCTCTCATCAAACCGGGCAAAATACCGTCCCAGCATAATAAAATCAGCTCCCATGGCAAGAGCCAGGGTCACATGATAATCATGGACAATTCCTCCGTCCGAGCAGATAGGAACGTAAATACCCGTTTCCTTGTAATATTCATCCCGTGCCTTTGCCACCTCAATCAGAGCCGTAGCCTGCCCGCGTCCAATTCCCTTCTGCTCTCTGGTGATACAGATAGCTCCGCCGCCGATTCCAACCTTTACGAAATCAGCTCCGGCCTCGGCCAGGAAACGGAAGCCTTCGCCGTCCACAACGTTTCCGGCTCCGACCTTTACCTTGTCTCCGTAGTGCTCACGAATATAGTCAATGGTGATCTTCTGCCACTCTGTATATCCTTCTGAGCTGTCAATGCAGAGCACATCTGCCCCCGCCTCCAGAAGCGCAGGAACACGCTCTGCATAATCACGGGTGTTAATGCCTGCGCCTACCATATAGCGCTTGGACTCATCAATCAGCTCATTTTCATTTTTCTTGTGTGTATCATAATCCTTCCGGAATACCAGATAGACCAGATTCTGATCCTTGTCCACCAGAGGCAGACAGTTGATCTTGTGTTCCCAGATAATGTCATTGGCCTCCTTCAGGGTCAAATCCTCTGTCCCGTAAACAAGATCCTCAAGCTTTGTCATAAAGGTGCTGACCTTCGTATCCGGCGTCATCCGGCTCACCCGGTAATCCTTATTGGTTACAATGCCCAGAAGCCTGCCGCCGGCACTTCCGTCTGCGGTTACTGCCACAGTGGAATGTCCTGTTTTTTCCGTCAGCGCAAGAACATCCGCCAGAGTCATATCGGGAGAAACATTGGAATCGCTTACCACAAATCCTGCCCGGTAGCGCTTTACCTTCCGCACCATCTCTGCCTGCTTCTCCACCGGCTGGGAGCCGTAAATGAATGACAGTCCGCCCTCCTGAGCCAGGGCCACAGCCAACCGGTCATCCGATACAGACTGCATAATTGCGGAAACCATGGGGATATGAATGGAAATCGCCGGTTTTTCTCCCTTTTTATACTTAACCAGCGGTGTCTTCAGGCTGACTGCTGAAGGAATACATTCCTTGGAAGAATAACCGGGAATCAGCAGATACTCGCTGAAGGTTCTGGATGGTTCATCATAATAAAAAGCCATTTCAATCCTCCTTAATAAAAAAATTGTCAATTTTCCTGTCTGATAACCCTATTTTAATCATTCATCTTCTGGAATGCAAGAACCATATCCGAAAGTTTTTCTTAAATGTTTTCTGAAAAACTTTTTTTAAATGTTCTTCCCTTTTCAGCCCTGTCCCAGCCGTCCCTCCAGCTCCCTGCACAGCCAGGGAATCTGAGATTCAAACTCTGCTCCGTACCATCTGGCGCTGTCAGAAGCAGCCGTTGCCTCAATGCAGCGCACTACATAATCAGCTGCCAGAGCCAGAGCCTCTTCCAGCTTCATTCCCCGCATAAGGCCTCCTGCCGCTGTTGAAGAAAAAATATCGCCCGTTCCGTGATAGCTCTGCTCACATCTGTGTGTAAAATACGAAAACTCATTTTCCTCCCGGTCCAAACCGGCTACTCCCAGTTTTCCCGGCTCATAGCTGACACCGGTCAGAACTGCTGTGCCGCAGCCCAGCTCCAGAAGAGCTTCCAGAAGCTGACGGATATAGGCCGGATCCTGCTCTGTTTTATAGGGAAGCCCGGTCAAAAGGCTGGCCTCTGTCATATTGGGAAGAATCACATCAGCCTTTGCACATACCTTAGCCATTTCGGCCGGAAAATGTTCATCAAAGGCTGCATAGAGTTTTCCATTATCTGCCATGGCCGGATCTACAATAACCATGCTTCCTTTCCCTGATTCCCTTCCGGAAAACCGGTCAAAAAATTCGCATACCTGACGGCACTGCTCTCCAGATGCCAGATATCCCGTGTAAATTCCGTCAAAGCTCACCTTTTCCTTTTCCCATGCATCAGAAATCGGTTCAATCTGATCCGACAAATCCTTGCAGGTATAGGTCTGAAACATGGTGTGAGTAGAAAGCACTGCTGTAGGCAGGATCCCGCATTCCACTCCCATTGCTGATATAATAGGAAGCGCTACTGTAATTGAGCAGCGTCCCACACAGGAAATATCCTGTAAGGTTACAATTCTTTTCATTATGAACATTCCTCCTGAAACTCTTAATACCAGGAGTATACAAAAAAGTGGATTGATTGAAAATAGCCATTTTCGAAGTTTATGACAAGGCCAGTTTTTGTTTTTTCTGAAAAGATCAGAAATCCCCATTGACACTTTGTTTTCCATAAGCTATAATTTAAGTTCACCGATGAGTCGCGGTGAGCCAGTAAGGGGTTGTACTGGTTTCGACGGGGGTCATGCAGCTGGTGAAGCTATCCGCATGCAATGCGTTAAATGGCAAAATTAAAATTAAACGCTGAAGATAATTTAGCATACGCAGCCTAATGGCTGCTGTCAGCCTTAGTGCACTCACACATTAAGAACCTGGCATCGACGATGTGAGAAACGACATACACTAAGCTTTGCGTGTATGGGCGTATGATGAAGCTACTGAAACCGCAAGAGTGTCTGTTCCCGTGCGGCAGAGGGAATGTCAAATAACCGACTATGATAGTAGAAGAACAGGGAATTGGTTTTCGGACAGGGGTTCGATTCCCCTCAGCTCCATCGCTCAATATGAGCAGGGCACCGCCGTCAGGTGGTAAAAAGAAAAGGCACGGAACTAATCTTCCGTGTCTTTCTTTGGTAAACGTGCATGCATAAATTCATAGATATTCTCACATAATTCCTTCTGCATCATAAATGAAATTGTATAGCGTTCCTTCTCTGTGAAAACATTCAGAATATAAAAAATCATGTTTTCGTCCGGAATAACCATCGTCACATGCTTGATCTGATCGAAGTCGTAATGGGTAGTTCCATATTTATGTTCGATCGTAAAGCCGGTGTCATCAAAGATATAGGTTGCTGAAAATGCCTGCTTCCGAAAGGACATCACTACGAGATAGATTCCGTAGGCACCAACAAATGTAACAAACAACGCTGTTAACACCAGGTGTTTGGCGTAGCCATGGATCATTGTAAATGCCTGCAAGGTGGCGACAAGTAGAAACATAAATCCAAGAAACCGATAGGCAAGCCGGTTTGCACGCCGTTTATTAACAGTATATTTATAGCCCTTCATATTAGAAAATCCTTTCTTTTGATAATCATCTTTTTGAACAGTATTGGAAATACATGGTGTATGATGAATATTCACATATAGATAGTATAGGGGCTTAAAACACTTTATGCAAGTGCATTTTGCATAGATTTAACAATCTTTAACCAAACATTGATAGAATAAAAAGAATGAATGAGGCATATATAAATATTATGGAACAGGAAAAACAGTTACAATTACATATTACAAAAAATGACCGTAAGATTATTACGGATTTTGCAAATTCCTTATCGGATAAGGAATATCAGCTTCGGTGTATGTGGGCGATCCAGATCTTAGAATCGAAGCTGACAATGATCAATCTGGAATTGCAGGAGAATCTGCAGCGCGAGGTTGTTGTGCGGTTAACACACCGTATCAAAAGCGCAGAGAGTATCTTTTTGAAGTTGCGCCGCAAAGGGTATACAATCAACTTAGATAACGCGAAAAAGAAATTGAATGATATCGTTGGCGTCCGGGTGACCTGTATATTCCGGGATGATATCTATGCGTTGGTGGATTGTCTGAAGATCCAGCATGATATCAAGATCCTCAAGATCAAGGATTATATCAAAACGCCGAAATCTTCCGGTTATCAGGGGGTACATATGATTCTGTCTGTCCCGATTTATCTGTCGAAAAAGACAGAATGGATGAAGGTGGAACTACAGCTTCGCACGGTTGCCATGGATTCCTGGTCGGTACTCGACTACCAGCTACTCTATAAGAAAGATCTGGTTGATACCGGGGAAATCGTGCAGGAGTTGAAACGATATTCCGATGTGATTGCCGATATGGATACGAATATGATGCGGTTACGGGATAAGATCAAAGAGATTTAAGCGCCGGTCTGGAGCTTTTTCTTATGTCCGGAAATACTGCTTTACATAGATTTAACAATTCTTTACTTTCTGTTGATAGAAGCAGATTCTATATTTCGATATTATTCAAGCTATGAAGGCCAATCTGCTTACGGGAAACGCTTACAAAACGGCTTTTAAATCGGCTAAAAATGCCCAAAAGAGGAAGGAAGAATCAAAATGAACGAAAGTATGGCGACTGTGTTCGGTTTGCTGGGAGGGCTGGCGCTTTTTATATTCGGAATGAATATGATGAGTGAATCGCTTCAGAAGGTAGCCGGAGACAAAATGAAGAAGGTGTTGGGAGTACTTACACGAAATGCTGTGTGCGGAATGTTGGCGGGCGCACTTGTAACAGCAGTTCTGCAAAGCTCCAGTGCGACAACTGTATTGGTGATTGGTTTTGTCAGTGCCGGATTGATGTCCTTAAAACAGGGTATCTCTGTTATATTCGGTGCAAATATCGGAACGACAATGACCGCACAGCTGATGGCATTTAAAATTAGTGATTACATTATGCCGATTGTATTTATCGGATTTTTGATTGCATTTATTGCGAAGAAAGAGAAGATAAAGTTTGTCGGACAGACAATCTTCGCATTCGGTTTGTTATTTGTTGGTATCGAGATGATGGGCGATGTCATGAAGCCGCTTGCAACAAGCCCGGTATTTATCAATATGATGGAGAAAGTCAGCCATATTCCGGTACTCGGTGTTGGCGTCGGTATGCTTATGACACTCGTTGTACAGAGCAGCTCCGCAACGATTGCGGTATTGCAGAGCTTCGCATCACAGGCAGGCCCGGATGGTGCGAGTGTGATCGGATTAGTTGGCGCAATTCCGATTCTGCTCGGCGATAATATCGGTACAACCATTACCGCAATATTGGCAAGTATCGGACAGTCCAAAGATGCAAAGCGCTGTGCGATTGCACATAGCGTGTTTAATATTACCGGTTCCTTTCTCTTTATCTGGATCATCAAGCCATTTGCAAAGTTTGTTGAGATGATCTCGCCAAAGGGAAATGAACTGGATGTGATTTCAAGGCAGATTGCAAATGCACATATGAGCTTTAATATCATCAATACTCTGATCTGGCTGCCGTTGCTTCCGGTTATGGTGAAGATTGTTATGTTTATTGTCAGAGATGACAAGGAAGTGTCTATCGAAGATTATAAAGAGAAAAGCTTTCTTGACAAAAATGTGATCAGTCAGCCGATTGCAGCTATGTATCTTGTATCCCAGGAGATCCGCCGTGCAGGACGCCTTGTATCAGAAATGATTGGAAATATGAAGGCAACGGTGATGAATAATGATAGCAAAGCGCTTGCTGAGCTAGAAAAAAATGCGAAGCTTGTAACAGAGATTGATGAGAATACTGTCAGCTATATCTCTGGAATGTTCTCGAATGGTTCTCTGACTGAAGAGCAATCATCTACGACTGCGGGACTGTTGTATGTCCTAAATGATATTGCACGTGTCAGCAAGCGGTGTGAGGATGCTTCACCGGTTATACGTGCCAAACTCGAAGGAAAGTATAAATTCTCAAAGGATGCAGTTGAGGAACTTGGAAAAGTAATTGATAACGTAGAAATCATGTATCGGACATCGATTGTCTCACTGGAAAATGGGGATGCAAAGACTGCAAGAAAGGTCTTCGATTATCGCAAGGAACTGCGTAATATGGAGAAGAAATTCAACAAGAACCATCTAAAACGTCTGCGGAAAAATAATTGTAAGCCGGAATTTACATATCCGTTTTCAAATGTGTTACATAATCTGGAACGTATCGGTGACAGCTGCAGCGGCATCGTTGAAGAGGTGATGGATAATGTCCGTTTCTTGGAATTGGAGGAAGCATAGCATGAAGCTTAGAGCAAAACATAGATTTCACATATCCATCGTAAGTTTTTTGTGCGTGGGTACATTGGCTGCATCCTTGTGCAGCTGTGAAAAAAAAGAAACGCAGGACTATGCATTTACAGGAACAAATGGAGACGCTTCTTCCCTTGGTGTGATTTCGGTACAGGTTCGTGAGGATGGTTCCGGTACCAGAAACCAGTTTGAAGAATATCTCGGGATTTCCATGTCTGAAGACAACGTGGATAAATACAAGGACATAAAACAGTGTACGGTTTTGACAAGCGGAAGCGCCATGGCGAGCACTATTAATGAATCAAAAAACGGAATCGGATATGTATCCTACGGACAGATGCAGGGAGATTCCAAAGCACTTGCTGTAGATAGAATTGTCTGTACCAGAGAAAGTATCGCAGATCATGCGTATCCGTTGACCAGAGATTTTACACTTGTATGGGTAGAAAGCCCGAATGCATTGCGGGATGATTTTGTAAAATATATCTGTGGAGCAGGCCAGAAGATTGTCGGTGAAACATATGTGCCGGTTGCAAAAGAAACATCGTTTCTTGCGGATCCGGATGCACAGGGGACTCTCAGTATCCGGGGGTCTTCCTCTATGGCAGATCTGCTTACGGAACTGGCAGATGCATATATGGCAGTAAATAAGAATGCAGCCATCCGTGTTTATGCGACAGATTCTACGAAGGGTCTGAATGATGCCATGGAAGGAAAATGCGATATAGCGATGGTATCGCGCAGCTTGAAAGATTATGAGAGAGACCTTGTTGAGTCAACCGTGATTGCAACCGATGGAATCGCAGTAATTGTCCAAAAGGATAATCCAATCAATCAGGTAACAAAAGATGAATTGAAAGGTATCTTCAATGGAAACATCACATCTTGGAATAATATTCAATAAAATAAAAAAACTGTTTCGTAAGATATTAAAAAAACGTAATAAAGAAACAGAAACGATAATTCAAAATACGGAGGAAAATAATATGTTACAGGAAACAATCTATGATAACCGGGAACTTTCCTGGTTAAAGTTCAATAAAAGAGTATTGGAGGAAGCAGTGGACGAGAACAATCCGCTCTGTGAGCGTCTGTCGTTCGTGTCAATCTTCCAAAGCAATCTCGATGAGTTCCTAATGGTGCGTGTCGGTTCGTTAGACGCAGGAAAAGACAGTAAAGTACGCGAAAATAAGACGAATATGACCTGTCAGGAGCAGCTTGACCGTATTATCGTCAAGGAGAAGAAGCTTCGCGAGAAGAAGGATGAAATCTATCTGCGCCTGATGTATGAGATGGAAGAATATGGTGTCAAGGAGCTTTTGTATAAGGATCTGAATGAGGATGAGCAGGATTCCATGAAGATTTACTTTGAGAATGAGATCCAGCCCTTTATCTCGCCACAGGTTGTTGGCAAACGTCAGCCGTTCCCATTCTTACGTAACAAGGAAATCTACGCTGTGGTAGAGCTACGCACAAAATCGAACAATACGAAGATTGGCATTATTCCATGTAACAATCCGGTCATTAAGCGCATGATCCCGGTTTCTTCCGACGGAAGACGTTTTATGCTTGCGGAAGAATTGATTCTGCATTTTGCTGGTGAAGTATTCCCGGGGTATAAGGTAATCAGCAAATCCCTGATCCGTATCCTGCGGAGTGCGGAAATTGACGTGGATGATGCATTAGACGATGATGAAAAAGATTACCGCAAGGGTGTGGAGAAGGTGCTTCGTACAAGAAGCCGTTTGTGCCCACTCCGAATGGAATATACAAGAATGATGAATGACTCCATCATCGAGAAGATGTGTGGATTTTTAGGGCTCACAAAAAAGCAGGTATTTCATTCCATCTCACCACTTGACCTGTCCTTCTTATTCAAGGTGGAAGATCTGCTTCGAAATGAAAAATATTTATTTTACGAACGCCGCGTGCCACAGCAGCCGGCTATGATAGACCGGACACGCCCTGTGATGGAGCAGGCCAGAGAGCATGATTTATTCCTGTCTTATCCATATGAGAGCATGAAGCCTTTTATCCAGCTCTTAAATGAGGCTGCAAATGATCCGGAGGTCGTATCAATCAAGATGACCTTATATCGTCTTGCCAGCGATTCGAAGATTGTTGAAGCACTGGTTGAAGCTGCAGAGCAGGGCAAAGAGGTTGTTGTATTAGTCGAACTCCGGGCACGTTTTGATGAGGAGAATAACATTCGCTGGTCGCGACAGCTTGAGGATGCCGGATGCCGCGTAATCTATGGTTTGAATCATATGAAGGTACATTCCAAGCTTTGCCTGATTACAGGAAAGCGAAATAATAAAATCGAATATATCACACAGATCGGTACCGGTAATTACAACGAGAAGACATCCCGTATCTATACTGACTATTCTCTGATCACATCTTCAGTAGATATTGGAAATGAAGCTGCCAATGTGTTCAACCATCTGTCAATGGGAACTACAGTCGATGAGACACAACATCTGCTTGTAGCTCCGAACTGCCTGCAGAATAAAGTCCTTGCAATGATCGATGAAGAAATTGCAAAGGCGAAGGAAGGAAAAGAAGGTTATGTCGGTGTGAAAATCAATTCCCTGACGGATAAGAAGATCATCGACAAGCTTATTGATGCCGGTAAAGCCGGCGTGAAAATCCGCATGATCGTGCGTGGAATCTGCTGTCTGAAAGCAGGTGTAGCAGGAGAGACGGATAATATCCGGATCATCAGCATTGTCGGAAGATTTCTGGAACATTCCAGAATCTATATATTCGGCAAAGATGACCCGAAGGTGTATATTGCTTCAGCCGATTTTATGACACGGAATACCGTTCACCGTGTAGAGGTAGCGGCTCCTGTATATGATCCTGCAATCAAAGCCCGGATTCTCGACGATTTTGAATTGTTCTACGAGGATGACCAGAAGGCAAGAGAGCAGATCAACGGCATCTACCTGCCAAAACATGGGGAAAGTCATATCAATGCACAGGAAGCACAATATGCACAAGCTTACAAAAACAACGAGATACATGCATAGATTTCCTATATACATAGTGTTATAACAATTATATACGCTATACAATACTGCGCCATCAGTATTTTGTATAGATTCGAGACTTCCTCTCGACTGACAGTGAATAAATATTGCTGTCATAAAAAGCGCCTGTTAACGCCATACGCAGGCGCTTTTTCTATTTTGTGGAATAATATTTCAAAAGCGGGTTGACTATATACAGAATCTCTGCTATAGTATCCATATTCTCTTTAATGCATTAAAGCAGTAACGCGGCAGAGAAAGAAAGATGAGGAACAAAGACATGAAAGAATTATCAAATTTACTTGGATTTCGGGAGAGTATCAAAGTTGTTGATGCGACCTTGACGGTGGACTGGTGAATGACTTCTATTTCACAGATGACTTTGTAAAAGCATTGTATCAGGCAAATATCGACGCAGGTGTTGACTATATGGAGATGGGATATCGTGCATCAAAAAAGGTATTTGATGAATCGAAGTTCGGTAAATGGAAATTCTGTAGTGATGACCATATCCGTGAGATCGTTGGAGAAAACGACACAGACTTAAAGCTTGCAATCATGGCAGATATCGGGCGTCATGACAAGAACGATTTCGATGAGAAGGTAAATTCACCGGTTGATTTAGTCCGTGTGGCAGCATACATCCATCAGATGCCGGAAGCAATCGACATGGTAGAGGATGCGGCAAAGAAGGGATACGAGACAAGCTGTAATATTATGGCAATCTCGAATTCACAGGAGGAAGACATCAAGGTTGCACTTGATATGCTTGGCAAGACACCGGTTGATGTTATCTACATTGTGGACAGCTTTGGTTCTCTGTATCCGGAGCAGATTGCCCGTATCGCAGATCTGTACCTGAATTTCGCAGCAAAATACAA
>UQFC01000061.1 GCA_900540335.1 uncultured Clostridium sp. | reverse complement strand
CCGCCGCAGGCGGAGAAGCTCGCGAGCGAGCTTCTTTCTTATTTGATTTTCCAGAAAACAGATTCCCGGGAAATCAAAATCGTTCCGTGTGAATCCTCATGCGGTGGAAGGGAGCTTTGCCGCAGAATCTCACAAGTATAAATTATCTGTCTTCTGCTTATAATAGGAATAACAAAAACAGTACAGGCGGAATGGCATGAAGGTGAGATGGAAGAGAATCCGGAAAACGGACAAAGAGATTTATTATTTTGATTCCCGGCAGGCGGAGGATGCAGAGCTTTGCGGAAAACTGCTTCACAGAATGATTGAGGAGGTTCGGGCAGAAGAGAGCCGGGATGGAGTTGTGTTTTTATGCATCGGGACAGACCGATCCACCGGAGACAGTCTGGGCCCCCTGATTGGATATAAATTAAAAGAACAGAAGGTCAGAAGGATGGAGATTGTAGGAACTCTGGAACGGCCTGTTCATGCCATGAATCTGGAACAGTCGGTTGCCATGATTGAGCGGTGTTTTCCCAATCATGTAATTGTGGCGGTAGATGCTTCTGTGGGAAGTGCGGAGCATGTGGGCTGTGTGACTCTGGGCAGAGGCGCTTTACGGCCGGGACTTGGAGTCTGCAAGGATCTGCAGGAGGTAGGCGATATTTTTATTACCGGCATTGTCGGCGGCTGCAGGAATGCGGATCCTCTGATGCTGCAGAGTGTACGCCTTTCTGTTGTTATGCGGATGGCCGATTATATCAGCAGCAGCATATTTTTTGTCGAACAGTTTTTAGAAATTCCTGCCGCAATTTGACAAAATCCACACCGGGACTGTGCTATGATTTTTCAGATAGAAGAAAAATAAGCAGTGGGGTGAGATTATGGGAGAATTGTACAACCCTTATCCCAGGCTGCCGAAAAACATCCGGCAGATAGGGGAACGGGATCAGGCGGTGAAGCTTTATGTGGAGGATTATGTCAATACGTATTTGAAGCGATTGTATCCCACCGGCGGACAGGATTTGCGGGTGGGGCTTCTGGTGGGAGAATGCCGGGTTCAGGACGGCATTCCTTTTCTGTTTGCAGACGGGGCGCTGGAGATGGAGAATGTGGCCCGGGAAGGCCAAAAGGCAGAATTTACGGAGGAGGCCTGGAAAAAAGCCTATGAGGTAATGGAGCAGATGTTTCCGAAAAGGAGTATTCTGGGGTGGTTTTTATGCGGAGCCCAGGGAAGCACTTTAAGTCCGCTGAATTACTGGAAACAGCACAGTCAGTATTTTGCAGGAAAATATCAGCTGATGTATTTAAACAGCGGTCTGGAGGGAGATGAGGCGGTCTACATGGCGTCCGAGGACGGATTTTACCGTCTCCAGGGGTACTGCATTTATTACGAAAGAAATCAGATGATGCAGGATTATATGGTTTCCCGCAAGGATGCCAGACGGGTTGAGACAGGAAGCAGGGATACTGTGATTCGCGATTTCCGGCAGAAAATGGAGGATAAAAAAACAGAGGCAGTCCGGACGCGTTCTGCAGTCAATGTGCTGGGGACAGCCTGCGGTGTCCTGTCGGTGCTGGTGCTGGCTGGCGGTGTAGTCAGCTTTAATAATTATCAGAAAATGAAAACAATGGAGACGGTGATTGCCTCCGCGGTTCCGGAGGGAACCTGGCAGAAATGGTCGAATGCACTGACGACAGGGGAAAGCGGAGATGAGGTGGAAATCGAGGAGGTGCCGGGACAGGTATATCCCACCCAGGCGGGAATTGTAATTGAAACAGAAGGAAGCGGGACTGTTTCCTCACAGAATTCCGTTTTGACAGGAGGAATGGGAGGAAATGCCACTGCCGCCGGCACAGAAAATCAGAATCTGTTTATAGAAACCGGGAAGACGGAAAGCGGCGGAGCGGCTGCTGGGTCAGGAACATCGCTGCCGGAGGAGAGCGGAGCGGCGGCGAAAACAGAGAATGTCCAGGAAAGCGGCGCGGCGCAGGAAGCAGCGGTTCTCCAGGAAAGCGGGCCGGAAACAGTTCCTGTTCAGATTCCGGCGGACGCAGTGCAGTATACGGTAAAAAGAGGGGAAACACTTTACGGAATCTGTATGGAGCGTTATCACAGTATGGAACCGATCGGACAGATTTGTCTGTGGAACGGGCTGGATGATGAGAACAGACTTTCTGCGGGCCAGGAACTTTATCTGCCTGCCGCCGGGAATTAAAAGATGTAATTATGCCTGCAGGCGGTAAAACTTCTTTACCCGCACTTTAAAATGAGGTATACTTAATTTAAGTATGTTCATTTTTCAGGAGAAAGAAAAGAATGAGTGATTTTAACTCGATGAGCCGGGAAAACAAAAAGCAGCGGCTGCGCCAGAGGGTAGTGACGAATCCCGCCTGGTCAGATGAGAATAAAAGCCCGGGCGGACAGGGCAGCTATCCGGAGCCGCCGGGACGCCAGCGGCAGCAGAACCGTCCCGCGTCTTATGAGGAGGATGGAGAAGAGGCGGCCCGCAGAGCTCTGAAGAAGGCCAGAGGCCGAAGACTGCTGACAGCGGCAGCTGTGGTGCTTCTTCTGGGAGGAGCAGTCGGCGGCTGGTTTTACTACCAGAGAAATTACAGCTATACCAGCTACGAGACAGTATGGCAGGCAGATTTAAATCAGGGAAGCCTGGTGGGTTATGAGAGCTTTGGTTCCAATGTCCTGAAGTATACCAAGGACGGAGCTTCTTATATAGATGCCAAAGGGAAAAACGTCTGGACAGAAAGCTTTGAGATGAAAAATCCCATAGCGGCAGTGAATGGTTCTTATGCGGCCATTGCAGACCGTCAGGGAAACAGCATTTATATCTGCGGGGAGAACGGACGGGTCGGACAGGCTTCCACAGTTCTTCCGATTACCAGAGTCGCCATATCTGCCACAGGAGTTACGGCGGCGGTTCTGGAGGACAGTACGTCCAGTTATATTGTTTTTTTCCGCAAGGACGGAACCCAGCTGGAGGTTACGGTGAAAACAGTGATGGGCGGAGACGGGTATCCTCTGGATATTTCTCTTTCCCAGGACGGAACCCAGCTGATGTGCTCATACGCTTATATTGAAAGCGGGGAGCTGCGGTCCAGAGTGGTATTTTACGATTTCTCTGAAGTGGGAAAAAGCGTTCCGAACCGTCTGGTCGGCGGATTTGACGATATTTTTTCAGGGACTATGGTTCCTGAGGTGACCTATATGGAAGCGCCTTATTCCTGCGCATTTTCCGGAAACGGACTGAGCTTTTTTACTTCCAGAAACCTGGCGTCTCCGGAGCTGGTAACACAGGTTATGATAGAAGAAGAAATCCAGAGTGTATTCTGTTCCGAACAGTATGCAGCTGTTATTGTGCAGAATACAACAGGAGAGTATTCGCGGCGTCTTATGGTATATGAAAAAGACGGAACACCAGTATTTACACGGGAATTTAACTATGAATATACCCATGCGGATATTGACGGAGATCTGATTATTTTGTATAATGAGGAATCGTGCAGAATCTTTAATACTGCAGGCGTAGAAAAGCTGTATGCTACTTTTGATTTCGCGGTTTCCAAAATCCGAAAAGGGCGGATGCCGGATACGCTGATTGTGACAGGTCCTCAGCAAATGCGGGAAATTAAGCTGAGATAATATCAGGCAACAGAATTTCAGAAACGATAACATATAATTTACATGACAAACCATATTACAGGAGGTTCTACCAATGACTACGATCGACAACTTGTCCGTTAATGCCATCCGTGTTCTTTCAGCGGATGCAATTCAGAAAGCCAACTCCGGACATCCGGGGCTGCCGCTCGGCTGTGCGCCGATGGCATATGAGCTTTGGATGAATCATATGAACCACAATCCGGCAGATCCCACATGGGAAAACCGTGACCGTTTTGTACTGTCCGGCGGCCATGGCTCCATGCTTTTATATTCTCTGCTTCATCTGTTTGGCTATGGCAATCTGTCCAAGGAGGAGCTGACCCGTTTCCGTCAGCTGGATTCTCTGACTCCGGGACATCCGGAGTATGGTCATACCGTGGGCGTAGAGGCAACAACAGGTCCTTTAGGCGCAGGTATGGGTATGGCTGTAGGTATGGCGATTGCTCAGGCTCACCTGGCTTCTGTATTTAACAAGGAGAACTATCCGGTAGTAGATCATTATATCTATGCCCTGGGCGGAGATGGATGTATGATGGAAGGTATTTCTTCCGAGGCATTTTCTCTGGCAGGCACTCTGGGTCTGGACAAGCTGATCGTTTTATACGATTCCAACAGGATTTCCATTGAGGGAGATACGGATCTGGCTTTCCGTGAGGACGTTGCAAAGCGTATGGAGGCATTTGGCTTCCAGACTCTTCTGGTAGAAGACGGCAATGACCTGGAGGCTATCGGCCGCGCGATTGAAGAGGCAAAGGCTGATACAGAGCGTCCTTCCTTCATTACAATCCGCACTGAGATCGGATACGGCTGCCCGGCAAAGCAGGGTAAGGCCAGCGCTCACGGAGAGCCTCTGGGAGTGGAAAATGTGGCTGCATTGAGAGAAACTCTGCAGTGGCCGTCCCAGGAGCCGTTCTTTGTACCGCAGGAGGTATATGATCATTTCAATCAGGCTGCAGAGCGTCTGGCTGAAAATGAAGCAGCATGGAAGGTAATGTTTGCCGCTTACTGTGAAGAGTATCCGGAGATGGAGGCTCTGTGGAACCAGTACTTCGGCGGAGCAGATGATGTGCTGAAGAAGCTGTGGGAGGATGAGAGCTTCTGGGCAGCAGGTGAAAAGGCAGAGGCTACCAGAAGTCTGTCCGGAAAGATTATTAACAGACTGAAGGATATGATGCCCAACCTGATGGGCGGTTCTGCAGATCTCGGCCCCTCCAACAAGACAACCATGACCGGAGCCGGAGATTTTTCCAAAGAAGACAGAAGCGGACGCAACCTGCATTTCGGTGTTCGTGAGCTGGCTATGACAGCAATCGGAAACGGTATGATGCTTCACGGCGGCCTGCGCAGCTATGTGGCAACCTTCTTTGTATTCAGTGATTATGTAAAGCCCATGGCTCGTCTTTCTGCACTGATGAAGCTGCCGCTGACCTTTGTATTTACTCATGACAGTATCGGTGTAGGTGAGGATGGACCGACCCATGAGCCGATTGAGCAGCTGGCTATGTTCCGTGCAATGCCTAATTTCCATGTGATTCGTCCCTGTGATGCTGTGGAGACAGCTGCAGCATGGTACAGCGCTTTGGCATCCAAGGAGACACCTACGGCACTGGTTCTGTCCAGACAGAATTTGAATCCGGTAGCAGGAAGCAGCAGAGATGCCTTAAAGGGCGGTTATGTTATTGATGACTGTGAGGGAACTCCGGAGGTGATCCTGATTGCTTCCGGTTCAGAGGTAGATCTGGCAGTAAAGGCAAAAGAGATGCTGACTGCAGAGGGACGGAAGGTACGCGTGGTTTCCATGCCGTCTATGGATATTTTTGAGGAGCAGAGCGCAGAATACCGCGAGTCTGTTCTGCCGAAGGAAGTACGCCGCCGTGTGGCAGTAGAGGCTCTGGGTGGCTTTGGATGGGATCGGTATACCGGCCTTGACGGAGTGACAGTAACCATGAGCAGCTTCGGAGCAAGTGCGCCGGCAGGAGAGCTGTTCCGTCATTTTGGATTTACAGCAGAGCATGTGGCTGAGGCTGCAAGAGGCTTATTCTAAATAGAACGTGGATGAGAGTCCGGCCCTGTAGAGGGCCGGGTTCTTTTTTACTTGCAATCAACGATTCTTTCTTTTATACTACATATAAAATCAGTAGCCAAAAAGGAGAGGTACTATGGAAAAATATTGTGTTGGTGTGGATGTTGGAGGAACGACTGTAAAGCTGGGCCTGTTCCAGACTGATGGAAAGCTGATATTTAAGTGGGAGATTCCCACCAGAAAGGAAGACAGCGGAAAATACATACTGGAAGATGTGTCCGTGGCTGTTCGTGAGGTGCTGAGAGAGCGTCAGATTCATCTGGAGCAGGTGGTTGGCGTAGGTCTTGGAGTTCCCGGACCGGTACTGCCTGACGGACAGGTTGAGCGCTGTGTGAATCTGGGATGGCACAATGTGAATCCTCAGAGCCAGTTGAGCAGCTTTTTAGACGGGATTCTGGTTAAAAGCGGAAATGATGCCAATGTAGCAGCCCTTGGTGAAATGTGGCAGGGCGGCGGCATGGGCTTTACAGATATCATTATGGTTACTCTGGGAACCGGTGTCGGCGGCGGTGTCATTATTGATGAAAAGATCGTAGCAGGCAAGCATGGCCTGGGCGGAGAGATTGGACATATCCATATCCGGGATGAAGAAACGGAGAAATGCAACTGCGGCGGTATCGGCTGCGTGGAGCAGATCGGAAGTGCTACGGGAATTGCCAGAGAGGCAAGAAGAAAAATGGCAGCCAGCGACGAGCCGTCCTCTATGAGAGCTTTTGGTGATGCAGTAACAGCGAAGGATGTTCTGGATGAGGCAAAGAAGGGCGATAAGATGGCCCTGGAGGTTGTGGAAACGGTGGGCCGTTATCTGGGAATGACTCTGGCCCAGCTGGCAATGACCGTGGATCCCCAGATGTTTGTAATCGGCGGAGGAGTTTCCAAGGCAGGACAGTTCCTGATTGATGTAATTACAAAATATTATAATTATTACACTCCGATTTCCGAAAATAAAGCAGTGATCGGCCTTGCAAAGCTTGGCAATGACGCAGGTATTTATGGCGCAGCGAGACTGGTTCTGGGATAAAAAACGAACGGAAGAATAAAATGAGGAGACCCCGGTGGACTTTCGTCCAGCCGGGGCAATTATGAAAAATCTATGTGCAATTTGACTATGAAATCAAGTTACAACCTTGATTTTCTATGAATTTAGTATAAAAAAAATATATGAATAAATTATGAACACATTGTAAACAGATTATGAAATACCGTGTTCCCATTGAATGTGCGGAGGTGAAAAAATGCCGGTAGAAAAAAGGAAAACCATTGTAATCGGACATAAAAATCCAGATACGGATTCTATCTGTTCTGCTATCTGCTATGCAAACCTGAAGACTTCTATTACCGGAAAAGAATATGTGCCATGCAGAGCAGGACATATCAACGAAGAGACTCAGTTTGTTCTGAATTATTTCGGGGTGGAGGCCCCTGAGCTGGTGAGCAATGTAAAAACCCAGGTCCGGGATATTGAAATCCGGGAAACTGCAGGTGTGGATCGGAATATTTCTCTGAAAAAGGCATGGAATCTGATGCAGGATGCTAATGTTGTAACTCTTCCTGCAGTAAACAGCAATAATGTTCTCGAGGGCCTGATTACAGTCGGTGATATTACAAAATCCTACATGAATGTGCTGGACAGCAGTATTTTATCCAAGGCAAAGACCCAGTACAGCAATATTATCGAAACCCTGGAGGGCCATCTTGTCATTGGAGATGAAAACGCCTATTTTGATCAGGGAAAGGTTCTGATTGCAGCAGCCAATCCTGATTTAATGGAATATTATATTGCGCCTCATGATCTGGTGATTCTGGGAAACCGGTATGAATCCCAGCTTTGCGCCATTGAGATGGGGGCAGACTGTATTATTGTCTGCGAAGGCGCAGCAGTGTCCATGACCATCCGGAAGCTGGCTCAGGAGCGGGGCTGTACGGTGATTACCACACCTTATGACACTTATACGGCAGCCCGTCTGATCAACCAGAGTATGCCTATCAGCTATTTTATGAAAACAGAGAATCTGATTACCTTTGAAGACGGAGATTTCATCGATGATATCAAGGACGTTATGGCAAGCAAACGCCATCGTGATTTCCCGATTCTCGATATGGACGGAAAGTACAGGGGTATGATTTCCCGCCGGAATCTCCTGGGCGCAAGAGGAAAGCAGCTTGTTCTGGTGGATCACAATGAGAAAAATCAGGCGGTTGACGGAATCGAAAATGCAGAGATTCTGGAGATTATTGACCATCATAAGCTGGGAACCGTGGAAACCATTGCACCGGTATTTTTCCGCAATCAGCCCCTGGGCTGTACGGCAACCATTGTGTACCAGATGTATAATGAAAGCAGTGTCCACATGGATAAAAAAATTGCGGGACTTCTGTGCAGCGCAATTATTTCAGATACGTTGCTGTTCCGTTCTCCTACCTGTACGGAGATTGACAAAATGGCGGCTCTTGCTCTGGCCGGAGAGGCGGGAATTGATATTAATCAGTATGCCAGAGAAATGTTCTCTGCAGGCAGCAATCTGAAGTCAAAAACAGATGACGAGATTTTCTATCAGGACTTTAAGCGTTTTAATTCCGGCAAGGTATCCTTTGGAGTAGGCCAGATCAGTTCTCTGAATGCAGATGAGCTGGAAAGCCTGAAGGAACGTCTTCTGCCGTATCTGAAAAAGGCTCACAGGGAGCATGGCGTAGACATGATGTTCTTTATGCTGACCAATATTCTGAATGAGTCTACGATCCTGCTTTATGAAGGCGCAGGAGCCCTGTCTATGCTGACCAATGCCTTCCATCTGGAGGAAAATACCGAGGAGGCCAGAGATTCAGCCAGCGGCACAGTAGAGCTGCCAGGTGTTGTATCCAGAAAGAAGCAGCTGATTCCGGCTATTATGATTGCGTGTGAGGAATAAGCATCAGGGCGGCAGCAGGGAAGGAGGACTTTTGGTGGAAAAAGAGCACTGGAGAGGGGGCAATATGCTGTATCCGGTTCCGGCAGTTATGGTGAGCTGCCAGAGACCGGGAGAGCGGCCCAATATTATCACCGTGGCCTGGGCGGGAACGGTTTGTTCAGATCCGGCTATGGTATCTGTATCGATTCGAAAGGAACGGTATTCTTATGATATTATCAGGGAGTCAGGTTCCTTTGTCATCAACCTGGTAAGCCGGGATTTGACAGCGGCAATGGATACCTGCGGCGTCCGGTCCGGACGGGATATGGATAAATTTAAGGAGCTGCATCTGACACCGCAGCCGTCTCAGCATGTGGAGGCGCCGGGAATTGCAGAGTGCCCGGTGAGTCTGGAGTGCCGGGTAACCCGGGTGATCCCTCTGGGGACTCACGATATGTTTCTGGCAGAGGTTGTGGGAGTTTCCGTTGACAGACGGTATATGGATGAAAAGGGAACCTTTCATTTGAATGATGCGGGACTGGTAGCCTACTCCCATGGAACCTATTTTGAACTGGGAGAAAAAATCGGTACTTTTGGATATTCCGTAAGAAAAAAACCGGAAAAGCAGTTCCGGGGAAAGTCGGAGAAGAAATCCGGAAAGAGCCCGGAAAAGCAGTCCGGCGGAAAGTCAGAGAAGAAAACCGGAAAAAAACCGGAAAAGCAGTTCCGGGCAAAGTCGGAGAAGAAATCCGGAAAGAGCCCGGAAAAGCAGTTCCGGGGAAAGTCAGAGAAGGAATCCGGAAAGAGTCCGGAAAAGCAGTTCCGGGCAAAGTCGGAGAAGAAATCCGGAAAATAACCGGGATGCAGAACGGTCCGGAAAAGGCTTCGGAAGAGAATAGAAAAATCAGAACAGACACGGGAGACACAATAGGATGAAATCAAATATAACACTGATAGGAATGCCTGCATCAGGCAAGAGCACCATCGGCGTACTGCTGGCAAAGCGGCTGGGCTATTCTTTTGTAGATGTGGATATTGTGATTCAGGAAGAAACGGGAAAGCTGCTGAAGGAAATCATTGAAGAACAGGGAACCGAGGGATTTCTGAAGGTAGAAGAAGAGATTAACAGCCGGCTGGATGTGACCCGGTCTGTGATTGCGCCGGGAGGAAGTGTCATTTACGGACCGGCTGCAATGGAGCATTTAAAGAAAATAAGCACAGTGGTTTACTTAAAACTGGATTATCCGGAACTGGAACAGCGTCTGGGAGATTTGAAGGACAGAGGTGTCGCCTTAAAAAACGGAATGACACTGATGGATCTGTACCGGGAGCGCGTCCCTCTGTATGAAAAATATGCCGATATTACTGTGGACGAGGGACACAGAGGGCCGGGACCTGTGGTAGATGAGCTGAGGGCGTTGATGGAGCAGATGATTGCCGAAGGCCTGCAGGCCCGCTAGAAAAAACGCTCATAAAAGGCTGAATAAAAGAACAAACAGGCCTTGTGTCTGGGATACAGCCGGGAGGAAGCTCCGGCTGAAAATAAAAACGGGGAGAGAGGACAAGGATATGAAGTATATTGTAATGCTTGGAGATGGAATGGCAGATTATCCGGTGGAGGCTTTAGGCGGAAAGACTCCGCTGGAGGTGGCAAAGAAACCGAACATAGACCGGCTTGCCAGGGGAGGCCGTCTGGGCATGGTAAAGACTGTGCCGGATGGATTGAAGCCTGGAAGCGATGTGGCGAATCTGTCTGCAATGGGCTATGATCCTCTGAAATGCTACACGGGACGTTCCCCTCTGGAGGCCGTAAGCATTGGCATTCAGATGGAGGATACCGATGTGGCTTTCCGGTGCAATCTGGTTACTCTGTCTGATGAAGCAGAGTATGCAGAGAAAACCATGGTGGATTACAGCTCCGGCGAGATTACGACTGCAGAGGCGGCAGAGCTGATCCGCGCAGTGGACGCGGCTTTCCGGACGGATGAAATCCTGTTTTATCCGGGCATCAGCTACCGTCACTGCATGATCTGGCACCAGGGACCGGTTGGACTGAATCTGACTCCTCCTCACGATATTTCAGACCGGAAGATAACGGAATATCTTCCGCAGAATCCGGTGATTCTGGATTTAATGAAGCGCAGCTATGAGATTTTGAAGGATCATCCGGTTAACCGTGACAGAATTGCAAGAGGGCTGAATCCTGCCAATTCCATCTGGCTGTGGGGCGAGGGAACCAGACCGGGAGTTACCGGTTTTGAGGCGGCCTATGGTGTGAAGGCATCTGTTATTTCTGCGGTGGATCTGATTAAGGGAATCGGCCTGTGTGCAGGAATGAAGGTAATCGAGGTAGAGGGCGCAACCGGAAACATTGATACGAATTTCAAGGGAAAAGGAGAGGCTGCCTTAAAGACTCTGCTGGATGGCCAGGATCTGGTTTATATTCATGTGGAGGCGCCGGACGAGTGCGGCCATCACGGGGATCTGGAAGGAAAGATTCAGGCCATCGAGCGGATTGATCAGGATATTGTAGGACCGCTGTTAAAGGGACTGGAGGAGGCCGGAGAGGATTATTCCATCCTGGTAATGCCGGATCATCCCACTCCGATTTCCATTAAGACCCATATTTCCGATCCGATTCCCTACCTGCTGTACTGCAGTACAGATGTGACAGATTCGGGAATTGATACGTACACAGAGAAAACAGGAGAGAGCACCGGAGTTTATGTGGAGCCGGGATATTTGCTCATGCAGCAGCTTCTGAAAAATAAATAAGAGTCTGTTAGAGACGTGGAGCAATAGACAGCTCCTTCTTGCAGAGAGCCGGGAAAAGTACTGACTTTTTTGCAGGAAGGAGCTGTTTGCGTTATGATTTTCATAACATTTTATACCAAATAATGAAGAAAAATTCGGAATTTACGAAAAAATGATAAAAAACTTGTGAAATACTAACAAAAAATGATAACACAATATTATTAAAAGGTGATTTTAAATAACATTTTACATATATCATGAAATTCTATATAATCAGATTATCAGGTTTATGAATTCATAACAAAAAAATAATATGGAGGCATGATATGAGTGTGACGGTATATGCAGTACTTGGATTTACCATGATGCTAGTTTTGACGGCAGTTCTGGTATCGGGAAAATTTACTCCTTCAATTCCGATGATTGTAATTCCCATTGTATTTGCAGCGATTATGAGACCGACCTTTGCCGACCTTTCTGAATGGGTAACAGCAGGACTGAAGGGACAGGTCAGCAATGCGGCAATGTTTACTTTTGCAATAATTTTCTTTGGTGTTATGATGGACGCCGGTGTATTTGACAGACTGGTAGGAAAGATGATGCTGGGTGCGAAAAGTGTTACAGCAGTCTGCATCCTGACCGTTCTGGCAACAATGGTAGGTCATTCAGATGGATCTGGCGCAACAACTTTTCTGATTGTAATTCCGCCATTTTTAATGATTTACCAGAAATTAAAAATGAGACCGATTGTTTTAATGTGTCTGGTTTCTCTGACAGCTGGTGTTATGAACTGTCTTCCCTGGGGCGGCCCCTGTGGCCGTCTGGCAGCAGGATTTGGAATTTCTGCTACAGACATTATGATAGCCGAGCTTCCCGGTATGATTATCGGATTAATCTGCTGTTTCCTGATTGCCCTGTATTATGCAGCACAGGAGAAAAAAAGAGGAGCAGGTCTTCCGGCTGGAGTAAAACCTGCGGATTTATTCCGTGTAGCAGATAAGACAGAGGAAGAAAAAGAATTATTAAGACCGCGTCTGTTTGTGTTTAACGTAGTTATGATTATTCTGGTAGTTATTGCGATGTTTGTATCCGGTCTTCCTACCTTCCTTTGTTTTATGGCTGCAGCATCAATCAGCCTGATTGTCAATTATCCGGGAGCAAAGCAGCAGGCAGAACGGTTGAAATCTTATGCACCGACAGTTCTTACCATGGTAAGCGTACTGTTTGCTTCCGGTGTATTTACCGGTGTTTTAAATAACAGTCCGATGAAGGATTCAATGGTACAGGTTGTATCTGAGATTCTGTCCGGCGGTACAGCAGCTCATATTAATACCATCATGGGATTTCTCTGGGGTCCTCTGAGCGCTATGGGGCTGAATCACGAGGCGTGTGCCTACACAATCGTTCCGATGCTTCAGTCCATTGCGTCAGATTATATTACTCCGCTTCAGGCTGCGGCTGCTTATCTGATGACTTTTGTTCCTCAGGTTTTTGTAAATCCGGCTACAGCAGCTATGTATATAGGACTTGGACTTTCCGGAATTGAGTTTAAAGATCACTGGAAATTCTCGTTTAAATGGGCAATGCTGATTTGCACTGTATGCTTTGCCGGATCTTTGCTGATTGGAGCAATCCCGTTTTAAAAAGATGCTTTTCATGTGCAGCCATTCTTTTTATAATAGAAAATAAGAAAACGCCTGTCTTTTTTTAGGGCAGGCTTTTCTGCAGAGGAAAGGATGGTGGCTTATGGCGGATTTAAAAGAACAGAAATATATTGTTGAAATTGCGAAGGTACAAGGAATTGCAAAAGCGGCAGAAAATCTTTTTATTTCTCAGCCGGCATTGAGCAAATTTCTTGCACGGACAGAACAAGAATACGGCATTTTACTTTTCGAGCGGATCGGAAAAAAGATGATTCCCACTTATGCAGGCGAACAGTATTTAAAATACGCAAAGCAAATACTGGAGCAGGATCGGAATTTTCGTGAACAGATTGCAGATATCAAGGAGCTGAAGAGCGGTTCTCTTGCTATTGGTTCTACCTACGGCAGAGGAAAAAATATATTCCCTGAGATTATTCCTGAATTTTATAAAAAATATCCTAAGTTTGATCTTCACATTTATCAGGAAACGGCAGCCCGGCTGGAGGAAATGCTCAGAACGGGTGAAATACAGGTTGCAATGATGACTGGAGACGGCAGGGAAGAGCTGCGGGGAGAATTTCATACAGAGGTTGTTTCTTCAGAAGAAATTTGTCTGGTTGTTCCCAGAAACAGAAACCTGAAGGGAGTTTATAAATATGGTTTTCGGTATCCCTGGATAGATATTCGCCAGCAGGAGGGGGAGATATTTCTTTTGCTGAACAATGGTTCCCGACTTCGGACTGTGACAGATAAGGTTATGAGAACCTATGGAATGTCACCGAAAACAATCGAGTTTTCATCGATTGACACCATTTGGAAAATGGTCTGCCAGGGCTTTGGAGTTGCTCTTGTGTCTGACTTTCAGGCACCTCAGGATCAGGAGGTGGAGCTGTTTTCCGTAGGCTCCAGGCCAATTACCTGGGAGTTTGTTATTGTAACAAGAGTTGGGGGCTATCGTTCTGTTCCGGTTCAGGATATTATTGATATAACGAAAAGGATTTATAAATAATAAAATGCCTGAAAGGAATAGGCGGAAAGGCCATGAAAGATTATCAGGTATCAGAGAAAAAATTAACGCAGACCTGGGGTGTTCTTGACAGACAGGCAGCGATGAAGCTGGCGGGGACAGAGATTCCCCAGACTGCAATGAAGGCAGAGACCAGAGGGGGAAGGATTCTTGCTGTCAGAGAAGAAGAAACCCGGTTAAGAAGGGAGAAGTACCTGGAGGTGACTGGTGTAATTTATCCCGTTGACAGGAATGCTCCGAATATTGAGTGGAAAATTCTTCTGCCTTTTCATTGGAATAAAAGAAGTGTACAGGTTGGCGGAGGAGCAAATAACGGGCAGATTCCTGCTTTGGAAAAAGAACTTCTGATGTCAGAATATAACCCGGCAGAGCATGGATTTGTAGTTTTTGGAGATGATTCCGGTCATCAGTCTAAGGATCCCATGTCGGCGGATTTTGCATCAAACAAAGAGTCCCTTCAAAATTATATACGCCTGCATTTGATAAAAACAAATGGAGTGATGCATTTTGTTGTAAAGAAATGTTACGGAGAGGATGCTGAGAGGACATATTTTGCAGGCGGTTCAGCAGGGGGAAGAGAGGCTCTGGAGTGCGCCGTTTCTTATGGAAAAGATTATGATGGCATTTTCTGTGCAGATCCGGCCTCCAGCTTTGTTCTTTTGCGGATATGGGGCGCCCTGCTTTCCAAAGCGGTATACGACAGTTACGAGGAAAATACCCATCCCTATTCTGATGGATTTATAGACGAGAAGACCGTTGCCGCAATCCAGAGAGATGCAATTGAGTGGTATGATGAGCTGGACGGAATTCGGGACGGAATTGTATCCAATATTTATGCCGCCCGGGCAAATCGCCATGCTTTTATAGAAATGATTCGGGATAAATATCATTTGACAGAGGCTCAGTTGCATACAATAGAAATTTATGAGAAAGGATTTGAACTGGAGTATGCAATGCCAAATGGCATAAATACATATTATGGATGTTCTGCTCTTGAGGGGGGATTGATGGATCTGGGTCCGGATCCGGTTCCGCGGGAGCCGTTAGATACAAGATATAATGTTCATCACGGAGATCGCTCAGACGGTGTATTTAAATATTTTATTACAAAAGACAGGAGCTGGAAGCTGATTGATCATGATTACCGCAATCCGGATCCGGAATTGTATAAAATGCTGATGGAGGCATCTGCATCTTACGATGTGAATCAGCCGGAGCTGGATGATTTTATTGCTCATGGGGGAAAAATGATTTTATTTACCAGCTGGAATGACATGTCCATCAGTCCCTGGCAGATTATATCTCAGTATCAGGGATATGTGAAAAAATACGGTCAGGATCAGGTGGATCGTTTCCTGAAATTTTACTGTATGCCGTCGGCAACACACTGCAGCGGAATTTCTATGAATTATCTGGAATGGCTGGATACCTGGTGTACCACGGGAACCTATCCGTCAGAAACTCTGTATGGAAAAATTGCGGAGACAGGTGGAGAAATGCCGATGGCGGAATTCCCAGGCTGGGTTCGCTATAAGGGAGGAGATCCAAAGGCGGGAACCAGTTATGAGATTTCCTATGAGATTCCAGAGGGATTTTTTGAGGAGTTTGTTTAAAGGAGAGGATTAGAGTGGATTTGGAACAGTTTGAATGTCGGGCTGAGGAATTGCGGGTTTTAGGAATGAAGATTTCCATTGAAAGGGATACAGTCTATGAGAATTACTGGGATGAGGACTGTCGCAGGAATATTTATTCAGCCAGCAAGAGTTTTACGTCCTGTGCAGTGGGATTTGCAGTTCAGGAAGGTCTGATCTCCCTGGATGAGAAACTGGTTGACGCATTTCGGGAAGAACTTCCTAAGAAGTTGGATGAAAACCTGGAGCTGGCAACGGTGCGGGATCTGCTGACTATGCAGCTTGGTCAGGAAACGGGATTTCTGATGGGGCGTCAGCGCCCTTATATGAAGGAGAATGACTGGGTAAGGGCTTGTTTAAGACAGCCTTTTTCAGATAAACCGGGCAGCCGTTTTGTTTACAGTAATGCAGGCCCATACCTTGCAGGAATTCTGGTACAGCGGAGAGCGGGCTGCAATCTTCTTTCCTATTTGGAGCCGCGGCTTTTTACGCCGTTGGGAATACGAAGAACCGTTTGGGAGGTAGATCCTCTAGGGTACACATTTGGAGCAGGCGGATTGTTTTTAACAGTCTCTGAACTGCATAAACTGGGAATGTTGTATTTGCGGGATGGGGAATGGAATAGAAAACAGTTGCTTTCAAAAGGGTGGATTCGGGAGAGCTCTTCTAGACAGGCAGAGAATGACCGAGATTCCTATGGATATGGTTATCTGTTCTGGCGAGGCCCGGAAAACAGTTTTCGGGCAGACGGGAAATATGGACAATACTCCATTGTGTTCCGGGAGAGAAACGCAGTGGTCAGTCTGTTTGCAGAAAGCCGGAATACAAATCAGTTGATGGATGCGATTATGAATGAGGTATATCCAAAACTTTAAAAATCGG